>JAVEYW010000004.1 GCA_034003325.1 Desulfobacterales bacterium
GCTTTACATCGGAGCCGACCAGTTCCTTGGCATCGTCGCTCAACTCATATCGTTCCCGGCTGCCGTCCTCGTTTTCAAAATCATAAAACGCCGTACCTCTCGCAAACGCGCCGAAATGTTTACTCTTGAGCTCAAGGTCGGAAATAATCTTGAACATGTTATTGAAAATGCCCTTGTCATAGTTCAGATTGCCGTCATCAGCGTTGGGGTTGACATTGGTGCCGCCGGCCGTATTCGCAATGATGGATTCATCCTGATCCTGAACACGATACTGCAGGCTATAGGATAAGGTGGTGTCAAAGCTGGCGGTAAAATCTTCACTCTGATACAACTGCAGCGCACTGACCTGCGCGGGCTGGAAACAACAGCAAAGCATACCGGCGACAACAACAAGCAAGCGCAAGCGTTTTTTACAACTTGTCCCAAAGATAATAAAATTCATACTGTTTTCCTTTTCTTTGTCTCTGTACCTTCGTTAACGTCAATCATCGTGGATTATCTGCAAGCGAAATGAAGAACATTCTGCTATTCCGTTAAATAGGCCGGTACTTTCATCGGCATAAATTGGGCTACGGATACAGCAGCTTAAAGTTCATCGTACAAAGGGAACAGGAAGAAGGCAATCGGCGGCGGGGGGCCGGATTTTTCCTTCTCGTAACGTGATAATCGAAACATCTGCCCCTCATTATTATACGGTGGATTTAACCTCATCCCAAACGAATATTCATTCTTTTGCAGGTAAGGATGAGCAGTATCTAAATATTATCCCTGAAACTCAGCGTTCCTTTTTCAAACCGGTCGCATGTATATTCATAAACATTGGGAATCAATCTCAACCAGACCGCTCCGGATTTGGCTCTATTGGCGGTACATCGGCCCTGTATCGGGTTGGTTACATCAGCAGTACTCCAACGGCACTCTCTACAGGGCTTTTTCGTTCCAACTTCATGTCTCATGGTGATAGGTGATTTCGGAAATTCCATGTGCAAATACCTCCACTAATGTTGCCCGTCACCGGTTTTTCCCCCATCTTTGCTCAATGGAGGAAAACACCAAGCGGTGTTAAAGGGGACGCGCCGCTTAAAAGCGCACCCCCATTGGGCCGTTTTATTTTTCCGCCAATTCAACATCCAAATCATCAAATTGCGCCGCGCCAAACTTCTGATCGGTTCGGGCGATAATCGTGTTCTGACCATAGGTCGATACATCCACGAACCGCGCGCTGTAACCCGCCACCCTTACCAAAAGGTCTTCATGCTTCTCAGGCTCCACCTGCGCCGCTTTCATCTCCTCGGTGCTCACGCAGTTAAACTGCACATGGTCGATTTTCATATCATGCCAGGTCTTCATATACGCGTGCCAGATATCAAACCCGTGCTTGCTGCGCATCAGCGGCAGATTCAACCGCTGGTTCAACAGGTTGAACTTGAACTTCGAGGAATCAATCTTGCCAATAGATCTTAGCACCGCTGTCGGCCCCAGTTTATCTGTTCCCGCCATTGGAGACACCCCGCCGTCATCCAAGGCCTCGCCGCCAAACCGGCCGTCCGGTGTCGGGCCTGTGATCGAGCCCGTAATCATATACATGGCCACATGCTGGGTTCCTACCAGCGGATGCGTCCCGGAGAAAGTGACGATGCGTTTAAATTTACCCGCCATAATATCTTCAAAAACCGCTTTCACTATGGAATCCGCATAATCATCGTCATTGCCCCATTTGGGCGCATTGACGAAATCCAGCCGCATTTTTTCATAGCCCTCCCAATTCGCATGAAGGGCCTGAATCAACTGATCCATCGTGTATTTCTTGTCATCATAAATCAGCTTTTTAATGGCGATCAGAGAGTTACTCGCCGTAATACTGGCATGTGTCTGCATCCACGGATTCGGCAATTCCGTGATACTCACCGCGTCAATCCCGCGCTCCACGCACCCGTCATCCAGACTTGAAAGGAAAGGCAGCTGAAGATATTTCGTCTGAAGCTTCCGGGTGATATCTTTGGCACGCCAGAGGAGATCGTGCACATAATCATTTTGAATTCTAAATGCTTCCCACAGTTCTTCAAATGTCTTGAAAGTCCTTGGGTCGCCGGTTTTCGGCCCCATCTGCATGTTGGCATAAGACCAGTCAAATCCGTCGGCCATCGTGATCTCAAACACTTTTATCGTAAATGACCCACCCCCCCCCTCGGTTCTTACTTTCTGGGCTTTTCTCCGGCCGCAGTGCCCCGGAGACATGCATAGTACCAGCGCCCAGTCCCTTGCTTCCTCCGGAGTCGCTCCAAAATCATTCACCAATTGATTGATGCTCAACTCATCGTTCTTGATTGATGGATACCCCAAACCATCCCTGATACATTCGAACACCAGTCTTTTTGTTTTTTCCCGTCCCTGCTTGCTCCACCTGAAACCGATGGAGGGCTCGGTGGTCCGGATGTTTTTGGCAGCCTCCAAGATGGCATCGGTCATGTCGTTGCAGCCGTCCGATCCATCCGCGTTTGTACCGCCAACCGTCAAGATGAAAAGATCGTTTGATCCAGCAAAGGCCGCCCGGTACTGGCGGTTTTTGCCACATCCGTGCTCGGAAATTTTCAGTCGCTCACATTCCACCAGTTCTACGACCTCTGCATGGTTCATGGGCTGGGCCGATTTCTCGATCACACTCTTCTGATAATACGGCCAGAGCACCTTGTCTTCCTTGTGCGCGTATCCGGAGGCGTAACACTCGATGGAATGGCAGACGAGATAGGTGAACCACTTGGCCTGCATCGCGTCCCGAAGCCCTCTGGCCGGTTTCGCCGGTACATGCTGGCAAATATCCGCGATCATCAGCAGCTCTTCCTTGCGCTTGGCATCCGTCTCAAAGTTCTCCGCCACGATCTTGCACAACCGGCCATGACGCTGCGCCCAGTTGATCACCGCCTTGTCCACCGTGATCATCGCTTCCCAGTTGTCGATCTTATCGGTCAGCGGCAACCGCTCCGGACCGTTCCAGTCGGGAGCCGCCATCTCGGTCATCGCCCGCTGAATATTCTCCTCGCACATCGCGATGCGCTTCAACAATCCGTCTTCGTTCACCGTCTCGTACGGCGGCACCGTGCTGTTATACGCGTTGGCAAAGGTCGGCGCCTCCATCGTCGAAAACTGATACATCCGCTCCAGCTCTTCTTTCGTAAAATACCGCTCCCCATGCTGCGTCAGGCTGTATTTCGACCAATAATCCACAATCGCCATCGCCTCTTCTTTTTCCTCGGGGCAGTAGGGGCTGTTCACAAAATCCACAATATTCAAATGCGAGGTCTCCGGGAACAAGGGCACCTTCTCCGGATGCTCCGCATTAAAGCCCACGATCAACTCATCTTCCTGAAGCAATACCGTGCATTTATTCAATACGTTCGCGATCGCGTCCGCACGCCGCAGCACATACTCCTTGCCCGCTGACGCCTCAAACCCCTGCGTGAAATAACGCATCCGCTCAATGCCCGCCTTCAGGTTCGGGTTTACAAACTCGCCCGCGGCCGTGTGTTTGAGCCGACATCTGGCCTTTAACCGCCTGGTCCGCTCCGTGCTCGGACGCGCCAGCGTGCTCGTCAACCGGTCGTCCGGCACCTGAAGCTCTTCCGGGTTCTCCAAGGGAAATTCGATTGTCCGTCCTTTATACTCTACGGGGTCGGCTACTCTTGTCATACCTTACCTCCTGTTGCCCCCTGACCGGGGTTAGTTCTTGCTGAAGTTCCGGCACACCTCATCCCCCTCAAACACGGGCTTGGACTGCCAAAATTTGCCTTTTTCGTCCTTGTGCTCCGTTACACAGTCCCCTTTGCCTGGTTCATAGTCCTCGGCATCCTTAGGAACGCTAAAAAAAAACGCGCACTCCAAACATTTTCCCATTATTGTCTCCTTCCTTGTCGTATGTTGAGTACCGTGTTAGACAAAAGGCCTATCCCACTAATCAAAGTACCATTCAGGGGTGAATTACTTCTGCTGAAAATTTTCTTAAACGTGATGCCATACTGGCGATGCTGATAGACTGCAGGCAGTCCTTCCTCTACGTAACAGGAATGCCATTCGTTAAATTTGCTATCGGCTGACTAATGCAAGATATCTAATACCAATCAATGCTTTTTGGATTGACTCAAACTGCCATCATCCGACTCGTTTTAAGAAGGATCAAATTGGTGACGCCACTCTGCGGTTACGTCACACCGCAAGGGGTGGGCAAATATCCCAGGAAATAAACGATTAAAAAGCATTTGATTTTTTATTAAATTATAATTTATAAATTGAATTCATAATCTTAAATGCAATATACCTGCCAAAATCTATATCATTTTGTTTTTATTTAATTTATCTTAAATACAGGTATTCTAACGACTTAGATCCACAACAATTTGGGGATTTCCCCCAAAATTTTTTTGGCACCCCCAATATTGATAAACCTAAAAACCTGCCATCACTTAAACTGATCTTTGACAGTATTTCCCCATTTTCATGTTTTTAAGTAAGATAACTTGCTGATATTATTATAAGCGATGTTTTCTGAACCCAAAACGGTAGTGCCAACAACCTATACAGGGCAATCGCAAATGTTTTTTAACAGTTAAGTATTCTTAACAAGTAGCCATTTTCCCAAGCAGCTTTGAGTCTTTTGGATTTTATGCTGCCTTTGAACGATTTTTCCTGTTTGATCAGCTGTCAAAACCTTTGCAGTAGCGTTCGGCTTTGTGACGAAAGACCAAACTATGGAATTGTCCGCGATGAAATAAAGCAACCAATTGACTAAAAAGACTCGCATGTCGTACCATCGTGCTGCCTCCTTGTTTTTTGGCTAACGGTTTTGCTTGGCAGTTAAACCTGAGGGTGAAGACCTTCGTCGGGACTACCGAAAACGCCCTGTACATTCAGATTTGGACAGCATCAATCGCCATGCTGCTGATCAAGCTCCTTCAGTTCAAATCCAAGTTCAACTGGTCGTTGTCAAACCTGGTGGCATTTTTATGCTGGAATCTCCTTACCTATCGGGACTTAGGGGAATGGATCGATAATCCCTTTGATGTCCTTCCCATAACGCCCAGGCCTGTCCATGATACGCTTCCTTTTAAAGGACTTGGACAGCACATGTTAAAACCGACAACCTGATTTCTAAAATGCGCAGCAAGTGGCCATAACCTGCTGAAATTTATTTTAGCGGAAACCGTTTTTTAACTTATTTTGGACAGCAGTGTTACGCCAGTTTGATACCGTTTTTGGACAAGAGTGTAGTGAAAATTAATTTTCAGACTGTCAACGATCAGTTAAAACACAAGAAACCGAATGGTTATACCAAAAAGAAGCTTTCTCGGCATAAATTAACTGATTAAGGAAACAGCATTGATATTAGTATCTTTTTCAACGCGACTTAGAATAATCGGATAAAATTTATCTTCCAGCGGTTAATTTACTGCACGCACGTCAAGCGGCTGTTCCCGTTTTCCGGTAAAAAGCCCCCGAAAACTTTCCATCAGACCGGTCAATGCCGGCAATAAAAGGATGGCGCCGACCATGTTCACGATGAACATAAACGTGAGCAAAAGTCCCATATCCGCCTGAAACTTGATCGGCGAAAAGGCCCAGGTGGCGACACCGATGGCCAGCATCAATCCGATCAAAATGACAGGTTTGCCGGTCTCTCTCATGGCATGGCCATAGGCCACAAAGAGGGGCATTCCCGCTTGAAGATACTGCCGCATTTTAGCGTAAATATAGACGCCGTAGTCCACCCCGACGCCGACACCCAGCGAAATCACCGGAAGGGTTGCGACCTTGACGCCAATTCCCATCCGCACCATAACCAACTGGCAGAGCGCGGAGGTCAGCATCAACGGAATAATGATGGCAATCACGGCCCCCACCCTTCGGAAGGTCAGCGCCACCAGCCCGATCGTGGTGAGATAGACCAAAAACAGCATCGTATACTGGGCTTTGCCAATGACGATATTGGTCGCCGCCTCAATCCCGGACCCTCCAGCGGCCATTAAAAATTTTGAAATCTCGGTGTTGTTCTTGGCGGCAAAGTCTTCAACCAGGTCCACCACGGCTTGAAGGGTTTCCGCCTTATGATCTTTTAAGTAAATCACGACCGGTGAGAGGGTGCCTTCCCGATTGCTGGCGCTGGTGGGAACCTTGATGGCGGATGCGTTGAGCGTCTGCTGATTGCGCGGCAATCCTCTCCACTTGAGGTTTCCCTCATTATATCCAATCAGAAGTGCTTTCACGGCATCCACGACGGAACTGGTCGATTGTACCCCCGGAAGCTGATCGAGCCGCCACTGAAGATCTTCCATTGCGACTAAGTTTCCGTAATCACTGTTTTTTTCCGGCGGCGTGGTGACCATGAGAACAAAAATGTCCGAGCTCGCGGAGTAATTCTGCACCATGAACAGGTTATCCAAATTGTACCGGGAGTTGGGCCTGAGCTCGGGCGCACCGGGATCAAGATCCCCGATCTTCAAATCCTTGCTGCCGATAATCCCGAAGGCGAAAAGCCCGGCCGCCACCAATACCGCAACCTTGGAGACCGTTGGCCGGGTCATTTTGGCAAAGGTAGCCCAAATGCTATTTTGCTTCTCATCCGCGGCGGGAGGAGTGTGTCCGGCAGGCGCTTTTCGAACGCCCGCATACGACATCAGAATCGGCAACATCGTCAGGTTAGTGATGATCAGAATAATGACACCGATACTGGCGCCTGCCGCCAGTTGCTGAATCGCCGGAATTTGAATGACCGCCAGCACGGCGAACCCGAAGCCGTCGGTAATCAAGGCCGTGAGCCCCGGTATATAGACTTGGCGAAAGGCCCGTTTGACGACCAGAAGCTTGTCCACCCCATGCGCCGCTTCCCTGTGCATGGCCGAAATCACCTGCACGCCGTGGCTGACACCAATGGCAAATACCAGAAAAGGAACTAGCATGGAGTAGGGGTTCAGCCCCAGTTGCAATACACTTAACATCCCCATCTGCCACACCGCCGCAGTAACAGAACAGAAGATCAGAAGTAGCGTGCTCCGGATACACCGGGTATAGCCAAGCAAAATGATCAGGGTGATCAATACCGCCAAACCGAAAAACAAGACGATCTTGCCGGTGGCGTCCAGCATATCCCCCATTACCTTGGCAAAGCCGACGATGTGTATCTTGATGGTGTCGCTTTGATATTTATCCCGGACCAGCGTTTCCAGTTTGCCTGAAAACTCCTTGTAGCTTAACGGCTTTCCCGTATCGGGGTTTATTTCCATCAGGGGCACATTGACAACGGCGGATTTAAGATCATTTGCCACCAGCCTTCCGACGATTCTGGCCTTGAGGACATTGGCCTTCAGCAACTCAATTCTTGCCGGTGAGCCGTCATAGGTATCCGGAATCACGGCACCGCCCTCAAACCCCTGCTCGGTCACCTCAATCCATCGGGTATTAGGCGTCCAGAGGGATTCAATGGCGGAACGCTCCACACCGGGAATAAAAAATATTTCATCCGTAACCTTGCGCAGAACATCCAGAAACTCGCGCGTATAAATATCGCCTTGCGTGGTCTCCACCGCAATCCTAACGGTATTTCCGAATCCCTTCAAGTCCTCCTTGTGGGCAAAATAATTGACAATATAGGGATGTTTGGTTGGAATCATCTTTTCAAAATTGGCATCCAGATGAAGGCCTGTCGCCTTGTATCCAAAAAAACAGGTCGCCAATATGAAAACTACCAACAATGCCATACGATTTTTAAAAACGATCGTTTCCAACAAGGATGCTTCTTCATCCGTCGGTTTCAAAATCGCTTTTGCGTTGTCTTTTGCCACCATTTATTTGTCCCCTTGCTGATTATCGGCTATAGGTAAGCGTTGAGGCCCCCTCATTCCCACCATCACCACATTGCCATCCATTGCATCGGCCACGCCGATCCATCCGCCTCCGGATTTTTGCTGCGTAAACGTGGCGGTTTTCCCGGATCCGGTTAAAATCTCACCGGTATAGGAAACCATGATGAGTGTCCCGTCCGAACAGACCGCGGCGCCGCCAATGGTGCCGCCGGTTTTTGTTTGAATATGCCGCCAGTTTCCGCCTAAATCCGTGGAGTGAACCACATTACCGCCAAGCCCGTAGGCCAGCACATAAGGGTCATTGGGATACGCCACGATGCCGAAGAAGGTGCCTTCATAGGGGCATGACAGCTTTTCAAAATGCTCTCCCCCGTCCAACGAACGAAAGATGTTTCCAAATTCACCCGCGATAAAAAGGGATCCATTCGCCCCTGGAGTAATGGCGTTTAAATGATTTCGATCCGGATTGTCTATTCTATCCCAGCAGGCCGTCCACGTGTTGCCCCCGTCCACCGTGCGGCAAAATTGCCCATAAGCGCCGACGACCATTCCTTCCTTATCATTTTTAAACCAGACATCCATCAGCGGCTCGCAACAAATCTTTTTATCAAGGGACCGTTGAAAATCTTCAAGCGTATAACGAAGTGCTTCCAATTCGGTGTTTAATGCCGCTTGACTTTCCGGAACGGCAGCGGCCAACGCCGCTTCTTTTTCCGCCACCAGCGCCTTCGCCAGGGTCAAGCTGGCCTTGATAATCGCCATGCCTTCCAGTTGTACCGTCCAATTCAAGCCGCCGTCATTCGAGTGCAGCACCAGCCCGTCATGGCCGACGGCCCATCCGTTTTGCGCGGAAGGAAAATACACGGCGGTTAATGTCAGACTTGTCAGCACCTCAGCCTGCTGCCAATTAACGCCCTTGTCATCGGAATACACAATATGACCGCGTTCTCCCACGGCCACGATGCGGGTACCGGTATTGACCACGTCCGTGAGCATTGATGAAACGGACTTGCCGGTTTTCATGGCCGGCCGATGTAATAAATCCGTCACTGCAAAAAGCTGTCCGGAACCCAGAAGAGCGAATACGAATACTGCCGTAAAAAGCAGCCAACGGCGGTTAACAGGCCTTATGGTAAATGGAGTAGACTGGGTCATAGCACCCTCTTTTAAATTTTTCGAATAATGTTATCCGTCTCAATAAAAAAACAGTAGCGCTCTCTCGCGAAAGCTTAACAGCTTTCACGAGAGAGCCGCTTTAACATTACTGCCCCATTCTTCGAATTTGATCGGGCAGAAAGTAGGATTCATCTTCCCGCTGATCGGAAATAGGCATATTATCATAATCTGAATAATCATAATTGACGGAAGAGATACCACTGGGAAGATCAAAATGCAGATTCATAAAAATCTGAACTCCGGGAACCTCATACGCGTGAGCAGATACACACATATCGGAGCGCCAGAGCGCGCCACGAGCATCGTACACATCCTGGGTAACAATCCCCCAAAAGTCCTCATCGTATTGCAAAACCCGCTTAGCGTAACTTTGCCGGGCGCCCGGTTTTACGGTTGCTTCCACCAGGCATATCCGGTGAAGCTCAAAACGAAGATATTCCGGAGCAATGTGCCCCTTTTTGTACTTCGTGGTCGGCTCCACTTTGGCCATTGACTTGTAGGAGTTGTAGGGAATGATCATCTCTTTTGTCCCCCGAATTTTCAGTCGTATCGTTTCAGAGAGCCATTAGGGAATTAAGGGGCTATTCCGCTGTCTGATCGAGCTTCTTCCCCGATCTAAGCGCGTATGTTCCGATCAGGGCAATGCTGGCCAGGATCACCAGCCCGAGAATGAACAGGATGCGAAATCCAGTCCAGTCAATCAGGTATCCCCAGATAGTTGCGCCGAAAGCCGCCATGAGAGCTGAAAACATTGAAATGCGCGAGTAGATTTGGCTGTACTCGCGAACACCGAAAATGGACCGGGCCATCAGCGGCACCTGAACCACTGCGCACGCATAGAATGGGCCGAACAGGAATCCGGCGACCAGAACGATTGCAACAGACGTGGGCGCTACCCAGAGAAGCACCAAACCAGCCGCACCACAAATCAGAGCCGTCCACATGCCACCAGCGATACTCTTGTCGGCGATGGTACCCAGGCCGACTTTACCCAGGGCCTGCCCGGCCATCGCAGCCGAAGCCAGCAAGCCGGCAAGCCCGACAACCGTTGCGGCTAGCGGCAGAGAACTCGCATAGGAGGGCAGAAACTGATAGATAACGGAGTTAAATCCCACCAGCCCGGCAAAGGCCGCCGTCGCGAAAAACGGGCCGGACTTGAACGCCTTGGACGCTGAGACCCCCATCACGACGGGTGCGGCCGTCAAGTGGTCTTGACCGTTGTCACCGTAGGGAAGCAGCCCCTTGTCCTTAGGGAAGCTTCGAATCGCAAAGAGGGTGAACGGAAGGGCAATGGCAACGGCTAAAATTCCAAACACCCGATACCCCATCTGCCACCCATGGGTGGTGATAAGATAATCCCCGAGCGGATTGAAAAGCACCCCGCCGACGCCGGTAAACGCCATGCAAAGGCCGACAAAAAAGCCGACCCGCTGCTTGAACCATCGATTGATCAGTGTCGGCACGGCAAGGTAGAGTAAGATGGATTCCCCAAAACCGATGAAAGCGCCCGCAATGTAGAATTGCCACACGGCATTGAAAAATCCCATGGCAAAGAGCCCGCCGCCGACAAGGAGCACGGCCGTGGATAAAACGGCTCTCGCATCCCTTGCCGCCATGATTTTGCCCGCAAACGACAGGGCAAAAAACATCGTAAAACACAAGACCGTCATGTAAACGGCAAAGGTCCCCTTGCCGACGCCCAACGCCGTACTGACAGGGGTGTAAAAAATGCCGGCACAGCTGAACGCCAGCGCCGAGGGACCCATACACAACGCTATTCCGGTGGCTACTACGAGGTAGTGATTGATATTGGACTGCTTGTTGATTCCCACTGACACCTCCCCCAATCCTGTTAAGCGTTTAACCCTGTTACAAGGCGGCCTTTTGAAAAAAGCTTTCAGGTTATAAATACACTGCCGATTGACCCATCCCCACGTCCCTGTTAACAAAACGTTCGCGCAGCAGCGCATACCCTTGAAGAAAATTGATGTAGGAGAAAAACAATATTGGTACCACGTAGGTATGGTCCAAAAGGCTGCTCACCGTTATCTTTACGTCTATCAATACGTCGAGTTGTTGCTGAAGCATCGAAACATAAGGAGGAAGCTGCAAGCTGATATAATAAGTTTTCACATCCCACTTTGCGCTTCACGCAGCAATTTCTTAATGACCTTCCCGCTGGGCGATGTCGGAAAATGAGCCACAAACTCAAACAGCTTCGGTATTTTGTAACCACCAATCAAGTCCCGGCAATGGGATTTAAGCTCATCCGGTGTTACAGTTTCCCCTTCCTTTAAGATAACCAGTGCCTTTACTACTTCCCCCCACTTTTCGTGCGGCACACCGATAACCGCTACCTGTTGAACAGCCGGATGTTTCTGCAGGGCTTGCTCAACTTCAATTGAGTAGACATTTTCACCTCCTGATATAATCATGTCCTTAGTCCGGTCAACAATGTAATAATAACCCTCATGATCGCAATATCCAACATCTCCGGTTTTATACCACCCATCTTTTAACACCTCTGCGGTCAACTCCGGCTTACTATAATATTTTTTAAATACTAAAGGGGTTCGCAACCAAAATTCGCCGGGTTGACAAAATCCAACTTCTTTTCCATTGAAATCCATCACCTTAATTTTTACAAAAGGCAACGGCCGACCACAGGATTTCAGCTTCGCTTCATTTTTTAAATCATGCTCTTCTGGCCGCAATAACGTTATCCCTCCACCACTTTCCGTTGTACCGTATAATTGCATAAAATCGCACTTCATCTCGTTAAGCGCCCTTTGTAGCAATTTTAAACCAATGGGTGCCCCAGCATAGATAATCGTTTTCAAAGATGAAAAGTCTGCCGGTTCATTAATAGAGGCATCCAATAGGAGTTCAATCATTATCGGCACCAGGACAAGCACGGACACATGGTCCCGAACGATTGCTCTTCTCATCCTGTCTGCTCGCACCTCAGGAATTATGGACAGCTTCGTACCGTTGTATAATGCACTGATGGCAAACATAAGCCCCAACATATGAAAGTTCGGCGCTATAAATAGCATGACGTCTTCGATCGAATAGTTCACTGTTGGCTCCAGGTCTAGCAAGAGGAACCAATAATCTATCCCTCTAAAAGACAGTTCTACCCCCTTTGGTTTGCCAGTAGTGCCGGACGTATACAGCTGAATTGCGGTATCCTCACTATTTATATCAACCATTGGCCTATTATTTTCTGAAAATTCAAGCCATTTTTCAATCCCATTTAGTTGGCCTCCCCCAGTATTGAAATAAACCACATCAAATTGATACACGGATAATGCTTTGATTTTAGAAATTATTTCTATATATTCGAACTCGGCAAAAACAATGGGTGCACCCGCATCTTGTATAATAACAGATAGTTCAGCAGGAGAAAGCCGCCAGTTCAAAGGCGCAAACGTTCGTCCTGCCTTTATTGAACCAAATAAAACGTAGAAGTAGAATTCGGAGTTCTTACCGATAAAACCGATTCTCGAATGCCTGGGTATCTTTTTTTCTATCAAGGCATTTGCAATGCGATTACTTTCCCGTTCCAATTCGTTATATGTTACCGTTCGATCCTCTAACAAAAAAACGTCGTTATCCCCTCTATGTTTTGCGTGATAGCTGGGCACATCCGCCAGGGTCTTAATTTCAGGATAAATCCACATAAAAGAATACCTCCATACATATTCAATTAAGATATGCTTATTACCTTAATTGTGCAGTAAAAAATATGAAAAAGACACTGTCATTAATGCCAAGATTTTGGGCACCACTTTTGCTCTCTCAAAGTGCATGCCTTTGACTACTGAAAATATGCTAAGCTCGATTTTTTCTACTGCGTTGAGACCCGTGCCAGTATTTGCAGTATCGGCCAGTATCAATGTAATGGAATTTTTTTGTTTTCAACCCAGAAACATTCGCCAGCATCATTGATACAAAACCCTGCCAAACAGTCAGCAAAAAGACAACCAGTATCACCGCTGTATAAAAAAACAATCGACTGAGGCTAAAGAATGCTACCGGTAATTGCCTAAAAAAGCATACCATTTGCCTGAATAAAAAAAACTGATAGCCCTTCAGCAAAAGCAGCGCTTCCGCAGAAGGGCATATTTTAATTTAATTACCAAACCGCCTTATCTGATCCGGTAAAAAATAATCTTCTGGTTTTCTATCGTTGTAAACAGGCAATCTTTTATGATCTGAGGGGTCAAAATTAACGGAAAGATGGCCAGTTAGCAGATCAGAGTGTAAATTCTGAAAATAAACCACTCCTGGGAGATCATAAGCATTGGTGGTAACTCCCATGTTTGTTCGCCAGAGCTTTAGTTGACCATCGTAACTATCCGCGAGAATGAGCACCCAGCTATCTTCATCAATCATAAAGACTCGTTTGGCATAACTATGCCGATGACCGCTTTTCAAGTTACCTTCCACCACCCAAACCCTGTGAATCTCCCATCGAAGATAGTCGGGATTTATATGGCCTTTTTTATATTTGGTGGTTGGCGAAACCCGATCTAACGCTTTATAACAGTTGTAAGGAATGAGCATCTCTTTTTTACCCACGATTTTCCAGTCGTATCTCTCCAAGGAACCATTGAACAGCCATGCTTCATCAAAGGTAACTGTACCACTGAAGGAGGGGTTCGGGGTATCAAAGGCTATTGTAGGCGCCATTCTCACTCTGCGTTGGCCGGTCAAATACTGCCAAGCTCGCCGCCCTGAATTGGCCATATCGACCGGATCACGCACTAACTGAATTTCCCCTTTTCGTCTTGACGGTTGTAAATATTGATTAAAAAACAAGAAAAAATCTCCTTCGAAGGTTTCTAAACTACCGTCCTTGTAATAGTATGGGTACTGATCTTGCAGTATTGAACCACTGGATATAAGCACCTTACTATCTGGAGTTACAAGATATGCGGTATACTCTTGCGACCTTGATTCTCCCTGCCATCTTAAAATATGATTCCAGACAATTTCCGCGCCGGTTTTTGGAATTGGAAACGGGATGCCGCCATATGCACCCTGCACATTAAGTCCTCCATCAGCCAGATCTGCCCGGGTGGCATTTTTCAGCGTGTTCTCATAAATCCACTCGGGCATGGCGTGGGATCTTCGGGTCGGATAGACATCCAGCCTGAAGGTGTCAGAATATTTTTGAAGAAGTGCCTGAGTTCCCGAAGATAGATTATCTGCATGGTTTTGCATGTTCCCGGCGTTGATACTGAAAAGTATTTTATCGCTCTCATACGGATTCACATACCGGCTGCCAGGTCCCTGGTAACCAGCCGGCGGGGTGGTCATTCCGCCATCCCACGCAGGTATTGTTCCGGCTTCATTGCCGGCTCGCTCCGCGCCGAACGGTGTTAGGGTGGTTTTCAGCTTAGCAGCTTCTTCCGCGGTCACCTTGGCCATCGCAAGCGTTGCGGTCGCCATTATTACGCCGATGAAAAAACAAAAAACAAGCAGTATTCTTTTATTCATTTTTACCTCCGTAAAAATTATGGAAAAACAGTTAGTGCCAAACGGCTTCACTTAATCCGTATTCTCCGGGCTGATAGCTGCAAGCTCGTAGCAGTTCGCATGAACGATCAGAATGTATATTTTACATAGGCAGCAACATAATCTCTGTCCGCTTTGGCATAATCTTCGGCATCGCCCAAAAATTCCGTGTAACTGACGCCGAATTTCAAATCCAAATCGAACGTGAAATCAAATCCGACGGCGATCTCGTTTTGATCTTCCGTCCAGGTTCCGGTCAGAGCTGACATACCATTGACCTTATGCTTCCATGTAACCGGCACTTCCATGTCATAACCGGGGAAAATATTGTTAAATTTAAAAGTGAATTTAAGAAGATAGCCGCATGCGTCGGTATCAATAGTGGCCGCTAGGTTTTCCGCGTCCATGACCGAATTGTATCCGCCTTCCAACAGTACCAGCGTCTGATCGATAAATAAAAAAGGACCGTAAGATTGATAGACGTTCAGAAGATACTGAACCACATCAAATTCCTTGAACTTCCCGCCTACTACCGAAAGCGGAAGATCTTGTCGATAGGCTATTTCTCCGCCAATGTTGGTTTCACCAATCAATGTGCCGAAGCTGGCGCCGATAAGTTTAACATCCTCGGCATATGCGAGGCGATAGGTGCCATCGGACGGATTTGCTCTGAACATCGGAAATTTCTCGTGATAATTGATATAGCACAAGTTCATTTCGGTATAGTTAAGCGCTCTGGCAAGATAACGAAGATTAACACCCCATTGGCCGCTATCGTCCGGCTCATCATCATGTACGCGTGTGTACAGAACCTGACCCGGGCCTCTCAAAAAATAATGTCCCCCCTTGTCCAATAAGTCCGACGTGCTGAAAAATGAACCGGCCGCGTCAAGAACATTCTTTTTATATTCCCATTGGTAATAGGCGGCCACGCTAAAATCTTCAATGACATCCATTTGCATCATGGCTTGCCCGGAGGGCAAATAAACGTCTTTAAGCTCAAAACCCGGCACGTTAACTTGTGTCGCGTCGGCATAACTCATTGCGTTGCCGATTGAACCAAAGGTCGCAAGTGCCTCGCCCCAGGTAACCACTTGTTTACCGACGCGAACCATTAGATTCCGATCTGCGAACCGAAAGTCGCCGGAGACGTATAGATCGCGAAGGTTAACCCCTCTTCCATGAATTTCCCGGGTATCATCATCAAACTCATCATGCTTAGAGGTTCTGCCGCCGACGAAATTATTATTGGTCAATGGAGAATCGTTATCATTATCTTGCGTGTACGCCTGATCGTAAAACCCGTACACGGCTGTGTAAAAAAGAAAATTTTTAAGGGTATAGGCTACCTCGGTGGATATCGAGGCTCTATTGGATGTGAGTGTTCCCTCATCAAAGTTGCGATTCCCGTCATCGCCGTTAATATTTCTAAGATTGAACGAATCCGGTTCCGTCGCGCGGTAGGATATTCCATAATTCAAAGTGGTTTTAATATTAAGTTTGGAATCCTCCGACATTTCAACTTCAAATGCTTTGGACAATGTCGGCAACATGCCGGTAAGCACAAGGCTGCACATCCCCACCATAACGAATTTGATTCCCCTCCTCCAAACCTGTGCCAACACCGATTTCTTTTTTTTCACCATGCTCTTTCTCCTCTTCATGTTATGGGTTGATAAATTGTTCTATATTCTCCTTAAACACACGGGCCTTGATAATCGCAACTTGCCTTTTCATGTTTACGCTCAGTTCCTCCCTCCTTACCCGGCTTATAATCGTCGGCACCCTGAAGAGCGCTGAAGCAATTACGCACACTCCACACATCTTCCCATTATTGTCTACTTCCTTGTTTTATGTTGAGTCCCATATTATACAAAAGGCCTATCCCACTAATCAAAGTACCATTCAGGGGTGAATTACTTCTGCTGAAAATTTTCTTAAACGTGATGCCATACTGGCGATGCTGATAGACTGCAGGCAGTCCTTCCTCTACGTAACAGGAATGCCATTCGTTAAATTTGCTATCGGCTGACTAATGCAAGATATCTAATACCAATCAATGCTTTTTGGATTGACTCAAACTGCCATCATCCGACTCGTTTTAAGAAGGATCAAATTGGTGACGCCACTCTGCGGTTACGTCACACCGCAAGGGGTGGGCAAATATCCCAGGAAATAAACGATTAAAAAGCATTTGATTTTTTATTAAATTATAATTTATAAATTGAATTCATAATCTTAAATGCAATATACCTGCCAAAATCTATATCATTTTGTTTTTATTTAATTTATCTTAAATACAGGTATTCTAACGACTTAGATCCACAACAATTTGGGGATTTCCCCCCAATATTTTTGGCACCCCCCAATATTAATAAACCTAAAAACCTGCCATCACTTAAATGGCGCAACACCTTCCGAGATTTCAGATTTTGAGGTTATTACGAAAGGACGTATCAGATGGAGATCAAGGAAATTACGCTAATGGCGAACAATGTGAATTATAATTGGGGAGAAAAAAGTGACCTGATATTATCTTTGCCTATGTTCGGTTAAACCGCTACACCCCCTTACCAAAAGGGCAGTGCGGATAGGTGCAGGTATCGCAGTCATGGCAAAGCCCGCCGTGACCCAATGCAGCCAGTTGCATTTTTCCGATTTTCTCTCCCGCCAGTATTCGCGGCAATATCAGATCCAGCACCGTGATGCGATGATGCAGCCCGCATGCCGGCATGCCCAGTACCGGTACGTTTCCGATGTAGGCAACTAAAAACATGGCGCCGGGCAACGCCGCCGCGCCGTAGTAAATTTCATCGGATCCGGCCTTTCGAATCCCGGCACGCGTGACATCGTCCGGATCAACGCTCATGCCGCCGCTGGTTAGAATCAATTCACATCCGGCCTTGATGTGATCTTGAATGACGTCTGCAATAATCTCCACGTTGTCCGGCGCAAGGGCCGAAGCAATAACGTCCGACCCAAGGGCATGAATTTTTTGGGTAAGAATGACCTCATACCGGTCTTCAATAAGACCGGTAGATACTTCATTGCCGGTAATCACAAGTCCGGCCTTGAGATGACGCAGCGGTTTGACCGAAATCGTCGCGCCGTTCTGCCTGGCGATGGCTGCGGCGCGTTCAATGGCGGCTCGTGTCATGACCAGTGGAATAGCGCGTGTGGCGGCAACCTGGTCCCCTTTTTTGACGAGTGAATGGGTATGTCGTGTAGCGCACATCACTTCATCGACCATATTAAAGGCGATCAACGCTGTGGTATCCACAAACAAAAGACCGTCTCTACCCGCCAAGAGTTTTATCTTCCCCTCATGCGGTTGCTCGTCATAAACAATGCCGTCTCCGGCCAAGGCTTCCGCGAGGATGACGGCAGCCTGATCTTCGTGAATGTCGCCTTCTTTTATCTCAAGCTCATACAGATGGTTTTTCCCAAGTCGCTGTAACCGGCAGATATCCTCATCGCAAACCATATGCCCCTTTTTAAAAGCGGCGCCTTTGAATTCGCCGGGGCGAATTTCGGTAATGTCGTGCGCAAGTACGGTGCCCACGGCATCTTTTAATGGGATCTTCTTATGCATAATATCTCTTTGATGGGCTGTATTTCATCTCTTTCGTCCAGGCACATGGTTGCGGCAAATGGTTACGCCACGGTTTTCCCGGGGATCCAGTTCATATCGGGCCAGCTTACTTCATGTGAATTTTTGAAATAGGATTGTCCCGCGCAAATTTTGCATAAAATGTTTCCATCCTTTTGCACTTCGCGGTGATCCCTCACCATCTGCCCGCATTGACTGCAGATTACCTTTCGCCGGGTTGGACCTGGAAAATCGTATTCACTCAGCATGACCTCTACTTCATGAACCCGGAACAGAACACTATCCGGCATTCGCTTGTAAGCTTCGATCTGCTGATCGGGATATTTTAAAATATCCGGTGCATAAATCGGCACCAGGTCCCGGGATTCTTCCGTGGATACGATTCGGAACGCCTTTCGGGTTTCAAGGTTTAAAAAAGTAGCGGCCATAATGCCGAAATCCATATGCTTCAAGGATCGACGGCCGAGCTTGACACCGGTGGTATGCGCCACGGCATCTCCCGTGCAGCGATCCATCTCTACATAGATAATCAGTTTTTTGATCTGGTCGTGACGTTTCGGGTCATCCAGCCCGATCAGCCGGCAGCCAAGAACAGCCATGCGCACTCCAACGACCTGTCCCGGGCACAAATGCCCGTGTGCCTCAACTGACGAAGCCAATAATTTATGAAAGGGTTCCAACGTATTTCCACACACCGCTTGGCAAGTTATATCAATTCTGAAAACGTATGGTATTGAACAGGTATACTATCATCCGGCATACAGGCTTCTGCCGCCGCACACATAAAACACCTGCCCCGTGACAAAACTGGCTTTATCATCGGCAAAAAACATCACTGCATTGGCGATATCATCCGGTTCCCCAAAGGTGCCGGTCGGCTGCTTTTTTAACAAGCCGGCAATCTGTTCCGGAGATGCATGGTCCCACATGGGGGTATAGATCAATCCCGGTGCAATGCAGTTGACCGTAATATTTTTTCGTCCCAGTTCAAGGGCAAGGGTCCGCGTCAACCCGACCATACCGGCCTTGGCTGAAGAGTATGCGACCTGCCCCGCTCCGCCTAGCCAGGCTCGGGAAGCAATATTGATGATCCGGCCGTGTTGTTTATCTACCATATGGCCGTGAACTGCTTGGCTGCACAGAAACGCGCCTTTTAAATTCACCTTGACTACCAGATCCCAGTTTTCTTCCTGGACCTTCCGCAACGGCGCAAGAATCTCCATCCCTGCATTATTGACCAGGATATCGATCTTGCCAAAGGCGTCGACCGCCGCCCTCGCCATGGCCTCTACCTGCGCCTTATTGGAAATGTCCGCCACCTGCCCGATTACGTCAAACCCGGCTGCCTTGAACTCCTTCACCGTCTCTTCAACTTTTTCGACCACCACGTCATTGATAACCACCTTAACGCCTTTTTCCGCCATTCGTTGGGCGGTCTGTTTTCCCATACCACTTGCAGATCCGGTGATGAGTGCGACCCTATTTTCAATGCCCATTTTATATTCCTCCATTATTATCGGATAGTTTTGATTTACGATGCATCATATCGACATAGAAAAATGGATGCATTTTCCGCCGCAAACAAAGAGTGTCTGCCCCGTAATGTATTTGGCGGATCGCGATGCAATAAACTCAACAGCGTTATCAACATCCTCGGGCTTGCCGAGCCGCGCCATCGGAATGCTGCCCTTCAGCTTGGCCGTTTCCTCTTCGGATAAGCCGGCATCCGCCATATCGCCAACGCCGATAGAGTTTACCGTGATATTGTCGATGGCGGTTTCAAGCGCCAACGCACGGGTAAAACCGTAAATTGCCGCATTCGCGGCGGAAAGACTCGCCACTTTCGGCCATCCAAGATAGTATAGGCTGCCAATATTAATAATTCGCCCATATTTCTTTTCCCGCATGACCGATACGGCTTCGCGGCAGAAAAGAAACAACGGGTCCGTGCCGGATGTTACCGTCTTATTCCAGTCGGCCTGGGTCAGATCGGTCGTTTTCTTGCCCTGTAGTACATTGGCCTTTACCGCAATATTGTTCACCAGCACATCGAGTTTTCCATAAGTGTCAACAGCTTTCTTCACCGCCGCCTTCACCTCACCCTCATTGGATGGATTCACAACACATCCGATCGCTTCTCCTTTGGCCTCTTTGATCTGCGCGACGGTTTGGTCCACCGAATTCTTATCACTGCCGACAACCACCACTTTTGCGCCTTTTTTCCCGAAGCTCAAACCAATGCTTTTCCCAACTTCGTCGGAGACTCCGTTTATAAGCACCACTTCATTTGATGTGTTTTGCATCATTACGCTCCTTCAATGATCGAAAAAAGATTTTAATATATCCCAATTTCCAAACGTTTCAATTCCCCCTTTTTCACTTTTCCCCAAGCCGTCATCGGTAGAGAATCAACAAATTGAACATGCCTTGGAAACTTATATCGTGCCACCTTTCCCTTTAGAAATTCCAGCACCTCTTCTTTGGTCAACGTTTCATTTTCCCTGCAAACAATAAAGGCCTTTCCAGTCTCCCCCCATCTCTCATCCGGCACGCCGATGATGGCGACATGCGCTATTTTGGAATGATCCGCCAATATACGCTCCACTTCGGCCGGATAAACATTCTCGGCGCCGCTTCGGTACATGTCTTTTGCCCTGTCGGCAATGTATAGAAAACCGCTCTCATCCATATACCCAAGATCCCCTGTGAAGATCTTGCCGTTCACGATGGTGGCGGCGGTTTCTTCCGGCATGTTCCAGTAGCCGGTCATCACGTTGGGACCGCTCCCAACGATATGGCCGATTTCCCCCGCGGGCAATCGATCGCCCTTTTCATCTTCCACCCACATGTCCGAAAAGAAATTGGGCAACCCGCAAGCACCCATCTTGGGGAAAACAAATTCTTTCGGCATCAGCGTCATCGCGGAATTTTCCGTCAGCCCGAAACCCATTTGTAAATACAGCCCTTTTTCAGCAAGCTTTTCGAACAACGTGACCGGCGTCCTTTCCCCGCCGCCGAGCACCACCCGCACACTGCTGAGGTCCACCCGGTCCAGCACACCGGTTTCCAGAACAAAGCGAAACATGGTCGTTAGACCAAAAACAATGGTTGCGCGGTAAGTCTCAATGTCCTTTCCAAATCGCTCGGCATCGAATTTTTTACGCATCAGCAGTGTAACGCCCCGGCACAATCCCGTTGTCGCCGCACCCGCGAGCCCCGCCGAATGGCAAAGGGGCGCCTGGGATAAAAACACATCGTCCTCTCGCATGTCGGAGAAAAAAATATACTGAAAGCTCTTGAAATAGGTTTGGCCGTGTGAAATGACGGCGCCTTTGGGGTCACCGGTGACTCCGGAAGTATACAGAATCAGAAGGGGATCATCCAAATCAATCGGTGCATCCGGCACAGGTTCCGTCTTTGGATACCCGCTGATAACGTCGTGATAATCCATCGCCCATTCGGGAGGGGTATCAAAATTCGATCCGAAAGATCGCAGCCAGACGAACTTATCCGAGTCAACCGCGACAGAAGATCGAATGGGCGCTACCTCTTCTTGCGTCTCATCATGAAATAGGAGCATTCTGCTGTCACAGCTATTGATCTGATAGGCCAATTCCCCTGAAACCATCCGGAAATTCAATGGGACTAAAATGAGCCCCAGTTTTGCTGCGGCAAAGTAGCACGCCAAAAATTCAGGACAGTTAAATAGGTTCACGGCAATGCGATCCCCTTTTCTTAACCCTTTATCCTGGAAAAAATGTGATAGCTGATTAACCTCATCGTTCAGCGCCCGGTATGAAACGGGTTCATCTTCAAATATGACGGCTGTTTTTTGGGGCGCCAGCATTGCCCGTTTGCTCATTATTTTTCCAACGCTCCACTGCATAACCTCATGTCCTCTATTTTTTTCGGATTCGGCAAAGCAATGCCCGCATTGATGGGAAGCCGGTTATGGGGTCAGCCGGGCTGTTATCCGTCAGCAAATTTACATTGGCGCTCCACCCATGCGTTATCGCGATAACACCCGGGAGAATGTCGTCAGCGACAGCGGCGGCTATCTCAATCTTGCCTCTTTTGTTCTCAACGACCATCATATCGCCATCGCCAATTCCGTACTCAGCAGCCGTATCGGGATGGATTTCCGCAACAGCCCCTTTCGCCGCGTTTCGCAGCTTATCGATGTTTCTATAGGCTGAGCCGTGAACCGGTGCAGCTCTGGCGCCGGTTGTCAGGATGATCGGATATTCCCTGAACAGTTCGGGGGTGGAGATGGGACTTTCCGGCGGTTCTTTGTATGTGGGCAAGGGATCATGCCCTAGTTCCGCCAGTGTTTCTGAATAAATTTCCACTTTTTTGGATGGTGTGTAAAAATACCCGCGGCCTTCATGGTCTTTGTATTTCTTTTTACCCAGAGGCATGCCTTCAGGGGGGCCTTCCGCCATTTTACCAATGGAAAGCCCACTGGGCTCGAACATATAGTCTATCACCTCATCCGTATTCTTCCATGGAAAATATTCCTCAAAACCCATCCTTTTCGCCAGTTCCAGATAGAATTTCATGGCAGACCAGCATTCCCCTACCTGCAGTACTTTCTTTCTCAACATCGCCCACGGAAGGCCAAACAGCACGTTATAAAAATCAAAGATGTCCTGGCGTTCAAACCCGGTGGCACCGGGAAGAACAATGTCCGCAAGCCGCGTCGTGTCGGTCTCAAACATTTCCATCACCACCAAAAAATCCAGTTTCTCGAAGGCCTGACGAACCTTCGCGGAGTTCGGCCAACTCAGCAACGGATTGGATGATGAGACGATCGCCGCTTTGATCGGATAGGGTTCTCCGGCCAGTATGGCGTCCGGAACCAGCATGGTTTGCCCTTCACCTTCGCCCAGCAGTCTTCCCCATACGCTATGGAAAAGCGGGTAGATATCACATCCCAAAGGCTTTTCATTCAACATTTCTTCCAGTCTGATCGGACTCCTGCGGACGCCCGATAACACAATATCGCCGCCGGGAACGCCAAAATTCCCTGTAATCGCCTGCAAAATCGAAATGGCACGATGGTTCTGAACCGCATTCCCCGATTCTTCGATGGCGTTATGAGGCGAAAGAATGGTTGCGGGTTTGATAGAGGCATACATCCGCGCAAGATCTTTGATTTGATTGGCCGGTATCCAGGTAATCTTCTCCGCCCATTCCGGTGTAAAGGAGTCCACATGCAGTTTCAGTTTATCGAATCCGTAGGTCCATTTCTCGACAAACGCCTTATCGTAAAGGCCTTCGGTTATGATAACGTGCATGAAGGCCAGCAACAAAGCGCCATCCGTCCCCGGCCGAATCATGACATGAATATCCGCTTTTTTGGCCGTTTGGGTCCGCCTCGGGTCAATGACGACCACTTTGGCGCCTTTTTTTTGCGCTTCAAGAATCTGCCGCCCGACGGTTTGCTCGGACTGGTGGGGATTATGCGCCCAAACAAAGATACATTTGCTCTCATCCAGATCCTGAACCGCATAATTTCCAAATGTCAAAATGCTTCCGACCAACCGGCTTCGCCAACACATGGCGTCCACGGAAAATACGCTGGGTGTTCCGAAGGCGTCGCAGAATCTTCGAATGAAGCTGATCGTGGAGGTACCCTCAACCAATACGGGATAACCAAAGATCACGGCCAGGGATTTCGCGCCGAACTGTTCCTTGATCGGCCTCAGTCTGGCTGCAATGGTATCCAATGCCTCATCCCAACTGATTCTCTCCCATGATCCGTTCACTTTTTTCATCGGATATTTAATTCTGTCCGGATGATGGACCCATTTATCGGCATTACCGGCCCTGGCGCAAACGACCCCTTTACTGTTGGGATGACTCTTGAGACCCGTTACTTTATCTATCCTGCCGTCTTTAAGCGTGACATTGACACCGCAGCCCTGATGACACATCGGACAGACGGTGGTCACCACATCATCGTTCTGCGCTGTAGCAACTGCGTCTCCTGCCATAACTCCCCCTATGATATTAGAAATTAAAGTTATAAAAATCAGACCTTTATCTGGTAGAAAAGTGATTACGATAATGGACTTATCCGGCAAAGTAACGCCCGTATGGACGGGTAGCCCACAACTGGATCAACTGGTTCATTATCGGTGAGTAAATTAACGTTCGACTGTGGCCAACCATGCGTTATACTGACCACGCCGGGAAGAATATCCTCTGTAACATCGGCCTTGATTTCTATTTTGCCTCTTTTGGTCTCCACCTGCACCATAGCCCCATCTGTTATTCCATACTTATGTGCCGTCTCCGGATGTATTTCGGCTATCGGACCTTTGGTAAGATTTTGCAATTTTGATACATTCCGATACATGGAGTGAAGTACCGGTCTGAGCCTGGCACCGGTGGTCAGAATGATGGGGAATTCCCCATACAGTTGCGGTGTGGAAAAAGGGCTTTCGGGTGGTTCTGTAAAGGTGGGCAAGGGATCATGGCCCAATTCCTCAAGCGTGTTGGAGTATATTTCAACCTTCCCCGAGGGTGTGGGAAAGCGCCCTTTGGTTTCATGCACCTTGAACAGTTTTTTGCCAAAGGGCATTCCTTCAGGCCATTCTTCCATGAGTTTTTTGATGGTTAACCCTGTCGGCTTGAACATATAATCGAATACCTCATCCGTGTCTTTCCACGGAAAATGGTCTTGGTAGCCCATCTTTTTGGCTAATTCCAGGTAAAATTTCATATCAGACCAACATTCACCAATATCAACGATTTTCCGTTTCAACATGACATAGGGAATACCCGTAAGAACGGAGTAAAAATCATATATCTCGGTCCGTTCAAAACCGCTGGCCGCCGGTAGAACAATATCAGCCAGCTTGGCTGTATCGGACATAAACAGGTCCATCACCACCAGAAAATCGAGGTTTTTAAAGGCCTGGCGAACCTTTTGGGAATTAGGCCAAGTCATCAGCGGATTAGAGCCGGAAACAATGACGGTTTTTATCGGATAGGGATCTCCTTTTAAAATAGCATCGGGTACCAGCATGGTCTGCCCCTCGCCCTCGCCCAGCAGTCTACCCCAAAAACCGTGAAAAAGCGGATATCGGTCCATCCCCAGCGGCTTTTCTTTTAACATTGCTTCGAGCCTGATGGGGCTTCGTGGGGACCCGGAAAAGGTCACGTCACCTCCCGGAACACCAAAATTGCCGGTTATAGCTTGCAGAATGGAGATCGCTCGATGATTCTGGGTCGCATTGCCCGACTCTTCAATCGTGTTGTTGGGCGATATGATTACGGCCGGTTTTTCGGAACTATATACTCGCGCCAATTCTCTGATCGTTGTTGCCGGAATCCAGGTAACTTTTTCAGCCCACTCCGGCGTATACTGTTTCACATGCGCTTCCAGTTTGTCGAAACCATGAGTCCACTTCGAGACAAAGTCCTCGTCATAACGTTTTTCCGAGACGATGATATGAAGCATGGCGAGGAGCAGCGCACCATCTGCGCCCGGCCTCATTTTGATATGCATATCCGCCTTCTTGGCCGTTTGAGTTGTTCTTGGATCAATGACGATCAATTTGGCGCCTTTTTTCTGCGCTCTAGAAATTTGCGCCATAACTGGCCAGGCGGAATTGTGGGGATTGTTTCCCAATACAATGATGCATTTTGACTCCTCGACATCCGGCATAGGATATTTCCCAAAGGTCAAAAGTGTCCCCACCAAACGGGCACGCCAACACATGGCGTCCACCGAAAACACACTTGGTGTACCGAAGGCATCACAAAACCGCCGGATGAAACTAATGGTACCGGTACCCTGCGTCAAAACAACCATGCCAAAGCAAATAGCCAAAGAACTGGCGCCATATTTTTCCTTGGTCAGCTTAAGTTTATCCACGATGGTCTCCAATGCCTCATCCCAGCTGATTCTTTCCCATCCCCCATTCCGCTTTCTCATTGGATATTTAATTCGATCCGGATGATAAATGAACTCCCGGGCACGCGTCGGCCTAGGGCATATCCCCCCCCTGTTTAGCGGATGGCTTTCTATCCCGACGACATTTTCGATCTCGCCGTTTTTAACGGTTACCTTTACCCCGCATCCCAGTTGACACATACCACAGGCTGTTATTACCGTTTCTGTGTTTTCATTTTGAGAAACATTTTTTGTTTCCATAACCCTACCTCCAACCTTTTCTCCGGCTCAGCCAAGGGGAATGTTGTACTATTCGCGGTTCGATATGTTTTTCTCGCTCCTTCTTTAGGGCTGCGGAAAAAATAATATATTCCAAGTTCCATCCCCTGCCGACGTCGTATTTGCCCCTTTTTCAATAGAAAAGTCCCCAAAATAGATCTTCTATTTCCGCACTTTTTTCGATTTCAGATCGGACAACTCCACCCTAACTATATGCGTACTTTGGGGTATTTTATTTTTTCCGAAAGCCTTTAATCCCTCGACGTAATTCCTTTATATCCCGATGTATTAACCTGGCAATTTAATACCTGAGCATAGAAAAGCATTTTTTAGGCTAAAGCATCTAAGCACAGGCATCTTTGGAAAGATTGTTATATTTTCTGTTTTGTAATTGGTTGCCGGGTTAATATTAAACTTTTCTTCGATCTACCATAAAACCTACTTATTCATCCCCCTTAACCGCCGCACAATCCACTTACCAGGCACTTACCAACATGTGCATGGTGCATGCCGCGTGCTCGGTTCCGGAAAGCCCGCCTCCGGTTACATGCGTCATGGCTACCTTGGGGATCGGCTCCACCTGATAACCATCGCACTGTCCTCTCATCTGCTTCACGCTCGCCGCAATCTGCGCAGCCCCGGTGGCACCGATCGGATGGCCATACGCCAAAAGCCCCCCGCGCGGGCTGACAACGCATTGCCCGCCATAGGTGGATTGCCCCTCCCGGAGAAACTTCAACGATTCTCCTTTTCCGCATAACTGCATGACTTCATAGTACAGTACCTCAGCGATGGTAAACGCGTCATGCAACTCAACGATTTGAACCTCTTTGGGGCCGACACCCGATTCTTCATATAATTTCTCTACGGTCATTTCTATGATATCATCGCCCGTAATGTCCCTGGGGCGGTTGTGATAAGGGCCTGAACACAACACGGCGCCGGCGACCTTTACCGGTTTTTCGATACCCAATTTTTTTGCCATCTCCTTTGAGCAAACCACGACGGCGCCGGCACCATCGGAAATCGCGCAGCACTGATGCAGTGTCAACGGCGAAGCAATCTTTCGGGAGTTAAGCACCTCCTCAACCGTAATATCACCTTTGAACAAAGCGTACGGGTTATTCTTTGCATGCTTTCTATTTTTAACCGTAACCATCGCAAGATCTTCGGGGGTGCCGCCTGTCTCATACATCCATCGCTGCGCTCTTAAGGCGTACTTTCCGGTCATAACCGCGCCATGCCTTCCCTCGATATCCGAAGGATGCACGGCAAAAGCGAATCCGGATTCTCTGTGAAGGGTGTGATTTTCAGTCCCGACGGCAAGTGAAATATCGCTCAGACCGGTCGCCACATCTTTTACAGCGCAATAAACCGCCATGGCACCGGCAGAGCAAGCGCTTTCAACATTGATAATGGGCAAATGGCCACACAATCCTAAATCTTTAAGAACGGTCTGCCCGGTGACGAGCCCATTGGTCGCATTACCGACATAAGCACTCTGAATCACACCGGGCCGGTCAATATGGGATGATTTTATCGCCTCAAGCGCGGCAATCCGTCCTAATTCGTCATAATCTTCTTTATGAAACCCAAAAGTGGTTTCCCCGACACCGGCAATATAAACTTCTCTGTCCAACCTCATATGCGGCTCTCCTTATTTTTGCCTTTTAATTCGAAATCTTTTTGAATTTATAACTTGTTATCGGCAATCCATCGTTGTTCGCACCGATAACCCCGGTCGTCACTTCCACCGTTTCACCACATCTGAATGTTTCCACTTCACCCTCAAGCTGAGCAAAAATTCTCACATTCTCCGGGAGATCAATATATCCAAAAATATAAGGTGTCTTAACACGCGGTGAGCCGACATAAATATCCGTAAAACTATATAATATACCTTTTCGGCTCAGTGGTGTCATCTCGTATTCCTTCCCCCAGCAATTCGGGCAAGTATCCAGTTTGGGAAAATCCAATTGGCCGCATTTTTGACAGCGGTATCCTTTCAGATAGGGCGGAGAGCCATCCGTTGGCACTTCCAGTAAATCCTCTCGGAAAAAAATAATATCCGGTTCTTTTTCTTTTTTTTTCTTTTTTAATGTTTCCTCTTTCGCTGACATGGATATTTCCTTTCATGCTATTCATTGATTTATCCGGCTGCCAATTCACAGATCGCATGCCAATGTCACTTCTTTTTCACCGCCTACGCAAAGCCGTTACCAAGGGCAATGGGCGGTTTGCCACATCGTTATAACAGGCAGCAGGGTGTCGGTTCGCCTTAAACAGAATGACGGCCAAACCATCGGCAGGAAGCGGTGATTTTATTTTTTATTTTTTTCGTACAGAACCTTGGCAAAAAGAGCGGCTCCCAGAGCACCGGCGATTTGATAATCGACCTTCGTCTTTAAGGCTTTCACGCCGATTTCCCGTTCGATTCTCTCCACAACGCCTCTGTTTTTTGCAATGCCGCCCGTGATGACAAAGTCCTCTTCAACACCCATCTCTTTAATCTGCGCGCTTACGCGACTGGCCATGGCGCCCGTGTATGCCGCCAAAATCTCATTGATGGGAATTTTATTATACAGCATGCCCATCACTTCCGTTTTGGCAAACAGCACGCAAATATTGGAAATTGGCGGCGGCTCTTTATCCACCTGCAAAGACAGCTCACCAATATCCTGAATGGGAACACGCAACAGGTCCGCGATTACCTCCATCCCCCTTCCGGTTCCCGCGGCGCACTTTTCGTTCATCGAAAAATTGAGCACCTTGCCCCGGTCATCACACTTGATGACTTTCAAGTCCTGTCCGCCCATGTCCAGCACCGTGCGCACCGTCGGCCCATACATAAAATTGGCACCGCGCGCATGGCAAGCGATCTCGGTCACGGCCTTGTCGGCAAAGGGAACCTTGGCCCGGCCGTAGCCCGTGCCGACCGTAAAATGAATTTTCTCAAGCGTGAGTCCGGTCCCTTCCATGGCCCAATTGATCGCATTGATCGCACTTTGGGGGCTGTTGTGGCCGGTGCGCATACTAGCGGTCGCATAAAGCTCTCCATCCAATAAAATCACCGCTTGCGAGCTCACCGAGCCGACATCAACGCCGGCACTGATGACCTTGGCATCTCTCCAGTCTTTATCCTCAGCCTTCCAGTTGTATTCGTCCCATCTCCAAAATTCTTTTTTTTCTTCTTTTTTTGCCGCATTTTCCATGTGTTTTATCTCCCTTAACCCGGCTTTGCCGGAAGCTGTTAGCTGTGAGTTCATCGCTTCAGCCATGCTGATCCAATCTGTTAGAGTGACCGCCTTCTATTATGCTTTTTGAAGCGTATCCACGGCCAACAGCGCGGCCCCATAGGCGGCTATATATTCCGGATTTTCCATGCGGACAAAGTCCATTCCCAATTCTTTTTTCAAGGAATCCAGCATCCCTTCGTTGTACGCCACCCCGCCCGTAACGGTCACGGGCGCCTCGACTCTCACGCGCCTTGCCATCGATGAAATCCGGCCGGCCATGGCATCATGAACCGCTCGGCAAATATCATTTCGGGCCGTCTCCTCATGAATCAGCGATACCACTTCCGATTCCGCGAAAATAACGCATTGCGCATTGATGGGAATCGATTTGGTGGACTGCAAGGAGGCCGTCACGAAGTCTTCCAATGAAACCTCCATCGCCCGGGCCATGGCCTCCACAAAAGACCCGGCGCCGGCCGCGCATTTTTCGTTTACCGCAAAATCAACGACCTTGCCGGTGCCATCGCATTTGATGGCCATCGCGTCATTGGCGCCGATATCGATAATCGTGATAATCGAAGGGTCAATTGCATGCACACCGCGGGCGATGCTGGTCACCAGCGTCGTATCCTTGGCGGCGAAAACCGCACTTTTGGCGCCGGCGCCGGTCGCCAGAATATAATCGATTTCCTTTTCCTTGAAACCGTTCGTTTTCAACGTATCCTCAAAGGCATCCCGGATGGATTTTTCCCGGTCCATTTCCATCAGGCCGCTGCCCTTAGCGACAATCTGATTATCTTTCAACGCAACGACTTTAACTTTTTTGGCCCCGACATCTACTCCGACTGTTATCATTTTTCTTATCCCTTTCGTTATGATCTCGTAAGTTATTCTCCGGGCGCGGGAGAACCCGCCGCACGTTCTGTCTTAAATCTTCGGGATTCATTCGTTACAAGACCACCCCTTTAGGCCCTTTACCAGAAACATGCACGCCTTTGCGTGTATGCTCGCCGAAGGTGAAAGATGGCTTTTATGCATCCCAGCATCCCAGCATTCCAGTATCCGGCTTTGCCGGATTAGATTTAGATGGTGTGATATTACTTCAAGCCCAAGGTCTCCATGAAGGTGTCGATCCGCTTCATTGTTTCGGTTTCGTCGAATTCGCGCTCATCCCCCATATTTCCTTCATAGGTCATCACCGGTACCCCCTGGCTCACCAAGGCCAGTCTATGTTCAGCCACATTCAGCGATAATCCCTCGCAGCCACGATTATAATGGATCATAACGCCGTCGCAGTGCCATTGATCATACATCTGTTTCATGACATAGGCCTTTAATCTATGATCCTGCATGTTTTGACTCCAGAACTGCGTCATTAAATACCTTACCAGGATCTCCAGGCACTGGTCACGGTCTTTGATCTCTATGCCCATCTCCCTTGGCGTCTGCCGTTTTCGCATGATGCCGTCTTCTCCGATATCCCACGAAAACATCAATCCCATACTATAAAAGGAACCGATGCAGATGCAGCCATATCTTTCAAGATATCTGAAAATCTTGAGGAAGCCCCATGGCGGTTGTATATCATCCATGACACGGGACCTTTCGGTGGCCAGCATGCCGATACCACGGTCCACCCGGTCCTGAACTTCATCGCGGAGTTCCCGGTAAAAATCGGCGTGAGCCCTCGAGGCCTTGTCCAGGGTTGAGAGCGAATATAGGGTAAACATGCTCTTGGCATCGAGCGGCGCTGGAATTGCTTGATTGAGTATACATATTTCAGGCCATATGGTAAGGATATCAAAATAGTTTTCCGCTGCCTCAAACAGCAGTTCATCCTGAAAAGGGCGTTTCAATATTTTTTCTAGTTTTTCAATCTGCTCATGAATCTGATCGACGATATACCGTATGCCGTTTTCAGGGGGATCGTAATAAAAATGACCGGTCTCTTCATTTTTCTTCCAGCAAGGGCCTATGGATAGATCCGTAACCAGAACAGGTTTGTCTTTTCCCTCTATTCTGGACACTTCCTGATACCATTTCCCGTGGCTGCAGCACATATGAAACTGCCAGTAAAAATCCGGTTCCGGGAACGACCCGCCAAATGCATATTGGTTTAACAGTTTGGATCCAAGATAATTCCGCATGTAGGCACAAAGATCCCTGGGATACCCCGCCGCTTCCGCAGCCGCATGACACTTGGAAGCAAAGGGTTTATCAAAAGCGACACTGGCCCCATAGGGCTCGCCCGTCAACGGATAGACTTTCTTTCCAAATCCGGCCGGAACCGGATCCAGCCCGTGAGCGCCGCCGGACCATAAGATGCCGCCGTTTTCGCGGGCGGTTGCAGCATTTCGATAGTATTGGTCCCGCAGTTCTTTTGCTTTATTCCAGCACTTAATGGGCTCTGTCGGATATTTTATTTCCAGATCCAATTGCATGTTTTTATCCTCCATTTTGGCATATCAATTCCAATGATAATTTAATTCTAAAAAAGATCTTCCCCGGCCAAGGTTTCCAAGAAAGCGTCCACCCGGATGCGCATCGGTCCCAAGGGAACTGTTACATCAAACTCAAGACAGAGGGTGGGGATATTGTTTTGCGCAAACATATCCAACAATGCCACCTTGTCCGTTTCATGCGGATCACAGAATTTCTGTTGTACAATAATGGCACCGTCCACATGGTAGTCTTTTGTGAATTCGAGAATTCTGTCAAAACGCTTTCTTAATGGCCAGTCCTTACTCGGGCACGGGGTTCGGGCGATATACCTGTCGGCAATCGCCTTTAGAAGATCGGAACCCGGGGGCACTTCATCCCAGAAATATCTGCTTCCTGTGCAATGATCATCAATGACAATCGTCGATCCGACGCTTTCAACCATATTCATAAATTTAAAATCGTCGTTTTCGCTTCCCAAAACCATCAGCCTTTTTCCAGTATTTCTCTGCTGAAGCCGGTCGTATAGCTCCCTTTCAAGGAGTTCAGAGACAATTTGATTGTGCGCCTCCTTGTCCATCAACTGGCTGGCAACGACCATGTACATGGATTCCGTCCCGGTCATTGGCGGGCATTCCGCTTTTCTCAGGTTATACACCGCTTTCATCAATTTTCTGTTTCCGTTCACAATTTCAACCCCCCGGGTCAAATCATCTTCCGTAATCTCTTTACCTACCCACGCCTGAACGGCGTCTTTGAACTTGATCACTTCTTCTTTATAAAATTTAGCCGCGCTTTTGCTCTGAACCGCGTTGGGCATGGGGATCAGATAACTGAATTCGGTGGGCCTGTGTTCCCGCCAACTGCTGAAAGTCTGCCGTATATGAAGGCAGGATTGGGCAATCACAATGCCATCCAAATAATCATATTTTCCTTTGAGTCCCTGTGCCAAAACATCCCGGCAGAAAGGGCAGTACATGGCGAATAGGTGCGGCTCTGTTACGCTTTGAGGCGTGTGGTCTCCCAACAGTCTCACGGGAAGGACATTGGCGGCATATAATACTTCCTCCGGTACATAGGTGCATAAATACCCCATCACCTTTCCACCAGTTCTCTCTTTCCACTTCCTGGCATATTCATGCCGATTCTCATAAACCTGCTGAAATTCCTCAATCATCAGACACCTCCATAAACCTTTGGAAATAAAACGTTCGATCCGCCATTAAACGGTAGTTACGATGGTTACGATAACAACGAATAGAAGCAAATACCCTGCCAAATTTTTAACATGCTGTTATAATGCAAAAAAATATTCTTAGCGCCATCTGCTCAGGACAAATCCACAATATTTTGTGTTTACCCCCCAATTATTGTGTTTTCAAATTTTAAAGCTCATGTTAAAAAGGCAAAAGCGCGCATGACTCGGTACAACCAACTCTCGCCATGCCGGATTCGGTTTTTATTATTTTTTGCCGGGGGAAATTAAAATGGATACGAAAGCGTTTGCTATTCTCTTAAGCGGGTTAGATCAACAAAGCCTGTATTCCCTGCAAGTAGCGGCTCTTTTAGGGGATACCTTTTCATTGGATCATGTGTTGGAACTCACCAACATCAAACCCTCAAAGCTCTTAGTGCTCCTTGATGAAATGCTCAAACTGGGTGTTATGGGGGAAAAATTGGAGTTGGGAAAAGGCAACTATTGTTTCATCACCCCAAACGCCATCAAACCCATCTTAAAATCCATGACGGACGAACAAAAAATATCCTGCCAATCCGGCATTATCGATTATCTGGAACGAAACCTGCCCGACGATGAAAACAAACCAATCATTCTATCGGAACGTTACCTCCGTTTCAGGGGGCGCAAACAAGACCCCCATTATATGAAAAAAGCAGCGGACCATTTAATTGCCGGTCATAAAACGGCTGAGGCGCTTATACTGTATGACAAAATCATCACCGGTCTTTTGGGGAAAGACAGGAACACACTGGAGGACATGTTATTAATTGAATCCGTTATGTCCTATGCCCCCATTGCGGTCAATCTTCACCCGGCTGAAAAGATTTTCCCGCTTATAGAAAAATCAATTTTAATCGCTGAAGCACGAAAAAACATCAGAGCAAGGGCGATGCTGGAATTGTGCCTCGGCCATCTCCATCAATCTCAAGGCAACAGCCTAAACGCATCACCTCATTATGATGAGGGTTGGCGCTTGGCACAAGGGACAGGGGACCAGGATTTAATCAGAACGGCATCCAAATTTTTTGCCTTATCGTTGTTCTGGCAAGGGAAACTGGAAGAGGCCATCCACATGTACGAAATTACACTTGGAAACGTGGAGCAGATTTCACCTGACCTGCGGGATCTCTGGGCCAATCTTATGCTGGCGCATTGTTACGGCAAAACGGGCCGCGTTGCGCGTGGCGTGGGCCTGGCCGAAGCCATCAGAGAGCGGGCGGCAGCTAAAAATCATCTTAAAACACAGGGCTACGCCCATGCCGTGATTGCCGCGATATTATTGGAGGCGCGCCAAATTGAAGACGCCGAACCGCATATCCGCAAAGCATTGTCCATAGGAGAAACGACCGGCAGTGATCTGATACTCCGGATGGCCAAAGCATGCAGAGCGTATGAATACTTTTCTAAAGGGAATCTACCAGAAGCCAAAAGAGAGCTGGTTTCGGCAATTCATCTTGCGATGAAATTGGGCCAGCATCACCACCCGTCCTCATTAATTATTGAGATTTTATGGTCTCTTCATAGAGCCGACCTTGATATCGAGGAATATTCTTTTATCTCTGAATTAAATCGATTGCTCCATTGGCCGGATATTACCATGAGAGGAGTGGCATTAAGATATCAGGCAATCGTAAAGCAGATGTCCGGAGCATCCGTTGAAGAGATTGAACCGCTGCTGAACGAAAGTCATGACCTTCTCAAAAAAGCCGGTGCCCGCATCGAACTGGCGAAAACACAAATCGAACTGGCCAGATGGTTTGTTGAAAAGGGGGATATCCTCAGCGCAAAAAAGGCCGCCAATATCGCCTATCGCTCGCTGACGGAAATCGATATGGATTGGTTCCCTTCAGGGTTATTGTTCCTGGTTCAAGAACAGCCGAAGGAGATGCGCCTGTCTTATGGCATTTCAAAACTGGCCGCTGCCACTGATTCCCTGCCGGACTATAATGCCTATTTGGGAAAAGTGGTGACCATTCTAACCGATATGTTCGGGGCAGAACGTTCGGTTATTTTGTTAAACGATGGTGAAGGTTCGAATGTCGTATTGAAAATTGCCGCCGCTCGTAATTTTATCCCGGAAGAGCTTGACTATTTCAATAAAAACCCATTGCCAAAGTTTATAAGCACCGTTTTGAAACGTGAACGCCCCTTAATCATTTCCAACCTTAAAACAAACTCGAAATTTTTCAACCTGTTCCAGGATACGACACCCATAAAGTCGCTCGCGCTCTTGCCTTTGGTGTTGAACGAAAGCGTTTTCGGTCTGATTTATACGGATAACCGCCTCCTCAAAGGCGTCTTCCAGAAAAAAGACCTGGTGTTGATGACCGCAATCGCCACCCAAATAACACTTGCCCTGAAAAGCGTGTCTCTTGCCAAGGAATTGCAGCACATAAAAGATAAGGGCCGGGAAAATTCTTTTTTTGAAAAACAAACCTTAACGCACAAGGACTTCCCCAGACTGATTGGCGCCAGCAAAGCGATTACAGACGTGTTGAATAAAGTCAGAAAGGTTGCGGACACAGATGCCACCGTGCTTATTCACGGCGAAACCGGCGTCGGGAAAGAATTAATCGCTCAATCCATCCATCATCTGAGCAGACGGGCGGACGGGCCTTTTATCGCCGTCAACATTTGCGCTCTCAATGAAAACCTCCTACAAAGCGAGTTGTTCGGCTACGAAAAAGGCGCTTTTACCGGGGCGGAACGGTCAAAGGCGGGACGATTTGAGATGGCCGACGGGGGCACGATTTTATTGGACGAAATCGGCGATCTCTCCATGGAATCCCAGGTTCAACTCCTCAGGGTTCTGGAACAAGGTGAGTTTGAACGCGTGGGAGGCACCCGGACCGTCCGCTCCGATTTTCGCCTGATCGTGGCGACCAATCGAAATTTGCAGGATATGGTCGCCAGGGGGAATTTTCGTTCCGACCTGTTCTACCGTATCAGCACCTTTCCCATTCATATTCTTCCATTACGGGAAAGGAAGGAAGACATTCCAGGCCTTGTACACCATTTTCTAAAGAAATACTCCGAGCAGCACCGGAAAAAAATCAAAAGCATACCGGACACCGAGATGAAAAAGCTTCTCGACTACTCCTGGCCCGGAAATATCAGAGAGCTTGAACACTACACCGAACGAGCGGTGATACTTTCAGCAAATGAGCGCCTCACCATTACCGATTTTGCCGAGACCCGGCCCGTTTCGCATGAAAAAGAGGCCCCGGCCCAAACCGAATTGCGGTCCCTTGAGGAAATCGAACGAAACCACATCACAAGCGTTTTGGATCATTGCAGGGGCAGAATCCGGGGGGAACAAGGGGCCGCCAAAATCTTGGGGATGAAGCCCTCTACCCTCGAATACCGTATTAAAAAATTGGCGATAAAAAATAAAAACGGTCGCTGACAAGATCACCTATTTCAATTCTTACCAACAGCCCTGTTATCTTCTCCCAACCGCTCTTTCCAATTCACTTAAGGATATCATGCACCCGTAAAGCGCGTGATAGTAGTTGGTGTCCGCCTGGGTCAGAAATGCCCGGGCGTCCAGCACTTCAGTAGAGTTTACCACCTGCTGATCGTACTGGAGTTTCGTGATCCGCCAGTTTTCTTCGGCCTGTTCCAGGGCTTGTTCCGCGGTTTGAATGTTGTTGCGGGAGACGTCAAGATCCAGATAGGCTTTTTGAATTTCGAGCCGGACCCCGTCTTCGACTTCGAGGATTCGTTCCGCCAGCGCGTTTTTTGCGTGCAGCCCCCCGGACACCCGGAACCGGGTTTTTCCCCATTCGAAAAAGGTCCATTTTGCATAAAACGCAATGGCGGCATTATGCGGGTTACTGAAATCATTGTTCGATTCCGCCCAATCCTCGCCGTTTTGTTCAACCATGCCGACCAGGGAGATCTGGGGATAGTAATCGCTTCTGGCCAATGTCACGGCGGATGCCTGGTTCTCCAACCCCAGCCGCAGCGCTTTGAGCAGGGGCCTGTTTTTCAGGCCCTCTTTAACCAAGGCATCCATGTTAAAATTGAAAACGGGGCCGATCTTGCGTTCTGCAAGCGTTCGTTCAGTATTCATGTCGGTTGCCATGAGAAGATTCAGACGGGATATCGCCAGGATTACGTCCGCTTTTGCCTTTTCCTGCTGCTGGAGGGCATTGGCCAGGGCCACCTGAGATTTTAGCAGATCGTTGTGCGGAATGATGCCCTGGTCGTAGTATTTTTTGGCATCCTCGGTGTGCCCGCGCAGGGCGCTTACCTGCTCTTCCGTGACATTGCGTATCTTTTCAGCCAGCAGCGCATTTAAAAAGGCCGCCTTTACCTGTTGAACGAGATCGATCAGGGTCTGCTCCCGTTCACAGGTTTCAATTTCCACATTGTTTTTGGCGATTCTATATTGGGACGATAGTGCAAATCCGGTGAAAACCGGCTGAACAAGTGAAACATCCCAATGGTTCAGCCGGTCATGGGCCGTCTGTATTTGCGCGCCGCCGATGAGAACATAGGGGGCGTTACGCATCCGCGTATAGCGGTAATTGGCTTCGGCCTTGGCAAAAAAGTCGGAGATCGCACTTTTTTTGTATTCTATCGAGCGGTTCCGCTGTTCTGTGGCATCCTTGATTCGGGAATTATGTTCAACTGCCGTTTCGACAGCTTTCTGAAGCGTGAGGGCCGGAAAGGGTATGATAGCTGATTTTTGCGCTTCCGCACCGGCGCTTGTTGATATTGCCAGAATAACGGCGATACCGGTTACCAAAATCTTGTTCATGCGATATTCTCCTGTCTGAAAAAGAGGGAATAGAGCACCGGCACCACCAGGAGCGTCAGCAAGGTCGCAAAGGCGAGGCCACACATGATGGTGACCGCCATGGAGCCGAACATGGCATCGCTCACCAGAGGAATCATCCCAAGGATTGTCGTCATGGAGGCCATCATCACCGGGCGCATGCGACTGGTGCAGGAATCCATGATGGCCCGGTCCGGCGCTTTACCCGCCTTGATTTCCACAGTGATCTGGTCGATGAGCACCACCGCGTTTTTGATGAGCATGCCGATGAGGCTGTAAACTCCGAGCATGGACAGAAAACCGAAGGGCATTCTGAATACCAGCAGCCCGAGCGCAATCCCCACAATGGACAGGGGGACGGTGAGAATGATGATCAAGGGTTTTCGAACGGAGTTAAAGAGGAATACCAGGATTAGGCTCATGCCGATAAGGGTTGCCGGCAGAAACTTCTGAAGGCCTGCGATATCCCTTCGTGACAACTCATCTTCCCCCTCCCAGCTCAGGGAGTAGGCCGGCGGTAGCGGGATCGCCTCGATGGCCGGCCGCAGGCGTTTTAAAAGGGTGTCCGCGGTGACGCCCCGGACCGGATCACATTGCGCGCGGATTACCCGCCGCCGATCGTATCGCCAGATGATTGGATCCTCCCAAATGACCGTCTGCCGGTTAATTACCTGGCAAAGGGGGGTGCTGGCGGGCTTATTCCCCCAGACCGGAAGAGTTTCCAGGCTCGTCGATTGGATCGGGTCGAAACGGACTTTTACGGGGATCAGATCGTCCTTTTCCCGATACAGCCCCACAGTCAGCCCTTCTTCCAACCCCAGGAGGGTGTCGGCCAAGTGGCGCCGTTCCACCCCGGCGGCCCGGGCCTTTTGCTGGGCAAACACCGTTTCCAAGACCGGAACCCGTTCCCGCCAGTCATCGCAAATGTTCCTGGCGCGGGGATCTTTTCGCATAATCGCCTTGGCCTGTTCGGCCAGGTGACGCAACACTTTGGGGTCCGGTCCGAAAAAGCGGACCTCCACCTTGTAATCGGCCGTGGGGCCGGTGATGTGTTTCCACATATGGGGCTCGCCGTCCGGCAGATGTTCCATGAACCAGCTTTCCAGGTGTTCGATGAGGACGTCTATGTTGTTGTAATCATGAACATTGACCACCATCTGTCCGAAACAGGCTGCCGGCGGGGGCGGGGTGAGGGGGGCGGTAAAGCGGGGCGCCCCCTGGCCGATACAGGCCGCATATTCCTTGACCTCGGGCAGGGAACCCAGATGGGCTTCCAAAATCGCAAGGTCGTCCGCCATCGCCTGAATCCGGGTGCCTTCGGGACGGCGATAGTCGATAAAAAACTGGGCTCTGTCCGATTCGGCGAAGAACCATTGGGGGACTCGCTGAAAACCGAAGCCGCCGGCGGCCAGTAACCCGGCCATAATCAGCAGGGTCAGGGTCCGGTGCGTCAAAGCCGTGCTCAAAATCCGCTGATAAAGGCGGTAGGAAAGCCCGGAGTGCGGGGCTTTTGAGCCCTTTGTCGGCGATACCTTGAGAAAATAATAGCAGAAGACCGGCGTCTGGCTCATGGACAAAACCCAACTGATCATGAGCGCGATGCTCACCACGAGGAACAGGCTGGCGCAGTATTCCCCCGCATTGACGGGCGCCACGAAGATGGGCAGGAACGCAAGACACGCAATGACCGTGGCCCCCAACAGCGGCCATGCGGTCATCCGGGGGGGCTGAGCGATGGCATTCCAGCGCAGTTCCCCCTGTTGCAGTCGGGTCAAGGTGGCGTCGGTCACCACAATGGCGTTGTCCACGATCATGCCCATTACGAGGATGAGCGCCGCAAGGGAGATGCGCTGCAGTTCGATACACCAGATCTGCATGACCAAGAGCGTCCCCAAAATCGAGAGGATCAGATTCCCGGCAATGATCAGACCGCTGCGAAATCCCATGGAGATCAGAAGCACCGCGATCACGATGCCCACGGATTCCAGAAGATTGGTCATGAATTGTTTGATGGCGCCCTTGACGAGCCGCGACTGGTAGTACACCCCCTCCAGAGCGATGCCGACGGGAAGATCCGCCATCAGTTCATCGATTCGGGCCTGAATGGCATCTCCCATGGTGACGACATTGGCCCCTGAGGCCGCCGCAATGGCGATGCCGATGGCCGGCCGGCCGTTGAACCGCATCATGGGCTCGGGCGGTTCCACATAGCCCCGGGAGATGTCGGCCAGATCTTTTAGTAATATCTGGCTGCCCGTCCGGTCCTGGATGAGCAGTCCGGCAATGTCGGCCGGCCCGCCAAAGGCACCGGTGGTTTGAATGCGCAGGCGTTTGGCATCGATCTCCATGGAACCGGCGTTCACTAGTTCATTTTGCGGGTTGAGCACGTTGATGATTTGTTCCGGTGCGATACCGAGGCCCGCGCATTTAGCACGGGAAATTTGAATGGTGATTTGCTCGGTTCGGTTGCCGAACAGTTCGATGCGCTTGACATCCGGCACCAGCATCAATTCCCGTTTGATGAAATCGGCGTAATCCTGCAACTGCGCGGTGGTAAAACCCTCGCCCGTCAAAGCCAGAAAAATACCGTAAACATCGCTGTAATCATCGTAGACCTGTGACGGCCCGGCCCCGGGCGGAAGCCGGCACCTTTGGACATTGCGGCGGAGCATGTCCCACAACTGCTGAATCGCATCGGCACGATTATGCTCGTACATGTCCACATAGACCATGGACACGCCGGCCCGGGAAAAGGAGCGGATATGCTCCACCTCGTCGGTGTTCTGGACCGCCGTTTCGACCACGCGGGTAACCTGCTGCTCCACCTCATGGGGAGACGCACCGGGGTAGGGTGTGACGATCAGGGCGGTCTTGATGGTAAACGCGGGATCTTCCATTTTTCCCAATCGAAGGTAGGCATGCAGGCCGCTGATCAAAATCGCCGCCATAACGACCATCACAGTGGTCCGGTTGTTCAATGAAAAGTCGGATATATTCATTATTACCTTGCTTTCAGTCGAGAGTCGCGGGTTGCGTGTGCCATAGCGATGTCAAAAGCATCCGGCGGCCCATCCAAGGCCGAGGATTCCCTGATGTCAGGGTTCCGCTCCCACGTTACTTAAACCGGGAGGCTGAAGCAGGCGAACACGCTGGTGGTTGGTCAGGTAATGAACCCCCGCGGACACCACCCACTGGCCGGCTTTCAGATCCCCGGTGATGGATAGGCCGTGGTCCGTCACGCCGGTGACGGTCACGGGGTGATGTTGTACCGCCTGCTTCTCATTATCCAGAAGCCAGACAAAGCTTTGGTGATCCGAATCATTGGCAACAGCCGTCACCGGCACCATAAAGCATCTTGCGTCATTATCATTGCAGGCGATGGTAATGGTCACTTCAGCGGCCATGCCGGGCCGCACCTGCGGAACGGTACGCGCTTTTCCCGGTTCCAGAACCAGGGTCATGGGGTAAGTCCGGGTGGTGGCGTTCGGCTGCTTACCAACCTCCTTTAAGCAAGCGGTAAATGAGGCGCCGGGAAGGGCGTCAAACCGGCAGGAAAAGGAACGGAATTGATTCACTATAGGCAGAAAATTTTCGGGAAGGGCGACACCGACTTCAATGGCGGACAGATCGACCATCGAAACTACCGGTTGGCCGGCAGCGACGGTCTCATAATTTTCCACGTACTTGTGATGAATATACCCGTCATAGGGTGCCGAAAGCGCGGTGTCGCTCAGGGCATTGCGGGCGGTTTCCACTCTTCGGGTATCCTCGGCGACCTGGGCTTGAGCCGTTTCATAGGCCGCCTTTACCCGATCATAGGTGGCTTTGGCAGATGCCTTTTCCCTGACGAGCTTGGCGTATCGCTCAAACTGAAGGGTCGCTTCCTCCAGGCAGGCCCGGGAGGCGGCCAGCCGTGCTTGCGTGGTGTGCAGTTGCACCTCGAAATCCCGGGAATCAATCCGGGCGATGATGGTTCCTTTGGCCACATGGCGGCCGGTTTCGGCCGCCAGTGTCACCAGGGGGCCTCCCACTCTGAAGGACAAATCCGTGTCACGCAGGGCTTGGGCGGCGCCGGGAAAGGTTCGGTGCGACACCCCCGCGGCGGACACCAACTGAACGGCTTGGACCGGCCTGGGCCGTTCCCGGGGCGTAGCCGCCCCTGCGCTGTCCGCGCGGTCACAGCCTACGGTGAACGCGAGTATCAGGCAGATCAAGCCCCCTATGCCGAGTGAAGCGGCGAGGGTGCTGATTCCCCGGTGATAAGCCGATGTATTACCCATTTTCGATTGCATGATCATCCTCCTTGCGCCACCGGCGTTTGGGTACGGCTTTGAACCGATACCCATACCGCATGGTGGGTACGGCCCAGGGGGCGAAATGATTCCGCCAGCGAAGCGGCCGGAATTGACTTGTCGACAGTGGCGCATCCCGCTGACCGTTGAACCAGAACCAGCCAATCGTTGGGGATGACGGGATTTTGAAACAGTTCGAAGTGGACCGGTGGTGTTTTACCAACGCTCTGTAATAAAATGATCTTTTCCAGGGTGCTTTCTACGAGTGGGCCGTCCTTGCTGTTGTGGAGTCGAAGACTGATTAATTCTATTGCCTGCATGGCCTCTCCTTGTCTTGCAATGATTCAGGGGGATTTCCCGATGAATCTGTTTTCCCTGACATCACTCTGAGCCAGAAATGTGCCATAATTTATTTATTTGTTATAACAGTTAGATATGTTTTTGTGTTGGCATTAAATATCATATATGGTAGTTAAAAGTATCTTATTAGATATTTTAATAAAATAGTGTCGCATATGGTGTTTTGAGGGGTTCAATGAATCAGGATGACATGAGATTTTTTCACCAGGCCACCCGACTGATCTGCGGCAGCCTGGATATCGACACGGTCGTGGAGCGGTGTTTTGGGTATTTAAAGGATTTTTTCCCCATCAACACGTTGATGATGAGCCTTTACAAACCCGAGAGCGGGACTGTGAACGTCATCGCAATGGTGACGAACGGCCAAGTCCGCCGGCACGAGGCACCTATTGTTCTCAGCCGGGCTTCCCGCCGGGAAATCGACATGATCCACAAGCAGATACCCGACACGGATGCCCGGCAAAGCGGGGCGATGTCGCCCATGTCATCATTTGGCGGCAGGGTAGTGATACACGAAGACTCCCGCAACCATATCAACGCCCGGGAGGTGACGTCCGCTCTGGGTTTCGGGGCCGTATCGGACATGGTGCTTTACCTCAAGATGGAGGGGGAAATACTCGGGGTTGTGGGGGGCATCGCCGACGGACGCCATCGCATAACGCCGGCCCATGCCCGGCGTTTCGCCCTGCTTCATGATCCCTTTGCCATTGCCATGTCCAACGCCCTCAAACACCGGGAAGTGCTTCGCCTCAAGGAATTGCTCACGGACGACAACCGTTATCTGCGCGAAGAACTCCATCGCATTTCAGGGGAGGATATCATCGGCGAGAATTTCGGTCTTCGCGACGTCATGGAGATGGTCGGCCAGGTGGCCCCTCTGGACAGTCATGTCCTTTTGCTGGGGGAAACCGGCGTGGGCAAGGAAGTCATCGCCAACGCGATCCATTATGCATCGCCCCGGCGAAACGGCCCGCTCATCAAGGTAAATTGCGGAGCGATTCCGGAGATGCTTCTGGACAGCGAGTTGTTTGGTCATGAGAAGGGGGCCTTCACCGGCGCGGTGGCACTGAAACGCGGGCGGTTTGAACGGGCCAACGCGGGCACCCTTTTTTTGGACGAGATCGGGGAACTGCCCCAAGCCGCCCAGGTGCGGCTGTTACGGGTTATTCAGTTCCGGGAAGTAGAGCGGGTGGGGGGTATCGGCACGGTGCCTGTGGATGTCCGGATCATCGCCGCCACCCATCGCAACCTGGCGGAATGGGTCAAAAAGGGGGATTTCCGGGAAGATCTCTGGTTTCGGCTCAATGTATTTCCCATTACCATTCCGCCGCTTCGGCATCGAAAGGCCGATATTCCGGCGCTCCTGCACCATTTTATCGAACGCAAGGCTCGGGAAATGAAGCTGCGGTATCTGCCGGTGCCGGCGCCCGGCGTGGCCGAAAGATTGCAACAATACAACTGGCCGGGAAATGTCCGGGAATTGGAAAATGCCGTGGAACGGGAACTCATCCGGCATCAGGCCCGGGGAGCGGGACATCCCCTGGCGTTCAAGGATGTTCCCGGGAATCCCGCCGCAACGCCGTCTTTGCCGCCGACGCCGGTGACCGGCAATTCCCTTCTGCTAGCGGATATGGAACGCACCCATATTCAGCGGATCCTGGAAATGGTGAATGGAAAGATCCAGGGGGCCGACGGTGCGGCCGCCCGTCTGGGCCTACATCCCAGTACGCTTCGAAATCGCATGCGCAGGCTTGGGGTCGCCTTTGGCCGGGAGGTGATGAATTGAAAATAGCCGCCATTGTATCTTCAATTTAAGGGCGCGCGCAGTGTCGCGCAAAAGCTGCCCACTCACCATCGGCGAGATGACCCGGGGCATGGAAAAATCGTCATAGCCGGTGTTCGATCGTCGTGAATGTTCGATCGTCGTGAATGGACTAATTACTTTTATCCCGGTAATATTTCAGTTCCCCCTTTTTCACTTTTCCCCACGCCGTCATCGGCAGGGAATCAATAAATTCAACATGCATCGGGAACTTATATCGTGCCACCTTTCCCTTGAGAAATTCCAGCACCTCTTCTTTGGTCAACGTTTCATTTTCCCTGCAAACGATAAAAGCCTTTCCAGTCTCCCCCCATCTGTCATCCGGCACGCCGATGATGGCGACATGCTCTATTTTGGAATGATCCGCCAATACTCGCTCCACTTCGGCCGGATAAACATTCTCGGCGCCGCTTCGGTACATGTCTTTTGCCCTGTCGGCAATGTATAGAAAACCGCTCTCATCCATATACCCAAGATCCCCTGTGAAGATCTTGCCGTTCACGATGGTGGCGGCGGTTTCTTCCGGCATGTTCCAGTAGCCGGTCATCACGTTGGGACCGCTCCCAACGATATGGCCGATTTCCCCCGCGGGCAATCGATCGCCCTTTTCATCTTCCACCCACATGTCCGAAAAGAAATTGGGCAACCCGCAAGCACCCATCTTGGGGAAAACAAATTCTTTCGGCATCAGCGTCATCGCGGAATTTTCCGTCAGCCCGAAACCCATTTGTAAATACAGCCCTTTTTCAGCAAGCTTTTCGAACAACGTGACCGGCGTCCTTTCCCCGCCGCCGAGCACCACCCGCACACTGCTGAGGTCCACCCGGTCCAGCACACCGGTTTCCAGAACAAAGCGAAACATGGTCGTTAGACCAAAAACAATGGTTGCGCGGTAAGTCTCAATGTCCTTTCCAAATCGCTCGGCATCGAATTTTTTACGCATCAGCAGTGTAACGCCCCGGCACAATCCCGTTGTCGCCGCACCCGCGAGCCCCGCCGAATGGCAAAGGGGCGCCTGGGATAAAAACACATCGTCCTCTCGCATGTCGGAGAAAAAAATATACTGAAAGCTCTTGAAATAGGTTTGGCCGTGTGAAATGACCGCGCCTTTCGAGGCGCCGGTAACCCCTGAAGTATACAGGATAAGAAGGGGATCATCCAAATCAATCGGTGCATCCGGCGTGGGTTCTGTCTTTGGATACCCGCTGATCGCTTTGTGATAATCCATCGCCCAGTCGGGGGGACCATCGAAATTCGTTCCAAAAGATCGCAGCCACATAAACTTATCTGCCTCGACTGAAACAGAAGATCGGATCAGCGCCACTTCATTCTGCGTCTCATCATGAAATATGAGAAGCCGGGCCCCGCAGCTGTTAATCTGATAGGCCAGCTCTCTGGAAACCATTCTGAAATTCAGAGGAACGAAAATTAGGCCCAGTTTTGCGGCGGCAAAATAGCACGCCAGAACCTCCGGGCAATTAAAAAGATTCACGGCAATGCGATCCCCTTTTTTCAGCCCCTTGTCTTTCAAAAAGTGAGCGACTTGGTTCACCTCATCGTTCAGCGCACGGTATGAAATGCCTTCATCTTCAAATATGACGGCTGGTTTTTCGGGCGTCAGCGATGCCCGTTTGCTCATTATTTTTCCAACACTCCAGTGCATAACTTCAAACCCTCTGCTATATTTTTCTCCATCGCAACCAATAGGCCAAAAAATAATATTTCCCCATTATATGCAGATATGCTAAACGCTGTAAAAAAACAACCATTCGCAACCTGCTTCGGCCTTTTTCGGGCAGAAGCGCAATTGAGTTGATAGGCTGAGCCGGCATTGAATATCATCAAGGTTGGCACCGCTTCATTTTAAAGGGGGAATATGCGTTGGATCATGGGTTTCATGTTATTTTTGGTCGCAGTACCCTGTTGGGCCGGCGGGCAGGATCAATTCAGAGAGGCTGAAGACTTATGGCAGAAATCAGAAAAAGAAAAAGCCGTGACAAGTTATCTGGCCGCCATTAAATCCGGCGAGCTTTCCGAGCCGCAGCGTATCATGGCCCACTATAACGTCGCGATCTTCTATTTTTTGGCTGAAGATGCCAAAAAGGCCATCGAAAACACTGACAAGATTTTAATATCACAGCCCAATCATGTCGGCGCACTTAGCCTGCGCGCCAATTGCTATGATCGGCTTAAAGATGATGCGCACGCCCTTGCCGATTGGGACAAGCTCCTTGAGATAGATCCCAATGATGCCTTGGTATACAATGACCGCAGCTATTTTTATCTGGATAGAGGGGATCTTAATAAAGCCATTTCAGAAATGGAAACCTATATCAAAATGCAACCCGACAGCCCGGAGCAGTTACAACAGCTTGATAAACTCAAGGCGAAACGATCGCAACAGTCTAAGGCGTTATAGGCCCTTTACCTGAAAACATGCACGCCTTTGCGTGTATATTCGCCGAAAGTGAGAGATGACTTTTATGCATCCCAGCATTCCAGCATCCGGCTTTGCCGGATTAGGTTAAAGCGGATGCCTCCCATAAGAAAGTCGCCCGAATAAGGATAATCCCGATTCGTGACAAAAGGAACGCTGCGTTTAATGCCTGAAAACGCTTTTTTCCGTCGGGACGGGAACCGGCGTTCGATTCGACTCGCGGCGGCTGCCTTGAGCCGCATAGGTCAAATAGGGGATAATGGCCTCGTTTTTGTTGCCGCCGCTGCCGTCATAGGTGATTGAAACGACGGGCACTCCCGTAAGACGTTCTATTTTTCCGGCCATGGCCTCGGTGATCAGGCCGGGGCAGCAAAAAGACGGGCTGGCATGAACAAACAGGGCGATATCCGGATATTGCTTCAGCAAATAATGAACCTTCAGAATGTTGTCCATCGTCTCGCCGGTGTGCTCGATGCGCATGTTGTAACGGGATAAAATTTCCTCGGCCGATTCATCGTAAACGGGTTCCGGTTCGTTCAAAATCCGTTCAAAATACAGGTAATAAATTTTTTCCTTTCGCCTTAAGGAGGCCATCCATACCGATGAGGCAAAGGCATCCCAGAAATGCCCTTCAATAAACCATTTCCGGTAATAAAGCTTTGAAATCATTTTAAGGTATTCGCTGTATGGCAGGGTGATCACCTCCCCGCCGTGCGCCTCGATAAAATGAATCAGGTTCTGGTTGATAACGGGATTGTCCCTGACATATAAATCCCCGAAAATCGCTACTTTCGGCCTTTGATTCGATGCCGCCGAGTGCGTGGTGCCGATTTTTTCAAACCGGGACACAAGGTTCGAAATCACCGCTTCTTTTGAGTCGTCTTTAAGAAAGGCCTCGGTCAGAAGGGACACGGCGTCCGCGATAACCCGGTCGGTTTCGCCCACCGTTGTTTCAAAGGGTCTGATGTTACATCCCATTTTTCGAATGTACCCACCGAACATGTAGGCAAAATAATTATTCATGGGCAAAAAAAGCGCGATGTCGATCATCGACAATCGGCCGACACACACCTCGGCCCGCTCCATACCGTGGCCGTAGCTATTTAGAAGTGTTTTAATATGATGCGGATATAATCTTAAATTGCATGCAATCTGACCCACGGGCAACCAAAGCATGGTCCGGCCGGGATCCAAATCGTGGGTTTCAATATAATCCGCAAAATTCTGGGCGATGATGTTCAGGGGAAGGCATTGTCCTGTATTATGCTTCAAACTGTTACGAATGGTTGATGCACTTTCTTCCAGACAGCGGGCGTCCAATCCGGCGCGCCTGAGGTTTGCCGCGATCAATGGGCAGCTCAGCGGATCCCAGTTGGGTATCAGCAGGGTTTTGTCGTGACTGTCTTTTACATCACGCAAATCCGGTGCCGGCAGGGCCGTTTGGCAGGCGTTGCTTCCATGCAGCGCATGGTGATGATGAAACGACCGGCACGCGGCTTCAATCCGGGTTTCATAGCCGACCCTCGAATCGTGCTCGTCCAGTTGCAAAATGAGGTAGGGTTTTCGATGCGCGCTCATTATCTCTTTAAAATAGTCGATCACAAACGCATCCGGAGAACACCCGAAGGCCGTTACCAGCACGGGGTAAGCGCCCGGTGTCTTTGCCGTCACTTCGGCGGCGGCCAGAATTTCAGCGGCATAGTGCCAGTGAATTTCCTGAAGCAAGGGGGCGATTGATGTTACATCCGCGTCGGTAACCGAGAGCATATCCTGGTAAACGGCCTTGACGCCCAGCGCGGCAAAAAGATCGGGAATGCCCTTATTCATGGTCTTGGAAAGAACCATGTACGGCCGGCCCAGCAATACGGCATGCCATTCCTCCTGCGCCGCACCCGCCATCGATTGATAGGCCGCTTTTAATTCGGACCGGCATGCCGCCATGAACGCCCTTGCCTTCTCATAAGCGGCCGAAACTTCCAAAAAGCTGATGGACCGATTTGAAACCGCTTTAAGCATGCGGTAAAGCTCAGCCTTCGTAAAAAAGCTGCTGTACAGATAGTGTACCATGGGGGTGAGCAGGCGCTTTCCGTCGGTAGCCGTGCCGCAAGAAGCGGCCAACGCGGTTGAAAATTGGGTGTAATAGCAATATTGCCGGCGCAGTCCCTTCTGCTCGGCTTTCTGCTCTAAATAGACGGGCATAAACACGTAATCCGCCTTTTTCAGCAGCCAGTCGACATGACCATGCATGGCGGTCATGGGCGCGCAGAATTCCGCGCCCGCCAGTCGCTTTCCATCCCGAAGCCCGGTGGCCAATGGTTCACTGGTCAGGGTGCGAATGTTAAGGGAGTGAAAAAAATGTTCCCAAAGCGGCATATCCGCTACCAGGTGAAGGACGGCCGGAATCCCGATGGTAATCCCCTCTTTCGCCTTCGGTTGTGAGGGAAGGGAAAAGGTCTTTTTCCGGTCTTTAAGCAAATCGTATCCGGAACGGTTGTTGCTCACATAGTTGCCGGTATCGTAGTCCCTGCCGCATAAAAATCCGTACGCCACCGTCGCGCCGTCCACTTGCGCCACGGTGATTTTACAGTGATTGGTGCAGTACTCACACACCTCCGAACGAACGGGAATATCGAGTTCGCTCAACTGCAGCCCCTTGAATCCGCTTTGGGTCACGGGTTGCGCCGAGAGCATCAGCGCGACCCCCATCGCCCCGGTAAGATGGCAATAGCGGGAAACGCGAATGGGTTTTTCAAGGCGTTGCTCGAATGCGGCCACCAGCGCCCGGTTTTTCGCAGTAGCACCCTGAAAAACAATATTCTTGCCGATCCGGCGCTCGACGGCGACCTTGGTCAGATAGTTATCCCGAACCGAGTGCAGCGTGGCGGCCAGCAACTCGTTGACGGCATATCCTTCAGCCAAATATTGATTGATGTCCCTTTCCATGAAAACCGTACATCGATCACTGGCAAGCGGGGCCGCGACGTTCTCCGCGGCCGCCGAAAAATCGGCCAGGGGGCACCCGAGCCGTTTGGCCTGCTCTTCGATAAAACTGCCCGTGCCCGCAGCGCACACATTATTCATTGCGGAAAAGGTGACCTGACCGTTTTCCAGAAGGGTGAATTTTGCGTCCTGCCCGCCGATTTCGATCAGGGTGTCCACGTTCGCATCCAGTTCAACAGCAGCCAACGCATGCGCGGTGATTTCATCCACAACGAGATCCGCGCCGATGAGCTTGCCGATAAATTTTCTACCCGCGCCGGTTGTCCCGGCAGCAAGTAGGTTAAAGGATGCCCCCGATGAGGCCGCCATATGCCGAATCGCGGCAAACAGGGCCTGGGTCGCCCGAATCGGCGCGCCGGCGGTTCGCGTGTAAAACCCGGTCAGCACGGTCTTATGTTTGTCCATGAGCACGGCTTTGGTGCTCGTGGAACCGATATCGATGCCCAGATAAACCCCCTCGCCGACCGGGGGGCGAGAATACCGATCCACCGCCACTGTCAGCCGGGATCCGTCTTTTTCATGCACATATTCATAGGCATCCTTGCTGAAAAAATCCGGATACGATGACAAGAATAGTTTCAGGGGACGATAGGCGTATACGCGCCTTGTTTGAGAGGGGAGAAACAACTCATCCACGGCGTGCAACCGCATCGGCTCGGCCGCATCCTTTTCGCTCAGCAGGTTCAGGGCTGCGCCAAAAGCACCGTAAAACAGCGTATCGGCAGTAATCACCTCTTTTCGGGTAATGGCCTTGATGTGGTTGACCACGGCTTCATTGAGGCTGACTCCGCCCGTAAACAGAATGGGGTCCGGCGTGTCTTCATGAATCTCCAACGTATCGACGATGTTTTTGGCGAGACCACGACAAAGCCCGTCACAGATGGCGGGCAGCGAAAACCCCATCTGCTGCGCATGCGCCAGATCGGTTTTGGCAAACACCGCGCATCGCGTGGCGATTCCGGGAACAGGGCCTTTATTCGAAAGCGCCATGCGGCTGAGCGCCTCTGTATTCGAAAGGACCAACCGTTCGGCCTGCTGATCCAGAAAGCTGCCGGTTCCCGCCGCGCAACCGGTATTGGTCATCAATTTCCGGTAACGGCCGTCCGCATCAAAAAGAAGAATGCCGAACTTTTCCCCGCCCACAAAAAGAATCGAGCCGAAATGGAGGTAAAAATGGCGCGCGGCGCTGATCATCGATACCCGGTTATCCACCGTTCGGGTGCAGCGAATGATATCCGGCGTGGAGGAGGTGACGGCAATGCCGCAAACGCTCGATAGATCACGGCCGGCGAGGATTTTATCTCTTATCGTGCCCTTAACATCGCCGTGATGGGGTGCATACGCCCTGTAAACAATGTCCTTCTCGGGGGTTATTTCAACAAGGCAGACCGACACCGAACCGATATCGACACCAAGTAGCCCGCGGGTGGATGACATGGCAACCTCCCTGTTATGATCACGGCATTTTTGAGAGAACGATAACATAACGGATAATCGAATCGCCGCTTTTTACAATTTATCCGCTTAGGGGCGAGTATGCAATCTCAAAGATTTTTTTGGAGGAGGGTACTGCTCAGGCCATATGGTTATGTGTTTCAGAAGACCGTTAGTTTGACATAAAAAGCTAATAATGATACATCAAGTTAGGCTAAAATAAATCCAACACCATTAGCTGATAAATGTACAGCATAAAAAGCTAACAGGAGAACATGCGAGATGGCCGATCCACATAAAAAACTGGCGGAATCCCTTGAAATCCTGCGTGCGTTGCAAGAGCTCGGTATCGTCGCCATACGTTCGCGCGATATTACCCGAACGCACCGTGAACGCCTGATTAAAAACGGTTTTCTGCAAGAGGTGATGAAGGGGTGGTATATTCCGGTCCACCCGGACGAGGTCGGGGGTGACAGCACGGCGTGGTATGCATCGTACTGGCGCTTCTGCGCGGGCTATCTTAAGGAGCGTTTCGGCAAAAACTGGGGCCTCTCTCCCGAGCAGTCGCTGTTGTTGCACGTGGGGAATATGACGGTCCCGCGACAATTGCTTGTACGCTCTCCGAAAGCGCGCAACAAGATCACATCATTGCCGCATGGCACGTCCCTGCTCGATGTGCGCGCGGCCCTGCCCGAAGCCGGGCAGGTTGTAGAGAGGGATGGCCTGCGTCTGTTCTCCGTACCCGCCGCGCTAGTAGGCTGCGGACCCGGATTTTTCCTTCAAAACGCAACGGACGTTCGTGCGGCGCTGGTGATGGCGCGCGATGCATCCGATCTGCTGGGATTGCTTCTCGAAGGCGGGCGAACTACCATCGCCGGCCGTTTGGCGGGTGCATTCCGAAACATCGGGCGTGACCGCATTGCCGACGAAATTATAAAAACGATGCGAGCAGCGGGCTTCGATATACGTGAAAAAAATCCTTTCGAGGACTCGGTAGACTCGATTCCGCTGGGCCGCGAACGGTCGCCGCACGTAAACCGCATCCGCCTGTTGTGGCGGCGGATGCGGGAACCCATCCTGAGACAATTTCCGGCCGCCCCGGGCCGGCCTTCCAACATTGCCGCCTATCTCGAGGAAGCCGATGATAAATACGTCACGGATGCTTATCACTCGCTGTCCATTGAAGGGTACCGGGTCAGCCCCGAACTGATCGAACGGGTCCGAAGCGGAGAGTGGAATCCGGACGAAAACAAGGATGACCGCGAACACCGGAATGCATGGACTGCGCGCGGATACTGGCAGGCATATCGGGCGGTTCGGAAAAGCGTACGCAATGTCCTGGAAGGTGAAAACCCCGGTACGGTCTGCGAAAATGACCACCGGGATTGGTATCGCGAGATGCTCGGACCAAGCGTGACGGCCGGTCTCTTACGGGCCTCCGACCTCGCCGGTTACCGGAACGATCAGGTATTCATTCGCGGATCGATGCATGTGCCGCCGCGGTGCGAAGCGGTTCGGGATTGCATGCCGGCGTTCTTTGATTTGCTGCGGGAAGAACCGGAGCCATCAGTGCGTGTCGTATTGGGGCATTTCGTGTTTGTCTATATCCATCCCTACATGGACGGCAACGGCCGTATTGGAAGATTCCTGATGAACGTCATGCTTGCCGCGGGCGGATACCCCTGGACAGTAATTCCGGTGGAGAAACGAAACGACTATATGGATGCGCTGGAAAGCGGCAGCGTAAAACAAGATATCGCTCCATTCGCGGCTTTTCTCGGGCGCCTCCTACCCTCTTACCGAAGATAGCCCGTTGCAGTTTTCCAATCGTCGTTGTTATAGCAATCGATCGCATGTCGCAGATAGTGTGCAGCGCCATCCCTAAACCGGCAAAGCCGGAAGCTGGGCGGCTGGGCTGCTGGGATGCTTGGCAGTTAACAACCTTCTCCAATGATACACGATTTTTCGTGCATGTTTCTGATAAAGGGCCTAATACCAAACCCGGCTTGACAATCCACCACCGGTGGGCCATGATATCGCATCGTTTTACAACACCAAAGGTTATCAACGGGTCAATGTGGTAATCCTTGGTGATTTAAGCCAACCAATCGGTTAAACTCGCCAAACCAATAAATTGGTTTTCTCGAGAGGTGAAGCAACAACAAATGACGCCCATGGCTAGTGGAAAAGATAAACGGTTAGTCCACCGGGAAGTGAAACGTTATATTTCTCTGTTACGAGAGCAGGATATTACTGTTATTCAGGCCTATCTTTTTGGTTCCTATGCCAACAACAAAGCTGACGAATGGAGCGATATCGATGCGGAAAGCGGATTGTATAATCGTAAAATGCAGTCTCATGTGTTGAATGATGAATTTAAAGGTCTGCTGGTATAAAAAACTCTACCTCGCTCTCTTTTATGTGTTTGCGCGCACAACGCCCCGATTTTGGCAGCAATGGCAAAACGCGGCGGTCTCCCCTTTGTTTTTTCTGTTTTGGCCACGCATTCGCCGGGCGCTTGCCCGCAACCTGTCAGTGATCCTCAACCGTCCCGCCGATGACCCCGTGGTAATTCAGACCGCTCGCCGCGCGGTTTCTAATTACGGCCTTTATCTAACCGATTATGTGCAGATGAACCGGCTTAAACGGCACCTGTTGCCCGAACAATATGGGGCGCACCACATGATGGCGGCATTAAACGAGGGCAACGGCGCCATTTTGATCACCCCTCACCTGGGCAATTGGGAGCTGGGAGGGGTAACCTTTGCCGCACGGGGAAAATCGATCTATGCCCTGACCCTCAAGGATACCGAGGCAAATGTGCAGGATTTCCGGGATTCGATGCGCGCTTCTCTCGGCATCAAAACCGTTCATATCGACACGGTGGACTCCTGGGGAACCAGCATCAAATTGGCAACCCTATTGCGGCAAAATGAAATCATCGCCATGCTCGGGGATCGCTGGGAAGGCGGCAAACAGGTGACGGTGCGGTTTTTCGGTAAAAAGACCCTCTTTCCTTCCGGTGCCGCGGCCCTGGCCCTGGCTACTGGGGCACCGATCATTCCGGCCTTTACCATTATGAAACCCCGGGGGGATTACCTTGCCTGGATGGAAGCACCCATTTGCGTTCGAAGAATACCGAATGTGAGCACGTTAACGCTTCTGACCGAAAAAACGCAGGAACTCGCCGCCGTATTTGAGCGGATTATTGCCCGGTATCCAGATCAATGGTACCACTTTTTTGATTTTTGGGAAAAATATGGCTGCTAATCTGCTTCTCATCGATCCGCCGCACAAGGTTTTCGGGGCGCTGCGGCTCTGGATGCCGTCTCCCGGATTGATGGCATTGGCGGCCTATCTGGAGGAAAAGGGGATTGACGTCGATCTGGTGGACGCTACCACCCTGAGACAGCCCTGGACAGAGCTCGAAGCCCGGCTGAAGCAAAACCGCTACGAGATCATCGGCATTACCTGCTCGGCCGCAACCTTTCACCATGATGCGATTCATACGGTTCGACTGGTCAGGCAAACCCTTCCCGATGCGCTGATTGTGAGCGGCGGCGGGCATTTCACGCTGAATGCCGAGGCCATTTTAAGGGAGGTGCCGGAACTCAACGTCATGGTGATGGGCGAGGCCGAGGAGAGCTTTCTTGAACTGTTTCAATGGGCCAAATCCGGTCGATCCGGCCATCCCGATACCATCCGCGGCCTGGCTTACAGAAAGGATCAAGGGATTCATTTCACCTCCCCAAGGCCCCTGATCGCCAATCTGGACTCCCTGCCCTTTCCCGCCTACCATAAAATCGATCTATCCAGCCCGACCTATTCCATGCACGGCATGGGCAAACGCACCATCGGGCTTTCCACCTCCAGAGGCTGCGGGGACCGGTGCGCCTATTGCAGCGAAGCGGTGCTCTGGCAGTCTTCCTGGCGCGGCCGCAGCGGACCGCTGGTGGTGGAAGAGATGCGCCGGCTTCACCGCGACTACGATAAATCCCTTTTCGTTTTCAATGAAAACTCCTTCAACCAAAGCCGACAACGAAATGAAGCGTTCCTGGAAGCGCTCGGAAATTCAGGGCTTAAAGGGGATTTTTGGTTTCAGTCCCGGGTCAAAGACATTCTTCGGGACAAGGATCTACTCAAGGAATTTAAACGCCTGGGGTGCTATGAGGTGATGCTGGGGGTTGAAAGCATAACGCCGGAAACGCTTAAAAATTATACGAAAAATCAATCCTATGAGCAGATTCGGGAAGCGGCTTCTCTGCTTCGGGAAAACGGCATCATGGTCATGACCAACGTCATGTTCGGCGATATTCATGATACCGAGGAATCCTTGAAGCAAATTTACCGGTTCGCCAAGGAGATCGGAGACTTTCTGGTCTTGTGCATCACCACCCCGCTGCCCGGCACCCGCTATCACACACAGGCGGTAAAAGACAACCGCATCGAGGAAACTGACTTTTCACGCTACAATTTCATGACGCCGATCATGCCCAATGCGGCTTACACGCGGGCGCAAATTCTGGCACTTCAAAAAAAATACCTACGATTGTACTACACAAGACCGGTTATCTTTTGGAAAATGCTTTTTTCCGCCAACCCGTTTATTCGCATGGCGTATCGGCTGATCATGCGCTACGCTTGGTATGAAGCGAGAAACCGGGAGTGGGTACAATCTAATTATGAGCCCGTTCCGGAACGCCTTTTGAGAAAAGAAAAAATATAAGGACAGCATGTTGATAGCAGATAAGACATATCGATGGGCATTGTCCGGATTAAAGGGAGTTCTTGGCGTCGGCATCCCATTGCTCGTTGCAGGTATTTTCTTTTTTGGCTGCGCGGTTACGCAGCTGCCACCCCCTGAAAAGGATTCCGGTATTCGTTGGGAAGGAAAAACCGCGGCAGAAGTTTTCGCCGACCTTGATCGGGCGCAGCAACAAATCAGGAACTTCACCGCGGCCTTTGCCATCTCCATGACCCCGCCGCCCAAGGGCCGGCCGTCATCTCTTCAGGGGGTGCTGTTTTTTCAAAAAACCCCGGCCGGCCCGATGGTTCGAATTCAGGGCACGGGGCCTTTCGGTCGAACGGTATTTGACATGGTGCGGCGTTCCGACCAAATTGAAATCTATATTCCTGCAAAAAAAACGCTATATCGCGGGCCGGTGCCGACGCATACCGGCGACCCCTGGGGAAATCTCTTTGCTGGCATGTTCACGGATTTTTCAAAAACAGTCCTTAAAAGCGATTCTCCGCTTCGAATTGACGCCGACACGGTTCGTCTGAACCTTGTAAACGGATTTTTGATACTGGACAAACACACCGGGCTTCTGAAAAGCCACCACCAAAAGGACCAAATCGTCACTTATGATGCGTTTGTTCATCAGGACGCGCTGCCGAGCATTCCCGGCCATATTCATTTGGAGAAAACGGACGACTCCCTTCGGGTGGAGTGCCGATTGGATCAGATTCAAGTCAATACCGACCTGGGCAATGCCTTTGACTTATCCCGTTACATCCCGAATTCCGTTCGGAATATCAGTGAGTTGAACCGGAACTGACGTATGGGCGATCTCTCAAAAAAACCGACAAGTGCTCTCTTTCTCTTTCCCGGGCAAGGCGCTCAGCATGTGGGTATGGGAAAAGAGCTGTACGGGGCCTTCGCTGCGGCTCGCGACATTTATGATCAGGCGGATTCACTGCTCGGTTTTCCCTTGAGCAGGCTTTGCTTTAAGGGACCGGAGGCCGAATTATTCCAAGATATCAATGCGCAACTGGCCGTATACACAACCAGTTGCGCGATCGCGGACGTACTGCGTGCGGCACATATTTTGCCATCCATCGTTACCGGCTACAGCTCGGGATTCTATGCAGCGGCCTATGCGGCCGGCAGCTTTGATTTTAAAACCGGGCTTAAGATTGTCCGCAGCGCCGGGGAAAATCTACTTGAAGAAGGCGGCAAAACAGACGGCGCCATGGCAGCCATTTTCGGCCTGAGCCGGGAAAAGGTGGCGGAAATATGCCGGCAAACGGGAAACGTCGTCATCGCCATCGCAAACACAGCCCATCAGATAGTGATTTCCGGTCTGCGATCGGCCATCGCTTCGGTCATCGAAACATGCCGGGCAAAGGATGCCCTGGATGCCTATTTTCTGCCGGCCCAAACAGCCTATCACTCCCCGTTTGTCGCGGATAGTTGCGAGCGATTTTTAAATGAAATTCCGGATGATTTTTTTCGTGCCGCCACCGTGCCGATTTTTTCCTATTCATTTTTGCGAAAAGTGCAAGCGCCGCTTGACATAAAAACCTGCATGGCCCGGCAGCTCAGTCAATCCGTGCTTTGGGTGGATCTGATCAAGACCTTGCGAGACAACGGCCCGGGCCACTGGATTGAAGTCGGTCCTGGAACCATGCTGTCCAGATCCGTGCGATGGACCGATCGAGCCATCGATATCCTCCACACCGCCAGAGTGAAAGATATTGTGTCCGTTATTGAAAGGATGGCAAATAATTGAACACGTCGGAAACCAGCCTGTCAGATATTCTGCGATTACTCCCCCACCGGGATCCGTTTCTGTTTGTGGACAAAATCTTATCGGTGGAAGACAACCGCCGCGTGATTGCGGAAAAGCACCTTGATCCGGACAGCGGCTTTTTTGCCGGTCATTTTCCGGGGCATCCGGTCATGCCGGGGGTACTGATTTCCGAAGCCCTGGCCCAGACCGGCGGCATTTTAATCGGCATTCGCTTGCAGGCGGAAAAAGGGGTTGAAGGCCTTGCGGGAAAAGGCGTCTTTCTGGCGAGTGTCCATATGAAATATTATCAACCGGCCTTGCCGGGCCAGACGATTCGTCTCGAAGCGGAACTGAAAAAAGAATTCGCCGGCATGTATTTATTCGATGTGGCGGCATTTGAGTCGGACAAATGTATCGCCAAGGGCTCGATATCCCTGGCGAAAGGAGAGCTTCCCGCCTAATCCGGCTTCGCCGGATGCCATAAGCTTGAAAGCCGGGAAGCCTGAAGGAAAAACGCAAGTATCAACTATATACAAGTAGATACAAGCATGTATGCTACCGCATGTGTATTTCTGATAACGCTTTTAACGAAAGGACCGAATGGATCAAGCCTTCGCCCCTCCCCACAAATTCGGATAAAACCGGTTGATAAAGGGCTTAATCAGTTGAACCCGAAGGCCGATCCTTTTCAACACCTGCTCTGCGACGGTCACCACGAGCAGTATCGGCAGCATTTGAGTGGCGCGCAGGATGACAAAATAACCGCAGTTTAAATTCCGGATGGATGCAAAATTGTTTTTGATCCATCGTGAGAGAAACACATATTCCAGAAAATAAAAAACGGTCGCCGGAAAAATCGTCATCATGGTAAACACCTGAAACCGGCCGTTAATAAACTTATGGCTGCCTATTCTGTCTCTGATACCCCCTTTTGTATAGGTGTAGGGCCGATTGGCGCACACCCCTTCGATCAGCCACTTAACCCACAAATAGGAGATGATATAAGCGGTAATGTCATCCACGTCGATCACGGGTCTGAAGTGACTGACATTGTTCTCGTATATCGCCCGAATGGGAACCTGTCGAATGAGGGTGCCGGTGTCCCCCGCCTTAATCAAAATTTCGGTTTCCGTGGTATATCTTTCCGCGGTCAGGGTCAGTTTTTTTATCAAACCCAGCGGATACAGCCTGTACCCGCATTGGGTATCTTCTATATATTGGTTGGCGGCCAGGGATACAAAAAACCGGGCGATATGCATGGAATTATATCGGCCCCCAGGGATTTTATTTTTCTCCATCATTCTGGAGCCCAGAATCAGATCCTCCGGGTGTGCCTGATGGGCGTTTAAAAATAACGGAATAGCCTTCGGATCATGCTGACCATCTGCATCCAGGCTGATTGCAGCATCAAAGCCTTTCTCGATTGCCAAATGAAAGAGTTGCTTTAAGGCATGGCCTTTACCTTGATTTTTATTTATGGTAATGACCGTCGCGCCGGCCTTCAAGGCTATTCGGCCGGTATCATCGACAGACCCGTCGTCTGCCACCAAAACACAGGAAACGTGTTTCAACGCACCCCGAACCACCTGACCGACGGTGGCGGCGGCGTTATATGCGGGAATTATGACACAGATATTGGATTGCATTCGTCATCAGGCTGAGCTTACCAACGCCCAAACGATTCGGGTCGGCGCAGCGCCCAATTTCCCTATTATTTATTTAAGTTACAATAGCTTAACAACGATCAATTCGACTCTTCACTATCCGAGAAGCGTCATCTTGTCAACAGAATTAGATGTCAGCGAATCTAAAGATAATTGAAATATCAATAGGTTGAAAAGGATACCCCATGATTAAGTTGGTCATCGACCCGACCCGATGCGCAAAGGAAAACTTCTGTATCGACGAATGCCCCAGGCAAATTATTCGATTAAACAACGAGACCGGTCTTCCGGAAATCAAACCCGGGCACATGAAATATTGCATTCTCTGCGGTCACTGCATCGCGGTGTGCCCCCATTCCGCGCTTGAGCACACGCAGATTCCCAAGGATGCGTGCCCACCCGTTGATGCCGCACTTGCAATTAACAAGGCACAGATGATTCAGTTTTTTCGCGTTAGACGTTCGGCCAGGGTCTTTAAGGATACACCAGTTGAAAAAGAGAAAATTCAGGCGCTCATCGACATCGCCAAATATGCCCCTACGGCCAATAATTCCCAGATGTTGGAATGGATCGTGCTGACGGATAAAGAACAAGTCACCGGACTGGCGGCGACTACCATCGAGTGGATGCGCAGTCTCATTCAAATAGGCCCGCAAGCGATCTATTCGCCCTATGTCGTCCCACTGGTGGCCGCCTGGGACAAAGGCTATGACCGGGTGTTGAAAAATGCGCCGGTATTGATCTTTGCCACGGCGCCCGCGGAAGCCTTTTACGGCATGACCGATTCAACCATTGCTCTGTCGCACCTCGAATTGGCGGCGCCGAGTGTGGGATTGAGTACCTGTTGGGCAGGCTTGCTGCATCGGGCGATGGTTCAATACGAACCCCTGAGGGCCTATGTGGGACTATCAGCGGATTATCCCCATTTTTATCCGATGATGCTCGGTTACTCGAAACATCAGTATCACCGGCTACCGGAACGAAAACCGCCGACCATTCATTGGCGATAAATGAATCACAAGGCCTTTGCGAATGTAAACAAAGGTAAAACGTCCATTGATCAGTTTGCCACGAATAAATTACGGTTGACAACCCGCTATCGAATCTTTTAAAAGAGCGGACAAGGTTTGCTGAACCTCGCGCCTTGCTGATGCAACCGAGCTGGAAAGTTACAAATGTAATCGGGGAGCATAGCCGTTTGTGTATGCTCCGGGTTGTATTTTCCATAACACAGTTAATAAACAAGCAGAGCCCGAATGCACCACATACGCTATTGCAACCGTTTTATTCGATTATTCATTATCTTATGGGTCGCAGTGCCTCTAATCAACGTAACCCCTTGTTATGCAATAGAAAAAAAACAAGCCAAATTCAAAAAAAGCGCCTCTTATAAAGCAAGAGTTCAAAAAAAAGCAAAGGTTCCAAAAAATTATTGGGCCGGATTGGACCCGACGGAGATACCTGAAGCCGATACGGTATTTAAATATCTCGGCATCCCTTATATCAGAGGCGGCACCGGCAAAAAAGGGTTTGATTGTTCCGGGTTAACCCAACGGCTTTATTCTGAAATTTTTGGTCTTGCCCTGCCGCATAACTCCTATCAGCAAAGCAAGCTGAATATCTTGGAAGAGGTTCCATTAGAGGAGGACGAGTTCGAACCGAATGATCTGTTATTTTTCGCCTATAAATCGAAACGGATCAATCATGTGGGCATTTATCTTGCCGACGGCAAGTTTTTGCATGCCTCACCGAAGGGCGGCGTCAAAATCTCCAACATGCAGGATCCGTTCTGGCAACGCACACTGGTGGCCTCTCGCAGAGTCAAGGATACCGTGCTTGCAAAGGCTGCTGGAACTATGGCGCCAAAAGCGATAGACGGATCGGATGTGTTTGAAGACCATGAAATTTCAGTTGGATATGCCGCCGCCCTGGATGAAAACCTCTTCGTCAATCTCGAAACATTTTATTCGGGCCGGTTCACGACACAACATGTGGCGTCTGCGGAACCGTTTGACTTTTATCGCAAGGGTCCCACCCAACAGGCGGCCATGGGTCATGAATTCTGGCAGGGGATCAGAATTTCTGCCGATATTCATCCCGCGCAGTGGTTGCGCATCACGCCTTCTCTCGGCATGCTGGACGGGCCTTCGATGGCCGATGACATCAACAGGAACTGGCAGGTCTACGGGCTTGAAGCGGCTCTTTCACCGCTGGCGTACAACTGGTCGCTTACCCTTTCCGTGCGGTCGCTGCTGAACGAGAGCTATTACGCCGCCTACGAAAATGCGCCGGACACAAATATGGGGCTTTATTTCAACTATCGGGTGTCCGACACAATGGGCCTTTCCGTTATGGGTAATTGGGAAGGCGCTTATCTTATGCGGGAAACCGGAGCGGACGATCTGCTTCGAGACGTTCGGGACGTATCGGTTAACCTGAATTTTTCCTTTTAGTCTGATTCGACCAAATCACTTTCAGATTACAGATCCTCTTGAAGGCGCTGCATCCAGCCGGGGACGGTCGGGTTTTCCGCATCATGGTAGCTGCCCACATAGGGTTTGATGTCAATCACCGGGCTGCCATCCACGGCATCCAGCCCTTTTACCCGAAGCACATTTCCTTCCCGTTCGATCAGCGACACGACCGAAATCAACACCGGGTTCGGCCTGGCCGGGCTGCGGGTGGCAAAAACACCTTGTTTGGGAATATCCTTTCTCCCCATGGGATGAACCTGTCGCACCATGCGCTTTTCCGGCGTCAGAAGGTGAGGCCAGAATAGCACCAGAATATGAGAAAACCCCTCAATTCCGTCTAAAATACCATTCAGGCCGGAATCAATTACGATCTCCGAAACCGTGGTTTTAACCTCCTTTCGAAATGCCCGAATACTTATTTTTCGCGCTTCCGGATCAAGGTCCTCTTCCGCTGCCGAAGGCATCGGTATTTTGATTCGGCTTCGAACAAAACCAACGGGTGAAAGCGTCATTCTGATGTCTTCTTTCGGGTGGCGCATGGCCGTCATCCTTTCCTATCCTAACCCGGCGAGGCCGGATTGCTGGGAAGCTGGGATGCCGGGATGCAAAAAAAAAGGCATTTCCCACCTTCTGTGAGGATACACGCAAAAGCGTGCATGTTTCTGGTAAAGGGCCTAATCCGGCAAAGCCGGATGCTGGAATGCTGGGATGCTGGGATGCATAAAAGCCATCTTTCACCTTCGGCGAATATACACGCAAAAGCGTGTATGTTTCTGATAAAGGGCCTAATAGGTCCCAACGCTGGTTGGATTCCAATCAATGTTATTCATCTCCGGTATAACCTCAAGCATTTTTAAGGCGCCTGGCTCATCGCAGCACCATGGCCTTTTCCGGACATATCTCCTGGCAACAAAAGCAGGTGATGCATCGCGCCTCATCCACTCGGGGCAGATTTTCGCGCATGCTCAGCGCGGATACTGGGCACTGATCAATGCACGTTCCACAAGCCGTGCACAGGTCCGGGTCCGCATGGGGGCGCACCACGGTTTTACTGCGAAGCAACTGTTGAAGGCTCGAATTATTCAAAATGGCCTCACCGCTTAACGGTGGCAGCTTGAAATTTGGAATCGGTTGCAATTCACCGATAATGCTGATTTTACTCAGATCAATCGCTCCCAGCCCCTCACGCGCAGCCTTGCATAAAAACGGCAGCCGCTCGGGTGCCATCCCCATCATGGTCGCAATAACGGCATCCAGCGCCACTGCGTTGTCCGAGGCCAATATCCGGCCGATCTGTCTGAGATCCGGCGAGGCGGGCCCGTTGCCCTCCATGCCCACAATGGCATCCACGATAAAAAAATCCGGAATCCTGAGCCGGAAAACCTCGACAATCAGGTCGTGAAAACGCGCCGGCGTTCCGGCCAGCTTATGAAGGTTGGCCTTTTGCGCGCCGGGTAACATGCCATAGCTGTTTTTGATCGCACCGGTCATCACCGTTAGCCCATGGGTTTTGAATTTTGGCAAACTGATGATAATATCCGCATTCAGCACGGCGGTCGAGACACTGACCGCTTCCATAAACCGGGAGTCAAACGCCACCTTTCTCGAATCGTTGCCGATATTATGATAATACCCCTTGGCAGCCGCCATCAGGCCCGTTTCTTCAAAACTGGCTTCATTGGCGCCGTAGCCGACAGCCCCCGGATTATCCCCAACCACGATGGCAGCCGGGTTCATCGTCTCAAGCTTTTCCACAACCGCCCGCAACAGCGCCGGATGTGTAACGATGCCCTCCTGTGCCGAAGAGGCCCTGAGCACATTTGGTTTGACCAGCACGGTCTTTTCCGCCACTTTCAGTGGAAAAAGCGTAAAGGCCCTGTCCACAGCCCGGCGCACATCGTCATAGCTTGCCGTTTCTATCATCACCCGATACATGGCCCAATCCTTTAATCAATCTCAGTGATTGTCAAAATTCGTCATAGGTCGCATCACTGCAACAAAATCATCCGATTCGTGCACAGCGTTTAAATCGATATTCGATTGCGCGACAAAATAGCAAAATGAGGTGATTGGGGCAAGATTTCTTGTGTTCGAATTTCGTGAACCCAACTTATCCGTAATGGTTTACAGTGGATGACAATTAAAAAAACGGGCGCCGCTTCACCTGATCTGCTTGACACTACCCCCCGGTCTAACCTATGTTACCCCAGCCCGGTTTTTACGGCCCGGCGTTGCCATGCGATTCGAATTCGGCTTTTTACTGAAAATCAACCATCTATCCGCATCACTCGATAGCGATTCGCGGATTGTCGTAAACGCAGATGATTGAATCAACATGCCCGGACGATACACTATCCCCAAAAAAGTAACGGCTGCCTTGATCTACATGCGACCGCTGCTGGTATTCGGCGGTTTGCTCTGCGCCGTTGCCGTTATGTGGACGCGTGAGCCGGTATACTATATTCTCGGCGTGGTGCTTCTGTTTATTTCCATGAGTTTTGACGTGGTGGACGGATGGTTTGCCGCCCGCTTTCACCCGTATCCCACCTTGGCCGAGCTCGCCGACCGCATCATGGACAAACTGGTCTATTCCATCATCTTTCCATTGGTTGCGGTCGGGGTCATGTGGCGGCTGGTCTTTGTCACGCCCGGCCATACCCGGACCGAGCTGCTGCATGCGCTCTTTATTCTCTTTCTATGCGTCACGGTGCTGGTTCGCGATCACTTTGCTCATTTTATGAGGGGATTCGCGATTCGCCAAGGCCAGGAGCCCGAAGCGTCCGAATTAAACCGGCTGCGAACCATGGCAGCCGCGCCGGTAGGCGCACTGCTTTATGCCTATGCCTTTTACCTTCCCGAGGGCCCCCCGTCGCGACTCTATTTTTGGATTTCCTGGCTGGGCAATATTCCCCTGCGCGGCCTGTTTTTAATAGAAATTATCTTTCTAATATTCAATTTCGGCTCCATCGCCGGTTATTGCCGAAAATACGGTAGCTACTGCCTGGAAGAGCTGTGCCTGGGGGATGAAAAACTTCGCCGCCGCATTTTGACTATTTTCCCCAACGCGCTCACCGTCATGAATGCCATGATGGGCCTTCTTTCCGTTTTCTTTGCATATCAGGGGCGTATTCGGGAAGCGTACATGATTCTTATCGGCGCGGCCATGTTTGACAAACTCGACGGCTCGCTGGCGCGCAAGCTCGGACTGACCGAACCGCCCATTTCCGAAGAAACGTCCAAACGATTCAGTATGGGGGGGCTCCTTGATGATATCTCCGATGCGGTCAGCTTCTGCATTGTGCCCGCTTGGATTTTTTTCCTGTGCTTGTCTGGAGCCGATGATCCCGTATTGAAGCGCTTGCCGATCAGCTGGATTGCCTGGCTTTATTTCCTTCTGGGCATCACGCGTCTGATTTATTTCACTCTGGATCGTAACCCGATTCCAGGATTTTTCAAAGGCTTGCCGACTCCTGCCGCCGCCTTGACGGTGGTCGCACCGCTCATCATGTATAGCCAGGCCATTCCCGATTCTCCGAATGAAGCCCGGTTCTGGGGTCTGGTCTGTTTCGGCCTGATGATCGCCATGTCGCTCATGATGAATATCTATCCGATTCGCTTTATTCATTACGGCCGGTTCATGAGCCGTCACCCCGTCTTTGTCAGCGGGAACCTCATTTTAACCTTTATTTTTGTGTTTACGCCGTATTTCGGCCACTTCGTTCTGGCGTGCCTGCTGATTTACGCGATCTCCCCCTTGTGGACATGGCGCATCACGCCCGAGGTGGCGGCCCTTGAATCCCGCCTTAAAAAATTGTGATAAAACCACCCCTCTTAATCAATTGACGATTTGGCGACATGAGCAAAGCGGCCGGCCAGTTTCATTTGCTCCCACAAGGGGCCGCGAACGCCAAAACGGCGTAATTTCTTTTGCAGAATTTCATTCATGTTGATCTGAAGCCCCGGGAAAATCCAGGTCGGGTTATCTTTGGAAAACGCTTCGATAAAGGAGAGTATTTCGGTTTTAATGCCGGAGGACAGGTAGAATACCGGGTTAAGATAGTCCTCACCGGATCCGACAAGCCCCTCTTCGGCCGCCACTTGCGCCATCCTCGTGTTCGGATACACTCGAATTCCCGCCATGCAAACGACCGCCGTGGGGTCCGTATCGCGAATCGTCTCACAGGTTCTTCGAACCGAATCCATGGTTTCTCCGGGGCCGCCCAAAAGAAGGGAATGGCAAAAGGCCATGCCGGCGTTGCGGCATATTCGGGAAGCCTGCTGAATGTCGGCCACCGAAAAGTTTTTCCCCAGGGCTGCCAGCATGCCGGGCTCGGCCGCATCGCAGCCGAATTCAACCCCCGTGCAGCCCGCGTTCCGCATGGCGGCCGCCAATTCATCGGTCATAAAGGCCGGGTTGGCGTAACAGCTCCACCGAATTTTAAGTTGCCGTTTTATGATTTCTCTACAAAGGCTTAAGGCGTGATTTACCGGATAGTTAAATTCATTGTCTACAATGAACAGGTTGTGGACACCGATTTCAATCAGCTGTTCAATTTCATCACAAACCCGCTCCGGCGAACGGGCCCGAATGGATTTTCCCTCAATAAGCGGATAGGTGCAATAGATGCAGTGAAACGGGCATCCCCGTTTGGTCTGAATATTTCCCATTCCACCCTGTTGCAGATAAGCCGCATTGTCAAAACCCGAGCGATCCGCCATCGGCAACGCATCGAGATTCGCACGAATGCCCGGTTTGCCGAAAATGATTCGGCCATCGGGCGGAACATGGGTGGGGCCATTTTTCTCTATGTCGTTTATCAGCCGGATAAAGGCGTCTTCCCCTTCCCCGGCAATGCCGAAATCCGCACCGAGGTGCGCAAAAACGGACTCCGGAAGCAAGGTGAACCCGCTGCCGCCAATCACGATAATGCCCTTGGCGCAGTTTCGAATTTCGGCAATCACCCGGCGATAAAACGGAAGGTAAGCAGTGTATCTCGGATAGCCCACATTATCCAGATTTCGAAGCGATACGCCGATGACGTGGGGGGAAAATTCCGCTATGGCCGTTGCAATGGCGTGCTCATAATCGGCTTCAAAGCAAAGATCCAGAATGCGATGGGGCGTGCCGTTTTTTTTCAGTGCCGCCGCCAGGTACGCCAGCCCGATCGGAAACACCGGATCCGGCAGGTATTCAATGTTGGGGGATACCAGCAACACGTTCATGATAGCAGGTCTCGCTTTTGACGAGAAAATATCAGGCAACTGCCGGCGCCTCCGAACGTGGCGCTCGTCATCAGCGCGGCGTGAATCTCCTGCGCTTCGGGCACCGACCATGCCGGTCTGTACCCATTATCGGCCAACAGCGCCGCCGCGGATATCAAGGGGAGCGACGCCTGCCGATACAAGCTGATCAGCGAGGCGGCGGCCCGAATCGCGCCGGCGCCGCCGAAATCACCCATCAGGTATTTCAGCGCGAAGACCTGAGGCGCACCATGAGATGGCGCAAAAAGCGCTTCTATCTGCTCGGATTCCATTCGTCCCAGTTCCTGAGTGTAATTGGCCGATACGTTCAACTGTGAAATGTCTTCAGGCGAAAGCCCTGCTTCGGAAAGCGCTGTCGTCATGGCCCGGGCCAACTGTTCGCCACTCGCCTCGTAATGTCCCATATCGGCCCGGCCACCGGTCACGACCGCCGCCAACAGCAGACCATAGATCTTCGCGCCCCTGGAAAGCGCTGCGTCCAGCCGCTCTAAAACCAACACGCCGGCCCCCTCTCCCAAAACCATGCCGCCACCGAATGAAAGAGGATCGGGCCGCCGGCCGTTTACCCGCACTCGGCTCAGCGCACCGATGGCATCATAGCAGGCAAATTGCGCGGCGGAGAGTTCATCCGCCCCTCCCACCACGGCCATATCCGCCTGGCCCATAAGAATCATATCCCGGCCGTAGCAAATCGCTTGTTCGGCGGATATCATGTTCTGGCAAAAGGTGGTATTGGGGCCGGTGATGCCATGGAACATGCCGATATGACTGGCCGGGGCGTTTGGAACGGTTTCAGGAAAAAAAAGCGGCTGACTGCCCCTGGGACCGTTTTCAAGAAGACTTGAAAAGAAACTGTTCACCTGGGAGCTCGGTCCGTCCGCCGTCCCCATGACAACGGCGCACCGGTCCCGGTCCATTTTGTCCAGGGCCAACCCGCTGTCCGCGATGGCTTCGATACTGGCGACCACAGCCATCGCGGATATTCGGCTCATGCGACGGTAAACCGAGGGCGGCATAAATTGCTTGGGATTAAAATCGGCAACCCATCCAGCCACATTGGATCGAAAGCCTTTGGTGTCGAAAAGCTCTATTTTGCTGATTCCGCTGAACGCACGCCTGCAGTTTTCCCGGAATTTTTTCTGCCCGATGCCGAGCGCACTGACAACACCGATTCCCGTAACGGCTATTTTCTCCATGCGGTTGCTTTATTCTCCCTTATCCCGCTACCTGTCCAAGCACCAGCGCGGTGTTGTTGCCGCCGAAGGCAAAGGAATTGCTAAGCGCGATGTGAATTTGCCGGTTTCTGGCCGTTTCGGGAACGTAATCCAAATCACATTCCGGATCCGGCGTTGAGAGATGAATGGTCGGCGGCACGATCTGTTCATGCAACGCCAGCACGGTTGCGAGCGCTTCGATGGCGCCCGAAGCCCCCAGGCAATGGCCCACCATCGATTTCGTCGAGCTGACGGCAAGCCTTCGGGCATGGTCACCAAACACATGCTTGATGGCGGCGGTTTCCACCTTATCGTTGATGGGCGTGCCGGTGCCGTGCGCATTGATATAATCCACCTGATCGCTCTTTACCCCGCTCACTTGAAGCGCCCGCGCCATTACTTTGGCCATGCCCCGGCCTTCCGGGTCCGGCGAGGTCATGTGGTAGGCGTCCGAGTTGATCGCGTATCCCAATACTTCCGCGTAAATCTTTGCCCGCCGGTTTCTGGCATGTTCGTAGTCCTCTAGAACCAGCATCGCGGACCCCTCTCCGAGAGAAATACCGCGCCGGTGCTGATCAAAGGGTTTGCAATGTTCGGGGTCCGTTACGTGCAGGGCGTTAAACCCCGCAAAGGTGACTTCGGATAAGGCCTCGCTGCCGCCGGTAATCGCCATGGACAGTTTTCCAATCCGAATGAGATCCGCGGCATATCCGATGGCAGTGCCACTCGAAGAACAAGCCGTCGAAAAGGTTCCCCGAATGCCGGTAAAATGATATCGTTGCGCAATCAGGTCGGAAAGCGTACCGGGTGAGGACGCCAGCACCAGGGACGGTCTGGGTTTCGTTTTCCCGGCCCATTGCGCGCGTCTGAACTGTTCCCATGAAAACATGCCGCCGGCTCCGCCGCCCAGCAACACGCCGATATCGTTCCGCGGTTCAAGATTCACGCCAATTCCGGCGTCTGAGACCGCCTCCTTGGCGGCAATCAGACCGAGCCGATCGCAGCGGGAGGCTCTCTTTGTTTCACCGGGCAAGAAGGGATGGTCAAAAAATTCGTCTTTTACCTGAGCCGCCACCCGGCTCTGAAACCCCATCGTCTCAAAGAGCGAAACGGGTCCAATCCCGCATTTTCCGGAAAATAGCCCGTCTCTGAACCGGGTCACGGACCCGCCGATAGCACAAATGGCACCAAGGCCCGTAATGACAACCCGCTTTTTCATGCGTCCCGCGCGCAAAAGGCAACCAGAGAATCCAGGCGCTTTTTCAGCTCGCCGCTCACCTTGTAAATCATCGTGTTTTCGAGCGTCAGCAACACCTGTGTCGATGCCCCTCGGGCCAAAAGCTTTCGATCCGTCCGACGAAGCACCTCAAATTTAAATTCGATGGCCGCGATCTCGGGCTTTTCCACCGCGGCACGAATAATGATGTCTTCGCCGCATTTGGCGGGATACTTATATTCGCAATTCAGCCGAATGACCGGTGCGATAAACCCGAGCGCCGTCATGTGTTCGGGCAATAGGTCCACTTGCCGCAACAACGCCATGCGGCCCGCCTCAAACCAGGCCACATAATGGCCGTGCCAGGCGATTCCCCAGGAATCGACTTCGTTAAACCGAACAGTTTCGTATGTTTCAATCCATTTCATGGTGTGGGGCTTGTTGGGTTCGTAGGGGTCATTGGGTCAGGTCAGGCCGCCGTCGACCGCAAGCACCTGGCCGGTAATGTATTCCGCCTCCGCGGAGGCTAAAAACAGAATAGCCGATGCCACATGCGCCGGCTCGCCGAATCTGCCCACAGGGATCATACGCATCAATTCCTTTTCAGCCTCCGGCGTCAGCGTTTCGCTCATGGCGGTTTTAATGACACCCGGACAAACGGCATTGACCGTAATGCCCAGCCTGGCCACTTCCCGGGCCAGGGATTTGGTAAAGGAGATCATCCCGCCCTTGGAGGCCGAATAATTCGTCTGGCCGGCACGCCCGGTCAGCGCGCTGGGGGACACCATATTGATGATGCGCCCGAATCGGTTGCCGATCATCGGTTTTAAGACGGCGCGTGAACATAAATAGGTGCCCTTGAGGTTCGTGTCCACCACGGCATCCCAGTCCGCTTCATTCAAGTACAATAGCAGTTTATCCCGCACTAAACCGGCGTTATTGACCAGAATGTCCACCGACCCCCACCGACTTATAACCTGCTTGAAAAGCGCATCCACGTCTGATGCGCTGGACACGTCCGCCTGTTCCACCAGAACATGTTCCGTGAGGACGGCCAGTTCCGTTCGGGTCTGGTCGGCGCTGTCTTTATCCGAGCGGTAATTGACCGCCACGCGCGCCCCTTCCTTTGCGAAACAAAGCGCCAAGGCTTTTCCCAATCCCTTGGTCCCTCCCGTGATAAAAACATTTTTATCTTTAAATTTCAAAAGTATATACTCCAAATAACCCCACCGGCCGCAGGTGTCACCTTGTATCAAATCTCACCGGGTTATGCAAGGCGCAGCGCTGCGTTTAACAGGGCAAACGCATGTTGTAAGTAACTGCCGAAAGCGTAGGCCTTGAGGGAGATCAGATGGAGGCCGCGGCACTGTTTGAACGCGGTACGCGTGAGTTTGCCGCAGCTGGAATCTGATTTTTTTCAAGGCTGAAGCGGGCTATGGGTTGCATGCGATCGCCCTGCTGCGTTTAATAGCAGTGGATTTTTCAATACGCCTCTGTTATTGAGGCATATTTTGTAACTGGTTGGTTCATTTTTTGATACTGGGCTCATCGCATCTCTTTTTTTTGGGAAGGCTTCCGAGCAGCCATTCTCACTCACAATGGCGAAAGGTTTTCCCGCATCGAATGAATAGTATGGTTTTGGTTACCGACGGTCACTGGCGAAAATCCCTTGCCGCGGTGCGCGGCCTCGGCCGAAAAGGGGTCGCCTGCGTCGTGGGAGAAACCACCCGTCTGGCAACCGCCGCCTTTTCCAAATACTGCCGCCGCCAAATCACCTATTCATCACCGGTCTTTGCTTCGAGCGTGTTTATGGATGAGATGCGAACGCTGGTCGCCGGAAGTAATTTTCGAATGCTGCTCCCCATGGAAGATACCACCGTGCGGTTGTTCGCCCAATTCCGGGACGACTTTTCACAGCGGTGCTTTCTACCGGTAAGTCCCGTTGAAAAGATCGATTTCGCCAACCGAAAAGACCTTGTGCTTCAACTGGCGCGAAAAATGGGCATTCCGACGCCCAAAACCTGGCATATCACGGATCTTTCCCAATTGGCGCAAGTAAAAGATCACCTGCCCTATCCCATGGTGGTAAAACCGCGGACCGGCGCGGGCGCTCTGGGCATTGCCTATCCCGAAACGCCTGCGGAGTTGTTGGAAACCTACCCCCTGATCCATCGACGGTTTCCCTTTCCCATGATACAGGAAAAAATTCCCGCCATCGGCGCAGGCTATGGGGCCTCCTTTCTGATGGATGAAAAAGGAGATGTCAAGGCTTCCTTTGTTCACAAACGTCTTCGGGAATACCCGGTCACCGGCGGCGCTAGCACCCTGCGTGAAAGCGTTCGACACGATGGGATTCGGGAAATGGGGCAGACCCTTTTATCGGCGATGGGCTGGTTCGGTGTGGCCATGGTGGAGTTCAAAATCGACCCGAGAGACCATCAACCGAAATTAATGGAAGTAAACCCCAGGTTTTGGGGCTCGTTAGCGCTTTCCATCGCCGCCGGGGTAAACTTTCCCTATCTCCTCTATAAAATGGCCAAAGGGGAAAGATTTGCGCCTGTGGAAACCTATAGAACAGGCATCAAATGCCGCTGGTTTCTGCCTGGGGATCTGCTCCATTTTATCTATAATCCCCAACGCAGAAAGTTGATGCCCGGATTTTTCAATTTTCGGGTGCCGAACACAACTTACGATATTCTGTCGCGGACGGATCCACTGCCAGCGCTGGGACGACTGTTAACCCCGCTGACCTTCCTGTACGACAGGGACATGAAGCAGCGACTGCGAACGAGACACCATGGCCGTTGAAAATATTCTGACCGTCGATGTGGAGGATTGGTATCACATCTGCGGCGTCACCCATGTCCTACCCCGCCACCGCTGGCCGCAACTGGAAAGCCGCGTCAAAGCCAATACGCATAAAATTCTTGATATTCTGAATTGTTATCGAGTTCAGGCCACTTTTTTCGTTTTGGGCTATGTGGCGGAAAGGCACCCGGACTTAATTGCCGCCATTTCATCGCGCGGTCATGAAATCGCTTCTCACGGTTACAGCCATCGGCGCGTCTATACCATGACGCCTGCGCAGTTTCGCGCGGATTTGCGAAAGTCCATCGCGATCATATCCGGTATCACCGGCACCCCCGTCTGCGGGTATCGTGCCCCGGAATGGTCCATTCGGGAAGATTCCAGATGGGCGCTTGACATTCTTCTGGAAGAGGGGATCACCTTTGATTCAAGCATGGCGCCGCTGCACATCATCGGGAATCCCAAATATCGCAAAATTCCGCATTGGCTTTCACTTCGAAACGGCCGCATGCTGGAAGTTCCGCCCCTGGTCCTTCCCACCGGATGGATCAACTGGCCGGCAGGCGGCGGCTGGGGCCTGCGCACCCTGGCCTACCGCTGGATACGATCCCGAATTGAGAAGTTAAACCAAACGGGACAACCGGCTGTCATATTTATTCATCCGAGAGAATTTGATTTGCTGACGCCACGCCTTCGACTGCCGCGCATCAAAAACTTCGTCTTATTTGCCGGCGTTGAACCCACCCAAACCCGCCTTCAACGGCTCTTAAAGGATTTTCGGTTCACCCATCTGTCCCGCGCCGTTGGACAACTTCGCCTTTAGCGTTCAAACAGTGCCGCAGCCTCCAACCGATCCCCCTCAAGGCCTTCACTCCCGGGCTGTCCATTTCTACATGCGATTGCCCTGGCAGGCGACCCCCTACCCCTTTGCCGCGCTTGAACAGGCCTCGTCCAGCCGTGTTTCAATATATCGAATCAAGGCGTCATCCTTTTTTTCGAAATCAAAGCACACGGCATCCTCGCCCAGCAGCCCCTCGGGTACCTCATCGCCCCTTTCTTCCGGATCTGAAATCATTTCACCATAAAAACAGACGGATAACCATCGGGGCGTGTCTTCAATCACATCCACCATCACAAAAAGATCTTTTTGCTTCTGATTGGCATGCGCGGCTCTGAGCGAATAGGTAACACCGGGACGGGGGACAAAGCTGAGCGTGACGCCCTCTTTTTTTCCCAGGTATTCCTTGAAATGCACAAAGACCTCTTTGTTTTTTTCGGGAGTATCATTCCATTCCTCGATAAATAAGGCTAAATTTCGATCCATTTCTTTTTGCTCGTCCAATGCGATGGGTCCTTTCTTTATGAAAAACTATATGAGTTTCATATGGTAAGCTCTCACTGGTCTTATGATTCGCCTCTTTTGATGACCTTTAGATGAATGCCGTTTTCAACCGGGTCGTGGGAAAGGATCTGCCCGCCGTTACGGCCAATGATTCGCCTTACCCCTTCATATTGATCCGTTGAAAGAATACACTCGAATGATTCCCCGATAGATGATGACTGAAGACATAACCTTACGTCTCGGTAAGCCCTTCAGCAATCCCCTCGGTAATCCGCTAACTCCCGGCCATTTTTCAGGAGCGATACAAGGGGTGATCCGTTTATGTGTGCCAATCCGTCACCAATGCCGGCAACGCCGGAAATAAAAAAAATGAAACGGCCCGATATTCCTTGCTGCTGCGGGTATGCTTTCGATAAAAGCGTCGCGGCTCGGGCCTTTGTCCCGCCTTATTTCCCAGATTAAAGCAACTTTTCTTGTTTCAGGCGCCTGATGATCTCCGTCGTGGACTTACTTCGGTCCATGGTATAAAAATGAAGGCCGTCAACGCCTTTTTCCAGCAGTCCCCTGCATTGCTCGACTGCAAAATCGATCCCTAAATTCAGCACCGCGTCTTTATCCTCCGGATTCACGGCATCCAGTTTCCGTTGCAAGTCGTCCGTGATGGTCGAACCGCAAACTTCGGATAGCATTTGGGTCATCTTAACCGTGTAGACCGGCATAATGCCCGGTATAATGGGAACATTGATCCCCATCGCACGACACCTGTCAACAAAATTCAGAAAATAATCGTTCCCATAAAAATACTGCGCCACCACATATTCCGCCCCATTATCAACCTTCAGTTTCAAAAACTCGAGGTCTTTATCGAGACTCACCGCGTCGACGTGTCCTTCCGGATATCCGGCGCACCCCAGCGTAAAGTCATAGCGCTCTTTGATAAACGCGATCATATCCGCCGCATAGTGAAAGGCATCGGGATGGGCCACAAAATCATCCCCTTTGGGTTGATCACCCCGAATCACAAAAATGGTTTCAATCCCCAGGGCTTTGTAGCGGTCCAGCACCTCGGTAATTTCTCGGGGACTAAGCCCATATCCCGCAATATACGCCACCGTTGGCAGCTGCTTTTCGTGCACCAGTTGTTTGACGGCCTGAAAAGAGCCGTCCCGGGTGGATCCGCCGGCCCCGAATGTTACGGACATATAATCAGGCGACATCTGCGCCAATTGATCTACCACTTTTCCAAAAGTATTCGCCGCATTATCATTCCTGGGCGGAAAAAATTCCATGGAAATAACCGGTCGATCCTGCTGATATAATTGTGTAACCCGCATAACTTAATTTCCTCCGTATTCACTCAGAACTAAACAGTCAAAAGTTTTTAGGCCTTCAAGCGGCCTCTTTAAGCTGCACGGTCTGTGATGACCAGCGCTTGCTTTAAATTATTCGATACATCGCGTTATGCTTGAACATTCGAAAATAATGGCAGAATTTATGCTGAATGGCACCCCTTACCATTTCCTTCGACAGCGCAATCATTGAAAGAATATATTCGCATCCACCAAGTGTGCCGCTGTTGAACGGCTTCAGCATGCTCGATAACCATCAATCCCTGAATTCAATGAAACCCGCAAGTTCCGTAGAATCTTTTCTTCATTTCAGCCTGATCACTTCTGTTAACGCTTCGTGGCTCAACTCTTTCTTGGTTCTCACACGACAGAAGGAAAAGACCTTTCCCGGCAAATCATCATCCATATCTGCTTCTCTTCTTCTGTTGCCTCCCCCGTTATGTTCCGGAACACACTTTACACCCACGCGATTGTATTATCAAGACCACCATCCTAATCCGGCAAAGCCGGATGCTGGTATGCTGGGATGCATAAAAGCCATCTTTCACCTTCGGCGAATATACACGCAAAAGCGTGCATGTTTCTGGTAAAAGGGCTAAACAACCGCCGGTGGCCTTGAAGAAAATTCCCGATTCTCCCTATGCAAGATTTCGAAAGTCACTGGGGACATGAAGTCGTTTACGGTTGGCTTTCTTAATTCCGAAGGCATCATCCGCGATAAGAACGCGCATGATGTTGGCGGTTCCTTCGCCGATCTGATACAGTTTGGCATCCCGATAGTATTTTTCGACGGGCAGCTCCAGGGAATATCCCATGCCGCCATGAATTTCCATTGCCAAGCCGGCAGCCTTTACCACGGCTTCTCCTGCAAAGAACTTTGCAATGGCGACTTCGCGGGTAAAGGGCAGGTCCTGATCGTTCAGCCACGCGGCTCGCCTCACCAGCAGCCTTGCCGCCTCAGTTTGGGAAACCATATCCGCAATCAACCCTTTGATCAGTTGGAATTCCGCAATCGGCCGGCCGAACTGATTTCGGGCGGTCGCATAGGCTACGGAACAATCAATGCAGGCCTGAGCCAAGCCAACGGCACCACTGGAAACGCTGATACGTCCTCGGTCCAGTGCGCTCATGGCCACCTTAAAGCCACCGCCCCACTCACCGATCAGGTTTTCCTTGGGAGCCTTGACATTCTTGAGGGTAATCTCAGCGATCGGAGATGATTTATCACCCAGTTTCGCTGTTTCCCGGGTGGTCCATCCCGGCTGATCGGTGTCCACGATAACGCCGCATATGCCTTTGTGCTTAAGATCCATATCATGGGTGGCAAAGAGAACGGCAACATCGGCTACCGTGCCGTTGGAAATCCATGTTTTGGAACCATTCAGTAAAAAGTGATCCCCTCTGTCTTCAATGGTCGTTTCCATAGCCGCCAAGTCCGACCCGGCATTGGGCTCTGAAAAACAAACACACCCGAGTTTTTTGGCAAGAACAAGGTCTTCCACGTATTTGGCTTTTGCTTCCGGGGTGCCCCATTCCATAATGGTATAGGGGCCCGTCAAGCCTTGCAGATTGAACAAGGAACGCAACCCGGAGTCAACCCTTGAAATTTCTTCACACACCACCGAATGCGCCAAAAACCCCAAATCGGTTCCCCCGTACTCGGGGGGAAACGCACAGCCGAAAAACCCCAGCGCTCCCATTTGGGATACGATATCCCGTTTAAAACAATCTTCATCTCTTCTGGGAAGCACCACTTTAGTGGCAAACTTTCGGGCTTCTTTCTCAACGGCTTGTACTTCTTTGGTCAATGCAAAGTTCATAATTTACCTCTTTTAATAGTAGGCCATTTCGATAACCCCTTTATCGGAAACCTGCACGAAAAAGTGTGTATCCGTAGATAGCCCAAAACCATATTTGTTTCAATTTTTATGCGCATGCGATCCGCTTTAACTTCTCTCGGCCAGGGTGGTCTTACTGACCCCCGGCAACAAATACTTCCCCATGGACAGGCGAGACACGCACTCGCCACATTCAAGATACGACCAATCGTTTTTCCGGTAAATAGGGCGTAATAAGATAGAATTACAAAGCATACAGGGAGAAGCCACTGTCAGTCACCTTTATAGCTGTTGCTTGTAACTCATTCATCAAACAAAATTGAAATGTTTCGTGCGCCGTGCAACACACGCTCAATGCGGATATTTTCCGAACTTACAGTGTAAAAAATCAAGTAATGCCCAAAGGGCATCATGCGAAGGCCTTCGCCAAGCTCTGGGCGTAGGGGAGCGGCTTCCGGCATAACCGTTATCTTGAGGCACAGCTCCCGAATTTCTCGGATAAAAGAAACAGCGCGGGCCGGATTGTCGCGGGCGATATAATCGCCAATCTCTTCAATATCGAATTCGGCGAGTGGAGAAAAAACACATCGCATGAGTGGCCTCAGGGCTCACTTGTAAGTTTTCTATATTTTGCGTCAAGCCGATTAAAAACCTTATCAGCCGAAATGCCTGTGCCGCTATCCCTGCCTTCTTGAAGTTGCTGACGAAGGTTTTTAAGTTGCGTTGCTCGCAGTTCTTCATGCTCCTCGAACAGCCGCAAGGCGTCGCGGACGACCTCGCTTGCGCTGCTATATCGTCCGCTTTCAATTTTCTGTTTTATAAGGTTCTCAAAATGAGGACCTATTGCGTAACTGGATGGCATAACCAACCCCTCCCCTTTTTTTATCCATTTTTATTATATGTTGATAACATAAAAGGGGCGTAGTTTCAAGCAAACGCAGCACGGCCACTAGGTTGTTTACGGTCCGCCTGACCCCCGCCCGTTAATCCGGCCGGGGGTTTTTTATTGTCAAAGCGTTGCCCCATGGCCGCACCCGGAATTCTTTGGGAAAATCGGGATAATTTTTGGACGTTTACTTTTCTTGGCGTGCCATAAGTCATAAGCCGTTTGCATATTCATCCACGATTCCGCAGATCCTCCGAGTGCAGCCGCCAACCTGAGCGCCATGTCCGCGCTTACGCCGGCTTTGCGGTTGAGAATCCGCGATAGAGTTACGCGGGAAACACCAATCCGTTGAGCGAAATCAGTGATAGTTATGTTTCCATCTAAAAACACACCGTCCCTTAGCACTTCGCCGGGGTGCGGCGGGTTAAACATATCTCCCATGGTGGCCTCCTAATGATAATCCATATAATCTACCAGGCAGGCGTCTGCCCCATCAAACGTGAAAACAAGCCGCCAATTTTTATCTACCCATACAGCCCAATATCCCGATAAATCCCCTTTTAAACCGTGCAGCCGCCAGCCAGGAAGCGCCATGTCGTTTGGTGATATTGCGCTGTCGAGTTTTGCAAGCTGCAAACGCAACCTATTTGCGTGAATGGGCTGTATTCCGGCTTTCGAGCCTGTTTTGAAAAATTGTTCCACGCCTTTATGCTGGAAGCTCTTTATTATACGCACAGTGTAAAGACCTGCTTTACATTTGTCAACTCGCTTTATCCCTCTTCCCCACACCGCTCGTTAATCCGGCCGGGGGTTTTTTGTCAAGCATAGCCATGTCTTTCAATTTTATCTTCTCTCGGCCAGGGTGGTCTTGCTGACCCCCGGCAACAAATACTTTCCCATGGACAGGCGAAAGACGCTCTCGCCCAGCAGACCGGTCAGCACGGAGGCAATCCGCAGCGCTTTTCTTTCGGGATGTGTAACCCCGCCGATTCGGGTTTCGATATGGATAAAGCCTGTTTTCAGAAGCAATCGGCGCATGGTTGCCGGTGAAAAATCGTGAAGATGATAAGGCGTGTGGTACAAATCGAAATGATGGGCCGCCCGCCCCAAAAGCTTGATAATCGGGGTGGTGTTCGGCCAGCGCAGCAGAACGATTCCACCGGGCTTTAATATGCGCCGGACTTCTTGAAGCACGGCTACCGGATTCAGCAGATGCTCGATAACGTAAAAGAGCGTCACCACATCAAAACTGTGTTCGGCAAAATGCACATCCGTTAACGGCTTTCCGTAAATGGTCAGACCGAAGTGTTGTTGCGCATACCGTCTTCCGGTGGCGGAGATCTCGATTCCGGACGCCGTCCAGCCTCTATTTTTCATGGCCGCCGGGAAAAAGCCGTACCCGCACCCCACATCCAGAAGGTTCCCGGTTCGCCGGTGCAAGCGCTGCGCCAGAAGTTCCGCGGATCTGGAAATAACGGGTGCCATCATCTTTTCCCAGGCCGCGATGGTGGGCTCGTCAGCCGGCAGATAATCCCTGTAATTGCTCACTGCGCCGGCATCCGTCGGTTTGGGGTCAATGGACACAAGACCGCACTCGCCGCACTCAAGATACGACCTATCACTTTTCCGATAGATAGGGCGTAATAAGATAGAATTACAAAGCATACAGGGAGAAGCCACTGTCAGTCACCTTTTTTAGAGCCGGGGATTCATCCGTTTCAGCAGCGCGGGAAGGGTCAGGGCTGAAAACAAAAAACAAACCGTCACGCCGACGGCCGCGAACAGCCCCATACTTTCCAGAATGTGATAATCGGCCAGGTACAGGGAACCAAAGCCGCCGATGGTGGTAATGGTGGTGACCAGCACGGACCGGCCGCTGGTGGCAAGGGTGGTTTCCACCTTTCTGCTTTCCCGGTACCGGCCGACAATGTGAACCCCGTCATCAATCCCGATCCCCAGCAGCAGCGGCAGCACGATGAAATTAAAAAAATTTAAATGGGTTCCGGTCCACCCCATGATGCCGGCGGTGGTCAACAGGCCCAAGAATACGGGCACCAACACCAGCAGCACCGTGGAACCCTTTCGAAAATAAATCCAGATAATGCCGATAATCAATACACCCGCAAGCCCGATGGAAAAAAAGAGACGTTGCCGGCCAGCGCTCACCAATTCCCCCAGGGCCGAACGCGGATTGACGACAATCACATCAAAGGAAAGCGTACTCAGATGGTCTTTTAATACCGTCACCGCTTTTGGGTCGGCCACATGCGCCACCGCGATACCCTGAAGTTGATCCTCCGCCTGAAAATAAAAGGGATGATAGATATCGGGGTATGCGTCCAGCGGGTTTTCCATTCGAGGCGGTACCAATCGGTGATCGCTTTTAAATCGTTTTTCGAGAAAGGCCGAAAGGTGGTGAACGGAATCGGGTGAAAACCCATATTGCTTCAGCAATGCCGTCATGCGCTGAAGATTTACATTCGGTGGTGGCGAAAAGCTCGCCGAGGCCAGGCGGCCCAGCGATACCCAGGAGCTGACCGCGCCCGTTGCCTGAAGCGCCGCCACGGTCCGGTCCAGAATACGGCATTTTTCCCAATAATCATTGCCATCGTCCGCCTTCCAGGCAACCAGCACGCTCTCATCGCCCTGACCAAAGGCGCGCAGCATCGCTTCCTGGACCGTCACGGCCTCAAGCTTTTGCGGCTTTAATGCCATGGGGTCCTGCTCGAACGCCAGATAGCGGAGTCCTGGCAGCGCGGCGGCAAAGAGCACCCCCGTCAGCAGGAGGGCCGTTTTGGCATGCCCGTTCACCCATCGGCCGAGTGACTCCATGCCCAGCCGATGCGCCGGTGTATGTAACCATTTGACGGTATAGCGTTCGATCCAGACAAGCCACGCCGGTAACGCCCAGAGCATGTTGAGCATACAAAAAAAAAGGCCCAGCACCACCAGCCAGCCGATCTGAAACAATATGGGCGTATCCCCGAAGGTGATCACGAGAAACACGGCGAGCGTTGTCAGCCCGCCTACGAGAACAGCCCCCCCGGTCTGAAACACCGTCCGCTCAAGGGCGGCCTCAATCGTTTGGCCCTTTTGCCGCTCGGAAATATAGCGATCATAGATATGAATGGCAAAATCGATGCCGAGCCCGATGATCACAGCGGCAAAGGCCATGGCCAGCATATGGATGGCATCGCACAACACCGCCATCACGCCCATGGCAAGCTGAATACCGGCCACCAGGGGGATCATGAAAAAACTCAATACGAAAAAATTCCGGTAAACAATGATCAGGAACACGGTGATGCCGATCATCGATCCGATCAGGCACCCCGCAATATCGCCGCGAACCAGGGCCTCTTCCTGTGCGGCGATGGCGTACCCGCCGGTCATGCCGATCTCCAATTCCGGGACCGCCGACCGAATGCGCTCGACTTGCGCCAAAAGCCGGCGGGCCGCGTCCGGCTCCATAAGAGCCTTGGCCGGCGTGGCGATGATGAGCAGCGCACGCCCGTCCGCCGAGAGCAGGTTGGGCCCGGCGGCAAACACAAAGCCCTGATGAAGGCGTTGAAGCTTTTCCAGAATGAATTGCCTGAAATTAAAGGGGTCCATCGCAGCCATGCGGGCCAAATCCGCCGCGCCCGGCATGGCGATGATGGCCAGTGATTTTTGAAGCTCCCTTTCCAGGGCCTCTTCGGAGGTGATGAGATGAGAAAATTTCTCCTGATCTTCTTCCGTTAAAAAGATTTTGGGATCTTCGAGAAAGCGATCATAAATCGTCTTAAATTCTTCCGAGCCGACGGCTTCGGCTTTTTGATAGGTAATTTTTTCAAAGGCCGGCACATTATCCACGGTCATTTTCCGCAACGCATCCGTCAACCGTTTCGCAGAGTCGATGAGCGTCTTTCCTTCCACACGCAATGTTACCAGAAGGAACAACCGATCCTGCGCGGTCGAGCGCTTCATCGCATGAACCAGGACCTGAAAGGTGGGATTATCCGCGGGAAGTAATTTAAAAATATCTCTTTCAAATTTCAGCAAGCCCGTCACCAATACCGCAGCCAGCAACAGCACGTTGAAGGATAGCAGCACCCTGCCCGGGGTGTTCGCGATGCTTCGAATGATAAAGGATTTTAAGTTCATATCAATAGGGCCTTGAAAAATTCCGCGGCTTAAGCGACATCAGCCGGGAGGCGACGCCGCAAAACAACCGGCCCTGCCAGGGGGACTTCCCGCATTTTTTGGGGTTCGGGTGAATGAAACAAAATTTCCGGCATTTGATGGCCTGCATGCGTGCCGCAAAATCCTGAAACGGGCGTTCCGGATTCAGCGGCGTTTCAAAATAATCCGGAATATAATATCCAAAACTCGTAAAGGTGCCTGCGTTCACATCCGCATGTGCGGCATAAAAATCCTTAAAAGTGCGCCGATCCGTCACAATGCCGAATCGCTCGGGATCGATCTGCCAGGGGGCGCCCGGCTCCATTTCAACCGAGAGGGTTCTGATCGCGCGGACACACCGAAACCTTTTGGCAATCAGTCGCTGAAGAGCGATGGTTTCGGCTAAAAGCCGCTCATTCTCGCCGGGCAATCCATAGGTAAAAAAGACTTCAGTGGCGATGCCCATGGCGTTCATTTGTGACAGCTTGGTTAACAGCGCGTTTGTGGTAAAGCCGGGCCCCTTATGCCGCAAGCGAAGCGCTTCATTTCCGCATTCCGGAGACAGGGCGATAAGAGACTCCCGATCCGGAAAGGTTCGTTTAAATTCAGCCAGAAATTCATCCGTCGGCAGACCGTTGCATTCAAACATCCAACTGGGGAACAAGCCCTCTTTGCGCAAGGCCCGCCAGAGGGAAATAAAATAGGACTGCGTTTGCGGCTCCGGATCCATAGCGGACTGCATAATGCGGTAGCCCGCGGCCATGGCCGCCCGAACACTTTGAACGACGCTTCCGATATCCCGGTAAAGAAAGCCTTTCAGATGACTGACACATCGTTGCTGCGGCACCTGGGAACCGCCGCACCAGGTACAATTAAAGGGGCACCCGCGTCCGATGGGCACAGGAAAAAGGGATTGCCCCAAAGAAAAAAGTTTCCGGTTTTTCTCTTTGCTGAATCCTTTGGCAAAGAAAAAGGGAAGTCCCACGTACCGCACATAGCTTTCCCAATGGCGCAACAATGAAAAATTCGTGTAACTGAGCCGGCTGATAGCGGCCGTGTCCGCGACATAGGTCATTTCATTTTGCCGAACCGCCGCGCCATCCCGCCAGGTAAGATTCGGCACGCGGGCCAAATTCCTTTCCCCGGCCAGGGCTTTTACCAATGCCAGGGCGGGCGCTTCGCCGTGTCCGCGAATCACCGCGTCCACAATCGGAAACTCCCGAATGATTTCCTCATGAAAATAGGAGGCCGTATCCCCGCCGAGAAAGATAAAGAGCTCCGGGCGGGTTAATTTAAGGCATCTAGCCACCTCGATCACATCAAAGGCCTGGTGATGCCAGTGCAGGCTGAGACCCACGGCATTAATCCCGTCATCGGCCCGCAACAGCTCCGAAACGTTAAAGGCTCTGTTTTCGACCCATTCCACACCGAGGTGAACGACCTGTACCGCAACGCCGTTGACCGCCAGATGATCGGCAATGGCAAGAAGGCCCATGGGCATATAGTTCAGCCAGATGAAATCACCGATCGGTTTATAAAAATTATTAAATTTCGGGGTATGGATTAAAAGGGTTTTCACCGCTTCCCCCTGGCGCGCACCCGTAAACGTAAACGTACACGTACACGTGCACGTGCACGGTCCTTTACAATCAACCTATTGCCGCCGATTCTGAAACGCTTTGTTTTAATGGCGTATTGCCTTGTTCATATTTTTCGAACTCGATTCATCGCTGTTAGCCTTTCAATTTCGTGCACGTGCACGTGCACGTGTACGTTTACGTGCACGAAACTACAGTTACCGAAGTGCGGGATGGCGGTTATCGGTCGATGAAAGGTTATGTTCCTATCTCACCCCCCCGGTTATTTCAATGCCTTTTGCTTTGTCCGGTGAGCGCTTTGCTTGTTGAGAATAGTTCCTTGACACAATACCGGGCGTTCTATATTTAAAGACTCTCTAAACTTTCGCATGCAAGCGGGTGATATCGGCAATTATTTAAGCAAATGCTATTAAATAAGGAGGCGGTATGAAAAAAAGGCTGCGTAATTCAATGGTCGTTACGGTTGCCGTCTTATTTTGTTATGCATTATTGCCTGTCATTTCAAATTCTTTTGCCACAAGCTTTAAACATTACGCGGCAAATCAATTCAATGCCGATGCTTATACCGCCGGAATGAACAAAATCGGGCACAATACATTGGCCTGGGTGAATCCCACCGCCGATTTCTCCCGGTACGATGCCGTCACCATTATCGAAAACGACGATCGATATCTTCCCGTGCAGAATACGTTTTCATATACTCCGTTTGTTACGTTGTTCAATGTTCAATTTAAGCAAGCCCTTACTGTCAAAACCGGTGGGCAAAACAGCCTGCGCGTCGAGACGGCGGTGGTGGAATGCAATCCGGGCAATCGCGCCGCCCGGTTTCTCGTTGGGCTGGGGGCCGGGAAAACCGCCTGCGCAGCGGTATGTGAAGTCTATGCGCCGGGCAAAGCCGACGCCATCATGCGTATTTATACCCGGGATACCGGCAGCTTCGGCGGTGACAGCGTATCCATGTTAAACCACATTCTGACCCAATTGGCCATTCGCGCCGGCGCCGCGGTCAAAGACCAGATGGGCAAATAACCCCAGCCTCGGAGGATCGTCGAATTTGAACAAGGATGTCTTGAAACGAGAATTAAAGCAGTTGGTTGTTAAAACCCTTCGACTGGAAGAGGTTATCCCCGATGAAATAGACGATACGGCGCCCCTCTTTGGTGAGGGATTGGGGCTTGACTCCATCGATGCCCTGGAACTGGTGGTCGCCATTGAAAAGGCCTATAGCGTCGTTATCGAGGATGAGGAAGTCGGCCGCAAGGCATTTGCCTCCATTGCCGCCCTGGCTGAGTTTGTGATTGAAAAAAAGGCGGCCTGACGCCGCCCCGTGAGGGCGACCTGCCGGCCGACCTTACCACCGGAGAAAAAACCGATGAAATCCACCGTATTAAGAGATGCCATTTCCAATGAACTGCTCGGCCTGATCAGCAACCTGTCGAACAAAAACCTTCTTAGAGCCATGGGGGTTTTTGAAAAATTATCATCCATCGATTGGCATCGGCAGGGGGTATCCGCCGTTCGGGCGCTTATTGAAACCGATCATCCCGGCATCAATGCGGTTCGCCGAATCCTCAAACAGGCAAATCCCAAAGCTCGTTCCGCACTGCTCAACAATTTTATCCTCGGCTCTATTTTGCTGGGCTACAGAAGACGGCTGGCATTTTACAATGAGCACCAGGTGGCGCCCCCCGGCACGCTGATGATCAGCCCGACCCTTCGATGCAACCTCAAATGCTATGGCTGTTACGCCGATCATCATGAACACAAGCATGAGCTGACCTACGAGGAAGTGGATGCGGTGGTGACCGATGCCGCCGCCGCAGGAACCAATTTCTTTTTATTTCTCGGCGGAGAGCCGTTTATCGTCCCGTGGCTTCTGGATATCGTGGAAAAACATTCTCATAACGCCTTTTTGATATTCACCAACGGCCAGTTGATCGATGATCAAAAAGTGGCGCGTCTCGCGCAACTGGGGAATGCCGGTATCGCCATCGGCGTGGATGGTCTTCAAAAGGAAACCGATGAACGAAAAGGCCCCGGCGCTTTTGAGAAAGCCATGGAACGCATGCGGGCGCTGAACAAGGCAGGGGTTCTGGTCGGCTTCTCCGCCATGACCAGTCAGAAAAATTTCGATGTGCTTCATTCCGAAGCGTTTTACGACACCATGATCGAAAACGGCGCCGGATACGGCTGGATTCCGATCGCCGTACCCCAGGGAAGCGCCTGCCAGGATCCGAATCTAGTGCCGACCCAAGCGGAAAAAGCCCGGATTCCGGAACTCATTCGCAAAATCAAGCAAAAGAAAGAGTTGCTGCTCGTGGATTTTCTGACCGACGCCTACCTCACCGAGGGCTGCGGCGCCGGCCGGGTCATGTGGCATATCAATGCCAACGGCGATGTCGAACCCTGCGTCCTGATGCCCTATGCGGTCGATAACATTCGGGAGAAAAGTTTCACTGAAATCTGTAAATCCGACTTTCTGCGCCATATTCGCGATATCAGTCATCGAAACTGTAAAAACACGCAAACCTGTCTCATGGCCTATAAGCCCAAAGAGGTTCTTGAGGTCGTCTCAAAATTTGACGCCAGGGAAACCTCGATCGGTATTACGAAAGTCCTGAATGAATTGGCGCGGGCATAACCATAGCGGCAAGCACATTTTAATGATTTATCCGCGGAGAAACGGCGCCTGCACCGCGAACGACGCTGTTTTTCCTTTTCCCTTTCTGGGACTTCCGCAAGTGGCGGCCCTGATTCCGCCGTCCTACCGGGTCACCATCGCCGATGAGCGAATATCCCCGGTAACGGGCCGGGAAAAAGCGGATCTGGTCTTTATTTCCTGCCTGACGCACACGGCCTATCGCGGCTATGCGCTGGCGGATTTATTTACAAAACAAGGCATTCCGGTCGTAATGGGCGGGATTCATGTGAGCGTGCTGCCCGATGAGGCCGCTGCGTACGCCACGGCGGTGGTCATCGGTGAAGCCGAATCCCTGATTCACCAAATCCTGGCCGATTTTGAAAAGGGCGAATTATCCGCCAGTTACCGCGGGGAGCGAATCGCCGACCTCGATGAAATTCCGATACCCGACACCGCGCGCTTGACCCGGCGTCACCGGTTTTACCTGTCCGCCATTCAAACGAGCAGGGGATGCCCGCAGGATTGCGATTTTTGCGCGGTGCCCACCATCTCGGGCCGCGCCATTCGGGTAAAATCCCTGGCCACGGTGGACAAAGAACTTCGGGCGCTCCGGCAACTCAGATCCCGCGCCCTGTTTATTGTCGATGACAATTTTTTGATCAAAAAAGAGCGCTGCCTGGCCATCATGGCCTTAATCAAAAAATACGGGTTTCGCTGGATGGGGTTTTCAAATCTGTCGGTAAGCGAAGATGACGCGTTTCTGGCCTCGCTCAAGGACAGCGGATGTATGTCGCTATTTATCGGCTTTGAATCCCTTGGGGCGAATACCGGACTAACCAAAAACCGCCGGTTTTCCGGGCGTGAGGCCATGAGCCGGGCGATTTCCAAAATTCACGCCCACGGCATCGGCATTCAGGGCTCCTTTATCTTCGGGTTTGACTCGGATACAAAGGATGTGTTTAAAGAAACGGTGTCCTTTATACAGGAGAACGGCATCGAGCTGCCCAATATGTGCATTTACACCCCCTTTCCGGGAACCCCGTTATATGATGCCATGGAAAGAGACCATCGCCTGCTTCACAAGGATTGGTCCCAATACGACATGAACCATGCCGTGTTTCAGCCGAAACACATGACGCCGCGGGAACTGCAGCAAGGGTATGCTTGGGCGCTGAAATATTTATCCTCGCCGACCTCGATTCTCTCGAGATTGAAGCAACGAGGCGGGCCGTACCTGCATTTTCTGATCGCCAATTTCTCCCTCCATTTTTCACAAACACGCCTGGCGCGCGCCATGTGGAACCCTGCGGTGCACCGGGACTTCAAAGAGAGGCTTTCATGCCCTCGATAGGACTGGCAGGTCTTATTCTCGGTGCATATCTCGCCGCCGGCCGCATCGGGGCGGTCGCGACCTGCCTGATCTCCGGCGTGGCGCCCTGGAACACCCTGATATGCGTTGCGCTGATTGATTTTCTTCAAATTCCGGTCTACGGATTGATTCTGGAAACCATGAAAATCTCCGAGCGTATTTCCCATTGGGTGGAAGCGCGGTGGGAAAAGGTGAAAGGCCGGGTGGCCCATCACGCCTATTTGAGCCGGTTCGCCCGATACAAGCCGCTGACCGTCATGCTCGTCTCCTCGCTGCCGCTGCGGGGGTTCGGGGTCTTATCCGCTTGCGTACTGGCGCACATGCTGAAACAAAGCCGGTTGAGCGGAACGCTGTGCGTGCTGTCGGGTTCGGTGCTCAGTACCACCCTTTTAATCCTGTTATTTTATTTTCCGATCAGGTGGTTCAGTGCGATGTAATCAAAGAATACCGGAGGGCCGGGCGCTAAATTCCGCCTGCGAAGCGCTTTTCGCCCGAGCGGCGCGGTGGGGCGGCCGACCGGCAGCCGGCCGAATATGCCAAATTCTGAAAGATACCGTCAAACCCGGCATGAAGGTGCTGGATATCGGAACAGGACCCGGCGCCATTCCGTTTCATCTGAAAAAAAGGTATTCGGACGCCTCTTTCACCGGTCTTGATATCTCACCGGGTATTCTGCAAAAAGCCATGCGAGGCCAAAAAGGGAACAGCGGCCCCGTGGCATTTCTGTGCGGAGACGGAGAAGCCCTGCCCTTCGGGCCGCAAACAGTCGATGTCATTCTCTCTTTTTTCGCGCTACATCATATGGACCATCCCGAGCATCTTTTGATGGAAATCGACCGGGTGCTTAAACCCGGCGGCATATTGCTGATGATCGATTTCAGGCGCGATATGGCGCACGGACTCTATCGATTCCTCAATGCGCTCTGGAAAACCGCTTTTTTCTTCACGGCCGGGCGATCCGGATTTGAAGACTCCGTGCAATCCGCGTGGCTGCCCGATGAAATGGATTCCCGGCTGAAACACATCGGAAGCAATCGCTTTCGCCTTCATGCCAACCCGATGGAATTATGGGTCATGGCCAATATCGGAGAATCGGATGCCTAACCTTTGTTGCCGCCACGTTTTAAAACAGGTCAGCCGGGTTGCCGCCCTGGTGATCATCGCCTTTATGATCCCGGTAGGATCGACACCCCGGGCCGCCGCGGAAGAGACGCCGACCTTGCTTCCCGACAATGCCCGGCCGGGCCTCTTTGATCGGTTGAAACAGGTTCAGGCCACCTTAAAAACGTTTCAGGCGCATTTTGTCGAACTGCGAAGCGTCACCGGACTGGCAGCACCGATTCGCTATGAGGGAACGCTTTATTTTGAGAAGGATCGCCTTTTTTTCATGCAATATGACAGCCCCGTCCATCATGTACTTCGCGTGCGGGGAAAAGAAGCGCTCATGTACATCGAAGGCAGTCCCACCGCCGATGTGATGATGCTTTCAAATCAGGGCGCGGTGGCGGAAAACGCCGCTTTTCTGGCATGGGATCCCAACCGCTTCACGGGCACGATCTCCCAGACCGCGGACACCTATTTTTTTCAAGATACGACCGCCGGCGCGGCGCTCACCTTTGCGCTGCACAAGCAATCGCTGATCATGAAACACTTGAAAATCGACAACCACACCGGCGATATCACCGACATCCGCTTTTCATCGGAAAAGCTCAACGCCCCCTTACCCGAAAAGGTACTCGACTTTAAACTGCCCGAAGGCGTTATCCTGAACAGAATGACGCAGCCATGACGATAACAGCCAGTGGCCCTTTATCACCCGCGATACGGATTTCCGGAATGGGTGCCGTCACTGCCTTCGGCCTTGGCGTCGCCGCCTACTGGCAATCGATCGCCGCCGGAAAAACCGCCTTTTCTCCCATCGACCTTTTCCCGGCCGAACCGCATCGAACCCGCATCGCAGGTGAAATCAAAACGGTTATCAATCAGCGCTTTAAGCGCATCGATGCCCGCATGCTCTCCAGGGCGGATCGGTTTGCCCTTTGCGCGGCCAAAGAAGCGCTGAGGGCTGCGGGGCTTCTCGATGAGGCAACCGGAAAAGTGTCCTATAGCGGACACATGGGCCTTATCATCGGCACGGCCGCAGGCGGGATTCTCGGCCTGGAGCGGTTTTTCAGAAAACGCCATTTCAGCCTTCCCATAAAAGCCCCGTTGACGATGCTCACTTCTTTTTGCCTATCCGCCATGGGCGCCCACATTGCCACCGAGTTCGGCATTTCGGGCAGACGGCTTACGATCGCCACGGTTTGCTCGTCGAGTGGTCTCGCCCTGGCCGCGGCCTATGATCTGTTAAAGGCGCATCGGCTCGACTGCGCGCTGGTGGTAGGGGCGGAAAGCCTCTCCGAAGTCACCCTGGCCGGTTTCAATGCGCTTCGGTCCGTGGACCCCGAAACCTGCCGCCCCTTTGACGCCAACCGAAAGGGCCTTGTTCTGGGCGAAGGCGCGGGTGCCATGGTTCTTGTGAAGGATTCCGCCGGCAGCACGGCACCGCATTTTCCCGCACTCACCGGTTACGGGCTTTTGACGGATGTCCATCATTTTACGGCGCCGCACCCGGAAGGCCGCGCCGTTGCCGAAACCATTCTGCAGGCAATGGCAAGGGCGGGCATTTCCCCCGAATCCGTGAATTATATCAATGCGCACGGCACCGGAACGCCCTTGAACGATGCAGCCGAATGCTTGGGCATTCAAGCCGCGTTCGGGGAACACAGCCGGCATCTCGCCATTTCTTCGACCAAATCCATGGTGGGCCATGCACTGGGCGCAGCCAGTGTTCTGGAAGCCATCGCCGTGGTGCTGGCCATGAGAAACGGCATGATTCCGCCGACCGCCAATCTTCAAACACCGGCGCGGGAATGCGCGCTTGATTTCGTTCCAATCACCTCGCGAAAAGAGGCCGTCTCCTGCGCGCTTTCCAATTCCTTTGCCTTTGGCGGCAGTAACGTCAGCCTCGTGTTCGAGAACCGGGACGAACCAAAGCTGACACCTTCGAATTCGGCGGTCGCTTTTGCCGAGCCGGTTATCACCGGCATGGGAATCGTTTCGCCTTTTGGGGCGGGCCTGCAACCCTTCCTAAACGCGGTTCATGAGAACCGTTCGGGCCTGACCCGATTGAGCGTCCTCCACGAAGACTGGGCCGGCGTATTGGGCGGATACGTGGGTCTATCGTCCCTTCGCGCGTTGATTCCGGTCAAGTTTCGGCGTCACTTTAACCGCCAGGCCTCGTTTTTATACATGGCGCTTAAAGAAGCGCTCACGCATGCAGGACTTGACGCCGACACGCCCGCGCCCCCCCCGAGCATCGCCTATGGTTCCGCCTTCGGATGCTCGGGCAATGTGCACCGGTTTTATACGCAATTGCTCACGGACGGTCCCCGGTTCGCCTCCCCCCAGGAATTTAACCTCTCGGTGACCAATGCACCGCCCGCCCTGGTGGCGCAGGCCTTGAATCTGGCCGGTCCGCTGTGGGTATTCGTTTCCGATGAGGTCTCCTTTGACATCTGCCTTCACTGGGCTGCCGAACAGATTCAAAGCAACCTCGCCGAACGGGTGATCGTGTGTGCCGCCGAGGAAATCTCCGAATCGATCCTGGCCATTCATCAGCATATCGGATTTTTTGATGCGGCACACAAAAACTTCGCCCTTGGCGAAGGCGCCGTCTGTATGATTCTCGAATCCAGAAGGGCCGCGGAACATCGCGGGGCGTGGATTTTCGGCCGCATTCTGCGCTGGACCACCCGGCAGGATACCACCTGCGGCCCGCTCACCTATTCAAAATCGGGCCGGTTTTTGATGGATGCCGTTGCGGAACTCCTTGATGACAACCTGAAAAAAAACCATGCCATCGCTTGCATCACGCCCGAAAACGGCGCGCCCGGCTGCGACGAAGCTTCCGCCGAAACCATGCGCCATATTCGCGACCTTACGGGAAACGCCGTGCCGCCGGGAAACCCGGTCAAACGCCTGATAGGCGAATCCGGTTTCGCGGGTGGCGCGGGGATTGCGGCCGCCCTCCTTGAAAGCGTTGAAACCGCCTGCAACACACCGATTCTCTCTTTAAACGCTTCCCGTGGCGGCATTCATACCGCAACGCTCATTCAACCCGGCCCTGTATGCCCATGAGTGAATTCACTTCACCCTATGATGTTGTCGTGGTCGGCGCGGGCCTTGCGGGATTAACCTGCGCGGTCCTTTTGGCCAAAGCGGGCGCAAAGGTGGTCCTGCTGGAGAAAAACCGCCGTATCGGCGGTTATGCCGTTACCTATACCGTAAAAGGACATCGGTTTGACATCGCGGTTCAGGCCATCGGCGGCTGCGACGCCGATGGGGCGGTACACCAAATTTTATCGGAATTGGAAGTTCGGGATCAGCTCACCTTTCTGCCATGCCGCCCGGCAAGGGCCTATTATTTTGATCATGGCCAAACCCCATGGCTTCAATCAGGCTTACTCAACGAACTCATTGCGTCGCTATGCGAAATTTCACCGAATCATCAAAGCGCCGTTGAAACATGCTATGCCGTCTTCAGCGGCCTTATGGCCGAGTTAAGCGCCATCGCGGAATGGCATACCGGAAACGCGGCATTCGGATTTGCCCGCCGCTTTCCGCTCCTGGCGACATACAGTGGTCATACGGTCAAGCAGTTTCTGAATGAAATGGGCCTGCCCCCCGTGCTTCAGCAACGCATCACGGCCAGAACAGGCTACTGCATGCTGCCGCCCGAAACATTATCCCTCATCGGATTTGCCTGCACGGAAATCACTTACAGCCGCGAGGCTTGGATCGTCAAAGGCGGCATGGCGAATATTCCCAACGCATTGGCATCGGCACTGACCGCCTTCGGCGGGGTTTTGAAAAAAAACACCAAAGCCGCAAAAATTCAGACCCACCTGGGAAGGATCACCGGCATTCTGACGACGGACGGCACGCTTTATGCCGCTCCGGTCGTGGTCATCGCATCGGCAGCCGCACCGGCCCTGACGCATTGGCTTGACCCGCCCGGTCTGCTTCCGGACCGATACCGCCGAAAACTGGCAACCATGCAACCGACCGGCTCGTATTATATCGCCTACTACAGCATTCCGGCCGCACGCGGCGGCAACCTGTTACCCAATATGGAAATCAGCACACGCCAAACGGACAAACACCTTTTCGACATCGCCAAAAGCTATTACGTTCTGGTGCCGTCGCTGGTGGATGCATCCGCCGCGCCGCCCGGTCGCCATTGCCTTTGTCTCAGTGTGCCGTGCGCGCCCGAAACCACTCTCGGCACAGCTCAAAGAGGGCGGTATCGAAGCCTGCTGGAACAGGCCTTTCAGTCGCGCTTTTCTTTCCTTGCCGGGCAAATGGACTTTCTGTTTGACCTTGAACCCGCGCAATTGGGGGCCGTCAGCGGCAATCCGGGGGGATCGGCCTACGGGTGGGCGCAGATTCCGGAACAATCCGGCATTCGGCGGCTGAACCTGAAAACACCGGTTCCGGGCCTGTTTCTGGCCGGACACTGGACCATGCCGGGTGGCGGCATTGCGGGGGTGATGACATCCGGAAAGCTGTGCGCGAAGATGATCTTGAACGAAAAAAAAAATGGGTTAAGGTCTGAGGTCTGAGGACTGAGGACTGAGGACTCGAGGCGGGAATATGAAGAAGATACTGATGATTTCACCGGCGCGACGCCGGGCAAAAAACGAAGACTTTGTGTTTAAGATGAGTTTTCTGAATCTGCCGTACCTGGCGGCCGCGACACCACCCGAGTATGCGGTGGAAATCGTGGACGAAGCGCATCGGCATATCGATTTTGCCGAGAGACCGTGGCTTGTGGCGCTTTCCGCTCAGACGCCGGTGGCGCCGCGCGCCTATGAAATCGCCCGGGAGTTCAAGCAACGCGGGGTTCGAGTGGTCATGGGCGGGGTGCATGCCTCCACCCTGCCGCAAGAAGCCCTGCAATATGTCGACAGCGTGATTATCGGAGAAGGGGAATTTATCTGGCCGACACTGCTGTCCGATCTGGAAAAGGGCGCGCTCAAACCGATATACGAGGGCGGCACGGATCGCGACTTAACGGGGCTGCCGCGGCCCCGCAGGGATCTTCTAAATCCGCGCCATTATATTCCGCTGACCATGGTGGAAACCACGCGCGGATGCCCGCACCAGTGCGATTTTTGCGGAGTCTCCCGATTTTTCGGCCACAAATACCGCAAACGGCCGGTCGCGGAAGTAATCGCCGAACTATCTTCCCTGTTCGGCAGCGGGTTCCGGCATTCCATCAGCCAGTTTTTCGCCCAGCGCGGTTTTGATCTTCCCTATTTTATCGAACGCCGCCTCATCTACTTCATCGACAGCAATTTCGGCGCGGACACGCAGTATACGAGTGAGCTGCTGGAAGCCCTAAAAGCGATGGATGTGCTCTGGTGGGCACACGCCACGGTCGACATCGCCAATGACGATGCTTTCTTGCGCCTCATGCGCGACAGCGGCGGGCTCGCGCTCAATATCGGATTCGAAACGCTATCCGGTGAAAACCTGAAGACCATGCATAAATCCTTTGCCGGCCGATTCGATTACGCCAAGGCCGTTCAAAAAATCCACCGATACGGCATCGGCGTCATGGGCACCTTCGTGGTGGGATTTGATAACGAAGAAGCCGCCATCTTTGACGATATTTATCAATTTGCCCTGGACACGCAACTGGACTGGGCCTTGGTCTTTATTCGAACGCCCTACCCCGGCACGAGCCTTTATGAAGAGATGCGACAGGCGGGGCGACTCTTAACCACCGAATGGGAAAAATACGACACCTTAAACTGCGTTATTTCACCCATCGGCATGAACCCGGAAGCACTCGAAACAGGGCTTCGCCGCACCTGGAAAAAAATCTTCTCGTTACCGTCGATCCATCACCGAATCATTCGATCTCCCAGAGTGCATCCCCTGTTTTACCTGGGAATGAACCTGCAGTTTTTTCACTTGACAAGGACCTGGAAATGAAAAAACTAAAATCAAGAATTCTGTATCACGGCGGCACGCTCCCCATTCCCGCTTATTTTCAGAAAGGCCATCTCGTATTTGAAAAGAACGTTTTGACCATCAACGCCAAAGCCAAGGACCGCCGGTTTGATATCGACGTTCGCATTCCAATGGAAAGGTTGGCTTCGGTAACAGCCGCGGAGAAAAAATACTACAGCTCAACGGCCTATATGCTGGAAATTCATTACCGGAACGAAGCAAACAAGGAAGAGAGGCTGGAGATCGAGATTCGTTCCTTCGGCCGACGGGGCCGGGCGCAGGCGATTTCTCGCAATTGGGCGAACATACTGAACGGGGAGACAATCGATGACTGAAAAAGAACCCTTGATCCCAAAACACGGCGGCTACCGCAACCTGAAAAGCTTTCAGGTATCGCAACTGGTCTATGACCTGACCGTGCGCTTCTGCAACCGCTACATCGACCGGTTCAGCCGCACCCGCGACCAGATGGTGCAGGCCGCGCGAAGCGGCGTGCAAAATATTGCAGAAGGCTCACAGGCCGCCGGGACCTCCAAGAAAACAGAGCTGAAACTGACCAACGTGGCCCGGGCAAGCCTGGAGGAGTTGCGCCTGGATTACGAGGATTTTTTGAGGCAACGCGGCTTGCCGGTCTGGGACCGGCAAGATCCGCGCCGTCAGGCGCTGATAGACAAAAGGTGCCAAAGCGCTGATGAGGTGGCGGCTTGGGTGAAAACAACCCATGATTGCGGAGAGGGTGGAAAGGGTGAGATTTTTGGTGGACGAAGTGGACATTGTGGACAAAGTGGACCCAGTGGACAAAAACCCGGCATCGGCCCGTCCACTCAGTCCACCCAGTCCACTTCGTCCACCTCGTCCACCTCGTCCACTCAGTCCACCAAAAAACCCACCCCCACCTACCCCGAAATCGCAGCCAACGCCGCCCTATCCCTGCTCGCAGTCGCCACCACCCTTTTAGACCGCCAGATCAAAGCCCTCGCCAAAAGCTTTGAAACCCAAGGCGGTTTCACTGAGCGCCTCTACCGCGTGCGCACCGCCAATCGAAACCCCAAAAACCGGTCCTGAACGCAGCGCCCGCTGATCAACCGCCCAGATAAACCTTCCCCCGGGCCTCTGCCGCCGCAACCAGCACCTCCACGAGAACATCCACATAATCATACACCCGAGCGCTTTTCTTTCCCGGCGCAGGTCTTAACACGCGTCCCAAATATTGAAGCACTCTTCCGCTAAAGCGCACCGGCGTGGCAAAAAACAGCGTGCTCAGGTCGGGGCAATCAAACCCCTCTCCGATCAATTGCCCGGTGGCCACCAGCACCGCCACCTCGCCCGCCGCGATTCTGTCGAGGACGGCCCGCCGCTCCTTAACGCTTAAATTCCCCGTCATCACGGCGGAAGATACGTGGTGCTTGTATTTTAAAAGGGTGTGCAGCGTTTCAGCGTGAATTTTCCGGTCCGTGAGAATGAGACACACGCCGTCGCGTTGTTCCACCTCATGGGCGACATCCGCGGCAATCAGCCGGTTTCTTGTGTCATCGCAGGTCAATTCCGAAAGCATGCGGCTGTATTCTTTCACCGGGTCGTGAAAGGGCTTAAACCCGGTTTCCCTGACGATGACATCGGCTTTGAGCACATGGCCGTCTTTAACGAGCCCTGCCTGTTCGACCTCGTGATGCACATCGCCCAGATGCCAGAAAATAAGCTTTGATAAGTTATCCCGTCGCCACGGGGTGGCGCTGAGCCCGAGCATGTACCGGGCATCAAAGGCGGAAAGGGCTTCGGTAAAGGTCCGGCTCGGGGTTCGATGGCATTCATCCACCACGATATATCCGCAGCGGGACGCGATTTCTTCAGCGCATTGATAAAGGCTCTGCACCATGGCCACGGTAATGGTATCGCCGATCTTTTTTTTCCCGGCGCCGATCAATCCGATTTCATTTTCCGGAATGTTTAAAAACGAAGCGATCCGCGCCATCCACTGAAAGGCCAGATCCTTGGTGTGAACCACGATCACTGCGGGCTGAGCGCGCCGGGCAATCATGTAAAGGGCGATCACCGTCTTTCCGGACCCCGTGGGCGCGCACAAGGTACCGAATTCTTTTTTGAGCATTGCATTCGCCGCGATTTTCTGAAACGGCTTTAACGCGCCTGAAAAGGTCATGGCCACCGGGTCCAGCTCCCGGCGTTGATCCTCAAGGGTGTAATCAATGCCCGATTTTTTCAGATCCATCATCAGCCGGCGGGTATAACCGCGCGGAAGCATCAGGCCCGTTTTGCCGAAGGTGTCATAAAACCGAAGCGTCTTGGGCGTATTCCGGTTCCATCGGCCCATGCGTTCGTTTTCAAGCCAGACGGGGTTTGAAAGGGTGAATTGTTCCATCAGTTCCCGGCGGGTTGCATCGGGCAATCCGATGAGCTTCAGCCGGTTGGAAAGGGTGAGGGTTACCGTATTGAGCGCTCCTTTCTACGTCAAATCGTCTTCCAGACCGTCATCTCCCTCGGCATCCACTTCAATATCAATATCATCGTCATCCGAATCCTCATCGCCGATATCATCATCGATCAAATCATTCACGATCTCCGGTTTCATCTTGATAACATCCGGCACCACGGTATCTTCTCCTTCCCTGTGGGAGAAGGCCTCTCTGTCATCGAACATCAGCTCGATGCGATCCTCCTGATCGGTTTCATAGAGTTGCAGAATACTTTCGGCCATCTTTTGCGCATAGATCACTCTCGGGTACATGTTATGGGTTCGAAAGGTCGAAATCAGCTTGTCAACCCCCGCTGAAATGGCGGCGCGAATGGTTGCGCCGCTGTGACTTTCCTCGCAGATAAGCGAAAAAACCTCCTTTTCAAGCTCGGTATATTCGCTGATGGTCAGGGTTTCCTTCCCGCCGCTTTTGGTCAGAACATATTTTTGCCGCATTTTCCCCCTTTATGTGTGAAATGGGTTGGATGAAGTTTCGCTATTCGTTTAATCGTTATCCGGACCCTGCCCATTGTCAATGGGTAATCAGGAAATGCCGATCGCCCTTCGAACCGTTTCCGCGATAATTTCACAATATTGCCGGGTAATCGCCTGCGTTGGCCCTTCCACCATCACGCGGCACATGGGTTGCGTGCCCGAATACCGCACCAGCACACGCCCCTTATCCCCCAATGCCGCCGCCGCTGCTTCAATGGCTTGCTGAATTTCGGGAACCGTTTCGATCGGCGGTTTTTCCCGAACATCCACGTTTATCAGCACCTGCGGAAATACGGTCATGACCCGGCTTAGTTCCGATAAGGGTTTATTTTTCATCGCCATCACTTCCAGGAGCCGCAAGCCCGCCAGCAGGCCGTCACCGGTGGTGTGATGATTCAGAAAAATCATGTGGCCCGAATCTTCTCCGCCGAGAGTGGCTCCGGTTTCGCGCATCATTTCCAGCACATACCGGTCCCCCACCTGCGCCGTGTAATGCGCAATACCGTATGCCTTCATGGCCGCCTTAAAGCCGAGATTACTCATCACCGTGGTCACGACCTTGTTCTCTTTCAACAGGCCTTTTTTGGATAAAGCCGTTGCGCAAACCGCCAGAATCTGATCGCCGGTGAGCACCTTTCCCGTCTCATCCACGGCAATGAGCCGGTCGCCGTCCCCGTCAAAAGCAAGCCCGATATCGGCGCCGGTTTTCAACACGGCTTCGGCAAGCGCCTCCGGATGCTGTGAGCCGCAAGCATCATTGATGTTTCGTCCGTCCGGCGAAATAAAGAGCGCGTTCACCTCGGCGCCCAATTGTTCAAACACTCGCGGCGCTGCTTGAAAGGTCGCCCCATTGGCGCAATCGATCACGATTTTCATTCCGGCAAGCGTAAACCCGGCCGGCAAGGTACGGATCAGAAAATCCGCATATGCTTGAACCCCTTCGGAACAAATTCGAACCCGGCCCGTATTTTCGGTTCCGGGCGCAAGCGAGCTGTTCTCGAGAACCGCCGTTTCCAGCTCATGTTCCGCCGCATCGCTCAGTTTAAAGCCATCCGGACCGAACACCTTGATGCCGTTGTCAAAATAGGGGTTGTGAGAGGCCGATATCACCACCCCGGCATGGGCCTTGATGGCCTGAATATGATAGGCAACCGCCGGTGTGGGAATGACGCCATACTGCAAGGCATCGCCGCCGGCCGAGCAGATGCCGGCGGCCAGGGCCGAAGCCAGCATATCTCCGGACAAACGTGTATCCTGACCGATCACAATCACCGGTGCATCCGTTTCTTTTTTAAATAAGGTGGCCAGCGCCCGCCCCACGGCCAGCGCCATCTCCGCCGTCACCGGATACGAATTGGCCACCCCGCGAATGCCGTCCGTGCCGAAAAGTTTTCCCATCATTCCGTTTATCCTTATGCGGCCTTGAAACCAAAGGCCGGTAACAAAGCAAATGCCGCACCGGAATGCGCATCGACCATTCCCTGCAGCCACTGGGTGCCCAGAGAGGCTTCCTCATCGTTGAGACTTTTTATCACGGCAATGTAGTCTTTTCCCTTTTCTTGAATATGGGATTGAATCACCGAAATAAAGGCGGCTGCTTTTGCAGCATCGCCGGTTTCATTTTTCAGGTTCAAAAAAAGCTGCGACAATTCAGCGCTTCGCTCATGCAATTGCGCTTTTTGCGCCAATAAGGCGGCCGAAGCGTTTTCACCGGCCTGCTCCCGATAAATGCGGGCCGACTCAGGCAATTTTTGAGCCAATGCGTCCAGCCGGGTAATCCGCTCCGCGATTCCCATATACACCTTTTCCATCAAACCGCCCCATAAGGCGTCGGGAAACGCGTCGGAAATAAATTCACGGCGAACGACCCCATACCAGGCGCGAAGGGCCATCAGATTGGTGATATATAAAATATTATTCTGAACAATGCGCTTGATGCTGCGATAAAAACCGGTCTCAAAGGGCATATTGCCGCTTCGGCCGATGCCATCGATCAAAAGCCGGTTCGGCCGCAGCTCATCTTTTCGATAAATGCACCCGGCGGCAATCACCGTGCCGAAAGCGAGCCGGCAAGGGCCTACCAGCCCGCCCTGCCCGCCCAAAAAAACAGGGCGCTGATTTAGCATCACGCCGTCCGGCACATTCCCCATCAAGGAGGCCGTGGCCTTGTCCTGATTGGGGGTAAAATTAAAATGGACATATGAGCTGCCCACCTCGCTGTGATCCTTGCGGCTCGTGCCGCCCGTCATCAGGCAGTCACAAAAATTGATCAGGCTACCGAGCGTCACGAAAGGAAAGAGAATCGTTTGCTTGAGCCCCACCGTATGCGCGCCGGATGCCTCTTCCTCCAGAATCGTGCCTTCCCGCACCTGCGCGCCGGACCCCATGCCGGATCTTTTCAAAAACACGGCGTCCTTGAAATACCCGCCCTTAAGTTGCACCTCGGGGCCGATCTGGCAATTTTCAAGGGTCACCGGGGCTTCCCGGCCGAGCTCCGCGCCGGCGCAGATCAGGGTGCCGGCGCCGAAAATCCGGCATCCCGCGTGGAGGATAACCCCCTCGCCAGAAATACGGTCGGGATCGACTTCCGGCCCGAGCGCAATGCTGTGAGGGGCCTGGATTTTCACGCCTTTTTCCACTAGGGCATGAACACGTTCATCGAGTTTCATAAGTTCTTCTCGGAAAGTTTAGTGGTTGATGGAACGTTGATTTGAACGTCTTATCATTAACATGCCGAGGCATTTGCCATAAAAACGAAGGGCAAGCGCCATAAATACGAAAGGTTTAAAAATGGTTAACGGCCACTTAACATACTTTGCGAAATACCGGTAAGCGCTCAAATGAAACGCCAGCAAAGATCGCAGCCGCCTTTTTTCGCTGCTTTTTCCAGCGGCATGCACGATCGACGCCCCCGGATAATACACCACCTGCCAACCGTGCGATTTCATGCGGCGGCACCAATCGGCATCTTCCCAGTACATGAAAAAGCGTTCATCCAAAAGGCCGACATCTTCAACCGCTTCCCGCCGGACCACCATGCAGGCGCCGGACACCCAGTCCACCGGAATGGCGGCAATGTGCTGATCCCCGATGTCGGTCCGCACATTTTTTCGACTTAAGCGATTAGCAGGAAAAAAGCGCGTCAAAAAAGAGGTTCTGCCGAATAACCCCGTCAACGGTGTCGGGAAGGACCGGGCGGACCCCTGAATCGTGCCGTCTTCATTTAGCACCTTGGGGCCCAATACACCGACCTGCCGATTTTCGTTCATGTAAGCATTTACCGAATCGAAAAAATTTTCGCATACAGACGTATCGGGATTCAATATCATAAGATAGGGCGCATCGCTTTGCCGAATGCCAATATTCACGGCCGCCGCAAACCCCAGATTTTTTTTATTCTTAATGTAAAGCGCATGGGGAAAGGATCGTTCAAGCCGATCTCCGATATCATCCGGACCGTTTTCGCAGATAATGAGGCGCCCCCCGGCGGAATGGCTTGCTCGACTGATGGACGCAAGGCACTTCAACAACAGGCGCGAACTGTGATAATTTACGATAACGGCGTCCATCATATGAATAAAAACGACCCGGAAAGTCGATACTGCCCCTGTGGTTGCTTACCCTTGGGCCACACCCTGCCGATAAGCCGATAAAAAAAACAGGACAATTGCATCGAAGCGAATGAAATGGCGCCGCGCCTAGAATTCCACCTTGTCCAGCGTCAATTGCCTGATGCCCATCGCATAATATAATTGGGCCAAGGCCGTACGCTGATCCACAACCGATTGCGTCAGCGCGACTTCCGCATTGGTGACCAGGGTTTGCGCGTCGAGAAGCTCCGTGTTGGTACCCAGATCGGTCCGAAACCGGGTCGAAGCCATATCGTAGGCCTCAATGGCCGCAGACAGCGCCTTTTTGGCTGACACGATTCGCTCGCCTGCGTCCTGAAAAATCATATACCCCGCCGTTACTTCGGTAATAATGGTGTGTTCCAAATCCCTGGCAAGCGCGCGCGCGCGGTAAACCGCCTCGTGCGCTTCCTTGATCGCAAAAAAATCCCGGCCTCCCGCAAACAGATTTATTTGTACATTAACCCCGACATTCCAATAATTCCGGTCCGTGTCGGTATAATTTTTTTCATCATAATCGATATCGTTCATAATATAATCGGTATCCAGGGAAAGCTTGGGATAATAGCGACTGCGATAAAGGGCCACATCTTTTTCCGCCAGCAGCACATTTTTTTCCGCCACGGCGACATCCGGGCGCTTGGTCAAAGCGATTTGACCGCATTCTTCGGGTGAATTGGAGAGAAACAGGACCTCCGCGACATAATTGCCCTGATACTCGACCTTGGCAGCAGCCGGCAAATCCAGCAAAGAATTCAGCCGCACGCCGGCGACACGCAAGGCGTTTTTGGCTTCGATTTTAGCGTGTTCGGCCGCAGCCAGTTCCGCCTTGATCTGCAACACGGCAAGCCAGGGTTTCATACCCACCCGGCAATAGGCCTCTGCGGATGCCCGTTGCTCTTCCAGACGCGTCACGGCCGACTCGGCCGAACGCAAATCATCCCGCGCTTTGATCAATTCCAGAAATCGACGCTGAATATCAAAGACCAACTGAAGCTGGGTCAACCGCAAGCGCGCCTCGGCCAGCTCTTTGCCGATTCGGGCCCGCTGATAGGCCGTTAAATTGTAAAACCCTGAAAACAGTGGGATTGTCAACCGCACAGCAGTGGTTTCATTGCTCTGGTCCAAATAATCCAGGTCATATTCCGCCTTGGAGTCATTGGTCAACCGCCGCTTTCCGTAACTTGCATCTATTTGAGGGAAAAAGCCGCTTCGGACCGATTTCACCCCGGCCTCGGCTCCCGAGAGCGCAAATTCCGCGGCGTGTATTTGCTGGTTATGTGCCAGCCCGTATTCTACGGCCTCGCCAAGGGTCAGCACCCGGGGAATCTCACGGGAAACCGTTGTTTCGCCGGCCACCGCCGAACAAACCGGCCCCCCCGTCACCAAGGGAATCAGAAGTGCGAGAATTAAAAACAACACCTTAACCCGAAAGTTCATGCTTAGCTTACTCCTAAACCGGCAAAGCCGGAAGCTGGGCGGCCAACGACCTTCACCAATGATGCACGCTTTGTCGCGCAGGTTTCTGACACAGGATCTGACAGGCTGTCGGTTGGCTGAAAGCAATCTTTCCCGAATCCGCCTTCATTGCCGTGAGCGGACAGCCTCTGTGACTAAGTCTCCCGAAACGCATGGTGGATACTGATTGTGAGCGGCTCCAAAATATAATTCATGACCGTGCGCGCTTTGGTGACGATAAACACTTCAGCCGGCATACCCGCGGTCAGCCGGGAACTATCCCCTATGGCTTCGCGCAAGGAGTCCTTATCCAGATCGATGTGCACCAGGTAGTACGGTATGGCGCCTTGCACGCTTTGGGTGATCAGCCGATCGGCCGATATATAAGAGACGCGCCCCTTCACTTTGGGAGTAACCCGTTGCTTAAACGCGGAAAGCATGACGCTGGCTTCCTGGTCAAGCGTCACCTCCGTAATTTTTCGCACATCCACTTTGGCCGTCACGATCAGGGGATTGTCATGCGGAACAATATCCATCAACGGCTCCCGGGGCGCGATCACGCCCCCGCGGGAATGAACTTTAAGGTCCATGACCACGCCGGAAACGGGTGCGACAATATCCAATCGTCTGGAGGCGTCCTCCAGCGGCCGAATACGGTCCTCCATTTCAAAGATGCCGCTCTGAACCTTGCCGAGTTCCTCCACGGCTTGCTGATGATACTGGTTTGCCACTTCCTGAATGCGAAGCTTGAGTTCAGCCACTTGCTGGCGGTATTTTGCGCTGTCGCCCGCAACCTGGCCTTTTTGCAATTTGTATGTTTCAAGGGTCCGCTCCAACCCCATGATATGGGATTTTTCGATGTAACGCCCCGCCAAAAGCACCCGCTTGGCCGCCAGTTCTTCGTTCATGGAAGTGATCATGATTTGCAGAGACGCCAGTTGCTGCTCCGCGCTATCGATCTGAACTCGCAATTGTTCAATCTGCGCTTCGATCAAACTAATTTGCCCATCCCTGGCAACCCGGCGCGACTGAAAAATCTTTTCTTCGTTGTCCCGCAATTCAGCAATGTTGGCATCCCGGCTGTGTGCCGTTATCTCACGGGGCCATACAATGCGCGGGTGATTCTCCTTTTCGGCGATTAACCGTTCCCGCCTTATCGTCAACGCATCCTTCTGCCCGCGGTACATATCGCAGGTGGCGATGATGTTTTCAGCCTCCAATCGGATCAGCACCTGGCCCTTTTCCACCTTCGAGCCTTCCCGCACCAGAATTTCCCTGACAATGCCCCCCTCCAGATGTTGAACGGTTTTGCGATTGCTGTCCACCTGAATCTCACCGGGCGCGATCACGGCGCCGTTGATTTTGGCGACGGACGCCCATCCGCCCAACCCGCCGAAAAAAAGAAAAATCACCAGGACGCCGATCACGATGATTTTACCGGGGCTGATCATATTCAAGTCCCGACCGACATTCGAAGTGCTCTTAAAAAAATTACTCACTTGAGATTCCTTTCCTTGCCCATCCGCACGGATGCCATCCCATGGTTTCGGTAATCACACTGAAATTTCAACCGGATGGTCTCTTTTACCTTTTTAAAGCCCGCAACCGATTGCCGGCAATTGAAGTTACGCCATTCCCGTCCTCACGATGATGGGCGGCGGCGCAACCGGCGCAGCCTGAGGCGGCGGGGGCGGCGTGAGTTTCTGCAACACCTCGTTTCGCGGCCCGTACATGAGGAGTTGCCCGTCTTTAAGTACCAGCAGCTTGTCCACCCGGGACAATAAGGATAATTTATGGGAAATCAGGACCGTGGTCGCGCCCTTTTTCTTCAATTCGACCAGGGCCATCATCAGCGCCCGCTCTCCTTCCTCGTCCAGATTGGAATTAGGCTCGTCCATCACGACCAGGCGCGGGTCATCATAGAGAGCGCGCGCCAGTGCGATTCGCTGCCGTTGCCCGCCGGAAAGCATATACGTGTTTTCTCCCACCACCGTGTCGTAGCCATCGGGAAATTTCAGAATCATGTCGTGCACATTGGCCATTCTGGCGGCGGCAATGACCTTTTCGGCATCCACCTCGCCCATTCGGGCGATGTTATCGGCGATCGTACCGGGAAAAAGCGCCACTTCCTGCGGCACATAGCCAATAAAGCGGCCGAGATGCTCCTGATTCCAGGTAAAAATATCCGCGCCGTCCAACCGCACGCTTCCGGCATAAGGCCGCCAGATACCCAGCATCAGCCGGGCCAGCGTCGATTTGCCGGCGCCGCTCGCGCCGACGAGTCCCAGCGCATCCCCCGGCGCCAGATCCAAAAAAATACCCTTCAGAATGGGTTTTCCGGCGACCGCGAACACCACATTTTCCGCAGTCAGTCGACCCGTGGGTACGGGCAATTCCATTTGCGCCGGCGCGGCCAGTTCCGTGTCAATCAGTAGTTTCAAGCGCGCATAAGCCCCCCGGGCATCCACCATTTGCTTCCAGGTGCCGATGGCCATTTCCACGGGCTGCAGGGCCCGGCCGGTAATAATGGAGGCCGCGATCATCACGCCCGGGGTCACCTCATGCAGCACCACCAGATAAGCACCGTAAGCCAGAATGAGCACCTGCAAGCCCATGCGAACCGGCTTGGTCAAGGCGCCAATCAACCCGGCCCGGTTGCTGGCCAGGGTCTGCAAGGCCAGCACCAATTTATTGTATTTTTTCCAATGCCGGGTAATGCCGTTGAGCATGCCCATGGCGCGCACCAGTTGGGCATGCTGCATGAAGGTGCCCACCTGACGGCCGGAGGAAACCGCCACCTGATTGGCATCTTGCAAGGGTTTGCGGCTGACCTTTTCGTTAACCAGGGCCAGGGTGAAGATGACCACGGCACCGATGGTGGATATCAGACCCAGGTCGAAATGAAACAGAAACACCACCCAGAGGTAAAAAGGGGTCCACGGCGCGTCAAACAGACAGAAGACCGAATTTCCGCCCAGAAAGTTTCTCAACAACCGGACATCCTGCAATCCCTGCGAAAACCCCTTATTCTCCATCTGGGCCGCATCTTTCACCATGCCGGCCAGCACCGCTTCGCTCAAGGTGTTTTCAATATCCACACCGGCCAGAACCAAAAGCCGCGAGCGCAGATATTCCAGTATGCCCATGATGATCAGGGCGCCTAAGGCCGCGGCCGTGATCAACACGAGCGTGGGCACCGAACCGCTGGCCAATACCCGGTCGTACATCTGAAGCATGTGCAACGGCATGGTCAGCATGAGCACATTGATAAAGGCGCTGAAAACGGCGGTAAAAATAAAATAGTATTTCCATTTGGCGATAAATCGTTTCATTTGAAAATCTTCCTATGCCGGTGCAACCTGCTCCCGCGGTTTAAGTTTCCTGACCACCACCGGCAATCGGCTGACCGTTTGCCAGTTTCCGTTCTGCTGAATCTCGATGCGCACCTCGTGCCGGCCGAATTCCGTTACCGGCACCCCGTCCAGCTTGAAGTGCAGGCGCTGACGCTGACGATTAAAAACCATCTCCCGGGTTTGAAGCAACTGCCTTGCCGCGCCCGAAGGCATGGCCAGCAGGACGCGGGCGGTAAAGACCTCGTCCTTGTTCGAATCCTTTTCCCACAGGGTGCCGATACGCACCGGAGAGATCAATATGGGCAAGGCCGCCGCCGCCCCCTCTTCAATGCTTTGAATAAAGGTCACCGCATTGGTTTCCTGATCGATGATAATATCCTTACATAAGATGGACCACACGTTTCTGATCACAATATCCGCCTGTTATTGAATATGTGTAATGGTGACGCTCGAATCGTTCAGCCAGGAAAAAGCGGGTATCTGCAGCGAGGAAACGGTCTCGTTCGACACCAGTTCATTGACATATTGCAGGGTCTCCCGGATTTCCGCCCCATAGGCCGCAGCCGCTTGTTTAAAGGAGAGTTGCCGCGCATGCCGGTCACTCAGCAGATACAACACATACGTATTCAGCGAAACCCCTTCGCCCTCCGCCTCAACGACCAAAGCGGCGTGCAAGGCCCGCGGCAGGCGCAGGCGAAATTGGCCGCTGTACGCTTCCACATGGCGTGACGCCGGGCTCGGTTCAAGATTATTTTCCTTTTCCGATAAATACGCGGCAATGCTCTCATTCAGCAATCGCACCGCTTCGACGGAGGATTCGCAGACAACCTTGATCTCAGGCAGTTCCGGAACCGTCGCGAGATAAGCCTTTTCTTCTGCGCTCCAGATTAGCTGTATGGAATAGTGTTGCATCACCCAATGAACTCCCCGGGCAAATAAGTTATAACCGGCGCCATCCGAATAAGCGGAATAGTTGAATAATCGGCTGTCTTCTCACCGCCATTCAGCGCGAAGTCTTGATACCATATTCGGTACCATTGTCAACCGTTTAATTGGGGGAACGTATCTTACATATCGTCGATGAGGACTTCGATCGCGGGCGGCGGCATGTCACAAACTGGAAAAAAAGAAGGCGCTGAAAAAAGCGCCCGCTCTCTTTCACTCATGCATCGCTTCACTTGAGTAAAAACCGGGTGGTTGAAGGGTGAGCTTTTCTTGAGACCGACTCGGGTCTGTAAACCGAGTCGGTCTGCCTCCCCTCAAAGGGGGAGCGTACCGGCGCTTTTTGTCAAGAAGGAAGCCCCCTTTATCGACGCTTCAGTGCTGCTGCTGTTTCTGATGCTTCGAGAGCTCCTCGGCCAATGCGCGGGCATAGGCCGTTCGCGCTGTCTGGACAATAGCCAGTTTCTGCTGCAAGCGAGCGATCTCCTGATCGGTGACGCGCACGTTCATGAGCTGGTTTTTGGCGTTTTCACTGAGCTCGGACAGTTTGTATTCCACACCATCGATGGTCACGGTTTGTTCCATTGGCGTCGTCATTTCCATGTCTCCTGATGAATTAAACAAATTATAAATCAATAAGCAAAAGCCCCACCCCTTTTAAGAGGGTGGGGCTCTTTTTTTTAAGACTTTATCAGGACTGGCGCGTTTTGCACGCCAGTCACGGATAACTTTTTGTGGTTTACAGCTTAGGCGATATTGATCAAGCCACCTGTACCGGCTGCAACCGATTCCAATCCGGTGTAAGTACCAACCAATTCGATCAAAGTGTCTGAAGCACCATCCTGGAAAATAATGGTGCTGTCAGCCGCTGTAAAAACGGTGTCACCATCGCTGTCATAGTTGAACATCACCGTGCTGCCGGTACCGTTCAAGTTGGAGGCAAGGTAGCCTACCGCATCGGTCAAACTCAACTGACCAGCGCCTGTACCTACTATGACAAGGTCATCATTGAAAATGCCGTCGGTGTCATCCGTGCCGAAGGCTATCACGCCGTTCGCGGCTACTAGATGGGTTTGAATACGACCCACATTGACACCGTTAGCCCCGGCAGCCGCCGCAGCTTCTATGATCGTTGACGGGAGATCCAGAATATCACCACCTGCTGTTGTGGTGCCGGCAACAGTCCCAATAGCAGATCCTGCCGTTGTTTCGTCAAACCCAACGATGACGTCCCAGTTGGCCGCTGTGGAATCACCATCCGCTATGACCACGGTATCGATCATGCCATCTTGAGCCGCCACATCCTGCATGACCAGCTTATCCGCGCCAGTGCCACCGGTGAAGATATCGTTATCAATGCCACCGACCGCCGCATCATTACCGGCACCGCCGTTAAAAACAAGCGCATCCGCAGCAACAGAACCGGTCCACATGGCGACATCGTTCCCGCCAGCGCCGTTAAAGGTCATGACACCCGTGGCTAAACCGGCCACACCCGTGCTTTGCAGGATAGAACCCGCACCCGCAATAATGCTCAGGTTGGCATTGGCATCACCGGTAATCGTAGCAGGGCCAGCCGCATTTTGAACCACCGCCAACCGGCCGTCCAAAACCGCGGAGAGGTCCAATAGCGTTTGCCCCGTCCAGCTCAAGGTCAGGTCGGAACCAACTCCGACTGCCAGCATTTGGTCAACATCTGTGCCAGCAGTAATACCATCACCGACAACATCAATAAACAGGGTCGTCACGCCACCGCTCATGGAAACGGTATTGGTCGCTAAAGACGCATCGATGCCAGTGCTTAAGTTGTCAGTTACAGTGTCAATACCCGTCCCCACGTCAAAGGTGTCGTTGCCGTCCTTGGCCGTAATGGTATCGTTCCCCCCACCGGTCGTGATCAGGTTGTCGCCGCGGTCGCCGGCCACCACATCCCAGCCGGAACCAGTGGTGATGGTGTCATCCTGAGCAGTGCCGGTGATGGTGTTATTCCCGTTACCCGCGGTAATGACGACGTCCTTGCCGGCGGAACCCAGCGCGCTGAAAACATTGTCGCCGTCAGCCAACGTGACTACGGCGTTGTCGCCCAGCGAAATGACAGTGGCTCTCAGGTCTCCGCCCACATTGGAGGCGTCGAAGGTAAGCAGCGAGTTGTTGAGCGGCGCGCCGGAGACGGTATTGAGGATAACATCATCGGCAGCCGTTACAGACAGCGAGGTCATGTTTTTCGCATAGATGTTGTTGATGGTCGTTACGGCATTTGCCGCGCCGGCCGTGATATCTTCATCGGAAATCTGAATGTCCATGCTGGTGACGCCATGGGCGGTGAGCTGTCCGAGATTGTAAGCTGTCGCGCCGTAAATCACATCATCCAGACTGGCGTTGATGTTGACCGTCAGCGCATTGGCCGAGTTGTTGGCCAATGTGACGCCGTTGAAGTTGGCAACGGTAACTTCATCACTGATGACGGTCTTATAGGCCGCATCACCGGCCGCGGAATCCCCCTTCTGCGTCCATGTCGGATCAGCCGCTATCGCTGCTGCTTGCGCCAGAGCACGATTCGCCGCCGTATCATCATCGTCGGTATCCAGATCCGCGAAGAAGTTAAGTTCCGTCAGGGCGGTGTCGTTCAAAGTAATGATATCCGTAACCGCAACACCGGCAATGTTGAACGGTTCAGCGGTCACAGGGGAGGCATCCAACCCACCATCCGCAGCGATGTCGGCCAGGATCACCAGGCCTTCGATATCGGCGTTGGCCATGCCCAGCGTCACATTATCGTTGGCGATAATGTGCAGGTTTTCAATGCCGGCCAGCGTCAGGTTGGAATCATCACTGAACGCGGCACGGACGGTGTCCACCCCACCGGCATCGGAAATGCTGTCAGAAGCGTTGAAGTCATCAATGTTGGCAAAGGTCAGAATATCATCGCCTTCGCCCAGTCGAATGTCCTGATTGACGTTTGCGATCGGTGCGACGGTGTCACCCACCGTCAAACGCAAGTCGCTCAACTGTGCAGAGGCTTCGATAACCGATGCCACCAGAGAACTGTTAACCGTATAGGACTGTCCATCCACACCGCCGGTAAGGGTCAGCGTGCCGGTTTGTTCCTGAGCCGCCGTGAGAATAACAATGTTGCTTTCGGTATCGGCGTCATCAATGGAGACGTTTTCGATTGCCCCGACACCATTAGCCTGACCATCGAAGTTAAGGGTGTAGTTGAACGCTTCTTCAGTATTAAGATCGTTTTCAACCCTGATCGCAACAGTGTCATCGGCACCAGAGGCATCTGTCAGACGGACCCGTACAGTTGCATTATTGAATCCGACAGGAACTGCGGCACCAGCAAATTCACTCACCGAGTGGCGCAGCACCAAACCATCAGCAGCAAGCGCAGCACCAAGGTCATTCAGGTTGAACGTAGCGGCAGCAGCGTCATCATCTTCATCACGCATCAGCACTGTCGTCAAATTGCCGTCAAAGGCATCGAAATCGATGTTGTGAATGTCATTGACCACGTTCTGGTTACGCAACTCCAGGGCGCCCATGTTCATGATGGTAGCGTCACCATCAATGTCACCATCCACCAGGATCAAGGTGTTGTCGCCGGCGCCACCATCAATGGTATCGCCATTGGTGTCAGTAGTTGCAGCAACGCCTACGCTGGACCAGAAGGTGTCGTCGCCAATACCACCCGTTACAACGCCGTGAACGGTAGAGCCGGAGTTTGCCGGATCGGCAAAGCCACCCAGAGAGTTGGTGATATCCAAAGTCAGGTCGCCTGTAAAAGCACTGGCGTCCAGATTAAGCAGACCCACAGCGGCGGGGTTATTAATACCCGGGGCGCCTAAGGTAAAAAACTCGGTCGCGGAAACAGGCGCAGTCGGCGTCAGGGTAACGATATCCAGGAAGGTGTCACCGGTGATGGTGAGGGTTTCCATCTCGTTTACTGTCAGGTTGTTGATATCAACCCCGTCCACGGCGTTCAGGTTGACGGTTTTAAACCCTTCGACATTGGCGCCGACACCGCGCGCATCTTGCTGGATAGCATTCGCCAAAACGTCATCAAGCTCAAGGCTCAGCTCGCGGCCGGGTGCATTGGCGTCCGTCAACACCCCTCGCTTATATTGGAAGGTCACATTGACGTTGTCGGATGCGGTGTTGGCGACACGAAGCTCACCGGCGGGGGTGCCGATATTATCCACAAGCACAGCCGTCGCGTCCGCGGTAACACGCTGAATGTTCACTGCTTCCGTTGCATCGGCATTCCGAATATCGAGCGTGGTGGTATTGCCCGTCCAGTCAATATTGATGTCCTGAATGTTAATGAGATTGGGGGTAACAACGCCGGTTGTTCCCTCGTCAGCATTGGCATTGCCCATGGTCACATTCAGGGTGTTGGAAAGACCCAGGGTGCCGGTCAGGACGTCTTCATCCTGCAGGGAGAGAATGCGGTCGGATCCGTCCGGGACAAACACCATCGGCGCGTTGAAAATACTGGCCGTGGCGATATCGGTATCTGCCGTCAACGTGAAGGTGGTGACATCGATATCAGCATTAATGGCCGCTACCGCCGCCGCCACCGTTGCCGGATCATCGGTCACCCCTGCGATATAGGCGGTGAAGTCCGATAGATCGTTCGGGTCCGCGGTAGGAATCGTCTGGGTGCAATAGTCTGACACAGCGACCTTGTTCAGAAATTGATCCTGGGCAGCGCCGGCATTTACCGGGTCCTGGGCCGCGTCAACCAATGCCACCACGACTTCGCCTCTGGACTTGCCCGCCGCCAGCTCGCCCACCCAATAATCGATTCCGGCCGGATCATCGACATAGGTTTTACCCAGCGTGTTCACGTAAATGTGCTCGATAAATGCCTGGTCGGAGTCCAAGCTCGACCCAAAATAGTTCTGCGCGGCTTCTGTTGCCAGCATCGTATTGGCAGTAGACACCCTATCCGGCTGATCCGTTTGCCAATAAGTATTGCCCTCGCCTTCAGATGCTCTACCGAAAATCGATACATAGAGTTCCGAAACTTCCGTCATTGTCAAAGCCATTCCACGTTCCTCCTCTTAAAGATTGATTAAAAATACAAAATTCACCACTTGTAAGGATATACCCATTGGCCTTATCCCCCTATCCCGAACACCAAGTTGATATGCAACAATCATACCACCATACTACTCAATATCACCTGTTTCCGGCCTCACCCCCTATCCATCCTAATCCTTGTCACCGATCCAATCCTTGTCACCGATCCGGCCGTCCGCGCCGTTCCGCCATCGCAAAGCGCATCCCTTATCCCACTCTTTCGGGCCCTTCTCTTTCGGAACCTTATTTTTTTCTTATTAAATCAATATTTTTTTCAATAATTCGGATTCCCGCATAAGAAATCGCCAATGAACACATCGTCAGCACGGGAATATAGCTTATGCTGCACCGAACCGCATATTGCGTATAATCCAGCCACCAGATCACTAAAAAATGGCTCAGAAACAAGCCGTAGGAGAGGGCGCCCAACAACGAATTGCCGGGCAGACGAACACGGCAGCGGCTGATGGTGTAAATCACCGGTATCCCGATGAATAAGCCCAGACATGTTTCCCGGGCGTAGGCAAGTGTAAACCGGTCATCCAACTGAAATATCACCCCGAGCACCGCGATCACTCCCCATAGCAGCCACAGATAGCGCCTGTCAAATAACGTACTGTTTTTGTGAGTTTGTTGAGTGCATTGAATGGCGCTTCCCGCTGCAAACATAAAAAAAACGCCGAAAACCAGACGGTAACCAAAATAATCCGGGTGAATGAATGAAAAACATGCCATTAAATACACGGCCAACGATAAAAAAACAAGCAGAATTTTCAATCTGTTAAATAAAAAAATACCGGGCAGAATCAGATACGCCTGCAGCTCGGCCCCCAGGGACCAGGCCGGCGGAATGAGGCACCATTGCGGGTCCCTTAAGATACTGCTGTCAAACACCATATAATAATTCAGCGGAACAATCAGCACATTATGGATCAGCTTCAGCGGGGAAAAATCCGGACGGGCGTAACCGGTGACACCGAGAAACACCAACGTCAAAAGCGCGACGTAAAGATACAGCGGGAAAATTCTGAGCGCTCTGTCCATATAGAAACGGTAGAGCCTGCCTTTGCCGGCCGGAATAATATCCCGCCAGAGGTGCGAAACGACGTATCCGGCCAATATATAAAACATCACCACCGCAATGACGCCGGGGTTCAACCCGTTAAACCGGACCCCGATGTGAGAAATAACCACCAGAAAGGCTAAAATGAATCTCAGATACCCGAACATCGGCACGTCTTGTTTGGATTAATAAGGTGCTTTTTGGTTTTTGCTCGCCTGATCATCGGGATTAAATCCAGAATATTTGGCTAAATCAAACCAGCGCTGGCTAAATTTAACCCATTCAACAATCCCAGAATCATACCTCCCAGCCGCTTGCCCAGTATCTCCCATGAATGAAATGTGATCCATTGATCCTGGAGAGCGGATTTGTCGTGAAGCTTTTCAGGATACCGAAGCAGCGCGTCCACGCCTTCGGCTATGTTTTCAGCGGAAGTCCCTTGAAGGAAATGTATGATGTTTCCGACATCGGCGAAAATACTCAGCGGCGTACAGACCACCGGCCGCCGGGCAGCAAGTCCGTATCGAACCGCGGCGCTTGAGGATTCAGCCGTATTCTGATAAGGAAAAACAACCAGGGTGGCCGCATCAAGCAAAGAAAAGCTCGCGTCGTCCTCCAGAAACTCCGTCACCAGTGTAACGTCATGCACCAATCCATGGGCCTGAATGGCTTTGCGGCACTGCACCAAGGTTTCTTGGGAGACCGCAACCGGATAGAGGGCATTTACCATCAACAGATGCACCTGCGGATGGGATTGCCGCAGCAGGGCCACCGCCTCGATTAGGGGCAATAGGCCCTTGTGGGGCAACATAAAGCCATAGCTTGCGATCACGGTTTTTTCCACCGGTATGCCGGCGACGCGTTTTCCGACCGAAACCGGAACCAAGGGACGGCGAATCACGCCGTGGGGGAAAAGGGCGGTATTTTGATACAGGCCCCAGGATTTCAAGCGGTTCAGATCCGCCACCCCGTGAACCAGAAGGCGGTCCGCCATGCCGAGGGCTTCCCGAATGGACGATAAGGAGGCCTCCAAACCGGGGACCGTCACGTCGGCCGTTGAATGAAAAAAAAGAATGGAAACAATGCCGTTTTTCTTCGCATAGTGCAGGATTCTCTCCAAATTCCGAGGGCTGAAAAAGGCGAAATTAAACTGAAGGACCAGTGCATCCACGCGGTTTTTTTCCAGCGCCGCCAGCAATTCGTCGATCGCGCCATTGTGATTGGTCCAGCAACGAACCACATTGGACGCGTCCGGTTGAAGGCGGGCACCGGTCCGGGAGGCAAAGACCAGAATGTCGAGAGCGTCCTGCGGAAGGCCATCCACTAGAAACTTGGAATAGGCGGCAATGCCGCATTTGGCGTTCCATGAGGAGATCCACCCCACCCGGTATTTTTTGCGCGAAAGCGGCTTTTGGCGCAAAATAGCGTCTTCCAGCGTCTTTAACCGATCCGCGCATCGATCCCACGTAAATTCGGATTCGATTCGCCTTGCCGCGGCATCGATGCGGGGCTGCAATTGCGCTGGCGTTGCATATCGGACCTCGCGCATCAGCCGGCCCAGATGATCGACATCCGGTTCCATCCAGACGGAATCAAACAGCCCCATATGGGACTTGGCGGGCTGAAATGAAAAGTCGACCAGCCAGCTTGTCTCTTCCGTGCAAAAGTCCGACTGTCCCCCATAGGCGGTGGTGATCACCGGAAGTTTGTACGCCATGGCTTCGGCCATGGGCAGGCCGAACCCCTCCCCACGGGAAGGCGCCACGAGCACATCACATCGGGTGTAAAGATCGGCCATTTCTTGATCGCTCAAATCCCGGTCGATGATGTCGATGGGTGGCATGTTCGGAAATGCCTTTTTTACGGCCGCGATCTGCGCGTCAAGGGTATTGTGAATATTCGGAAAGGTTTTGATGACAAGGCCTACACCGTCTTTTGCCGTAAAATTTTGCGCGAAGGCCTTGAGCAGCACATCCACCCCTTTTCGCGGAAAGCAGGAGGAAACATGTAAAAACGTAAACCCGGAGCGCCGCTTTGCCGGCACAGCGCTCACCTCCGACCGGTGAAAAAGCGACACCCCGCATCCGGCGGCCGTCATGGGCAAGAACACCCCGTTATCCATCAGAATTTTTTGAATGAAACGGGATAGCACCGGTAATCCGTCCAGGTGCCGGTTGAACTGATCCACCCAGTCAAAGGGAAGCATGGACTCCTCCCAGGCGAAATAAAGCAGGTTGATCCGGCCGTCCATGTCCGAGACTCTCGGCGGGTAAAGATTTCGAATAACCACCTTCGCCCGAGAACCCTTTTGGCCCCTTTTCCAGATGGGCTCAAGCCCGGGAACCGCGGAGACAGCAACCGGGTCAGGGAGATAGTCACCAGGGCCTTCCGTTGCAAAAAGACTAACGGCGCCGGGGAACTTTTTCTCTAAGGCAAGAGCGATCTTTCGATTGACGATCGCCAAGCTGTAAGACGTTTCAAAGGGGCCTTCAATCTGATAGCGTACGCGGTCGGTTGCAGGGTGCACCGGCGCCCCGAAAGGCTTGGGACTCTCCACCCCCTGTTTTGCCAAAAAATCGCCGAGGAGATGGAATAACCGCGCTTCGGTGAATTCGGCCACCCGTTTTTGCTGCTCGCCGATAATGGCTCTTTTGAACGGACGGTCCTCGGAAAGAAGCTTGATCAGGGCGGCAAGCGACTCGTGGTCCTTTCGGGTCACCAGAATACCGGCACCCCCCAGGGTATGGGCGACATTGCTGCTCTTAAAAGCAATCACCGGCACATCAAAGGCCATGGCTTCGATCAACGGCACGCCGAAGCCTTCATGTTCACTCATGCAGAGAAAAGCGTCCGCGGCCCGATACCACCCGTACAGATGCGCATCCGGTATCTTACCGGTCAGGAGCACCTCGTTATTCAGATCGAATGCGGCCATCTGCTCCATCAGGTGCTGATAATAAGGATCATTCGCATCATAGTGACCGACCAGAACCAACCGAAACGGGCGGTTGATCATGGCCTTCAAATGACGGGCCACCGCGATGCAATCCTCCTGGCATTTATTGGGGCAGATCCGACCGACAAAGAGCAGCGTAAAGGTACCGGCGGCATTTTGAACCACCGCGTGATCCCACGGCCGCGCCACCAGTTCTTCAACATTCATCAGCAACGGAATCACGTCGACCGCGCCATACCCCAACGCCGATAATTCATCCGCGTTATATTCGGAGTCGGCCATGGCCGCAGCCATCACCGGCAGAAAGGCTTTCAACTGTTCCCTGCCAAGCCGGGAATAGCGTCGCGCATCCGAATTTTCAGGGAAAAATTCCACCGGGGTGATGTTATGATACACCAGAATTTTTCGGCAGGGCAGATGAATGACCCAATCGGTCAGCTCATGTCCCATGGAGTGATGAATGAAAACGATATCGTCCCGGGTCACCTTCAGTTTTCTATAATTATTCAGAAGCCCTTTCAGTTCAGGCGCCACATGCTCCACAAAAATGTCAGAAGCAAACCCGAGCCGATGCAGCATCCGCTGAATTAGAAACAGGGCGTTGGTCACCGCATCCCCGCAGGCCGACCCGGAATGAAATTGATGAATGGCTATTTTTTTCATAGAAATGGAGTGATAACTGGTTCAGCAATCCTTTCGCGACTGGAAAACGGCACCCCGATAGGCGGGTGCCTGATTAAATCGATGGATAGGATCCACCTGGGCCAGCATTTTCTTCCAACATCCAGCGCAGGGTCTCCTCCAGCGCCGGCGTATCCCAGGACCCGATCAAACGGCGCAGCCTGGTGGGGTCCCCCGAGAGTGTCGTCACTTCATTGGCCCGCACGAGAGCCGGGCTCACCTCCACCCGCATGCGGTGGCCGGCGATGGTTTCCGCCATGGACAGCGCCTCCCGCAGGGAATGGGTCCTGCCCGAGCAAATGTTGACGGTTTCGCCGGCCGGGCAAACCTCCACGAGACGGCGATACGCCCGAGCCACTGCACGCACATCTGAAAAATCCCGCCAAACATCGAGGTTCCCCAGCTCGATCACGTCCGCCCGGCGTCGAAAGTGCCCGGCAATCTTCGCCAATAAAAAGGATTCGGCCTGGCCAACCCCTGTATAGTTAAATGGCCGCACCAGCACCACCGGCAACCTGTCCATCCAAAGGCGCGCCATGAACTCCATGGCCAGTTTGCTAACCGCATAATCGTTGGCGGGATTCGGCGGCGTTGTCTCATCCAATACACCTTCGGCCGCATTGCCGTAAATATTCGCGCTACTCGCCAACAGCACGCATTCGGGCCGGTGGGAACAAGCCGCCAACGCGGATAAGAGATTGCGCGCGCCGATGAGATTAATCCGGTAAAAGGCGTTCGCATCCCCGTGACCGACAAACGAGATAGCCGCCAGGTGTATGACGGTGTCCGGCCTGATCTCGTCTATAATCCGGCAAAGGCTTTCCAAATGACACAAGTCAACACACCGGTATTCAGGGCTTCCCGGCTTCTCCTGCGCATCGGTGCGCCAGACTTTCCAGCCATGCGCTTTCATCTCGGCGGTCACGTACTTTCCGGTAAACCCCTCGGCGCCGGTCACCAGCACTTTTTTCATCGCACCCCCGCTCTCAGAAGCAATGCCCATTTTCGTTTCGGCACAAATCCGCTTCCACCATCATCGCGCACAGTGATTCAAGTTGAGTCTCGGCCTTCCAGCCGAGTTGCGCCCGGGCTTTGGACGCGTCTCCGATAAGAAGGTCAACTTCCGCGGGGCGATAAAAAGCGGGATTGACCCGTATAATGACCTTTCCCGTCCGCAGGTCAACGGCTGTTTCGTTAACGCCTTCGCCCCGCCACTCGATTTCAATATCAGCCGCCTTACAGGCCATGCCGACAAAATCGCGCACCGTTTCCGTGCGGCCCGTGGCCAGAACAAAGGTGTCTGGCGCATCGACCTGCATCATTCGCCACATGCCTTCGACGTAATCCTTGGCATACCCCCAGTCCCGCTTGGCGCTCAGATTGCCAAGTTCCAGCACATCGAGTTTCCCGAGTTTGATCTTGGCAATCCCGTCCGTAATCTTGCGCGTCACGAATTCCCGTCCGCGCAAGGGGGATTCATGATTGAACAAAATACCGCTCACGCCGAAAATGTCATAAGCCTCACGGTAATTCACCGTGATCCAGTGGGCAAAAAGCTTGGCCACGCCGTACGGGCTGCGCGGGTGAAACGGCGTGGTCTCTTTTTGCGGCACCTCCTGAACCTTGCCGAACAACTCGCTGGTGGAGGCCTGGTAAAAACGGATGGAGGGATCAACAATGCGAATCGCTTCGAGCAGGTGAAGGGCACCCAATCCGGTGATTTTTGCCGTGGCGATCGGCTGGTTAAAGGACACGCCCACAAAACTCTGCGCGGCCAGGTTATAAATTTCATCCGGCCGAATATCGCCGATCAGGCGAATATTGGCGGATTGATCCGTCAGGTCGTATTCCAGCAGATGCAAATCCGGGTGGTTGCTGATACCCAACTCATCAATCCGCCAGAAATTGACCGAACTGGAACGCCGATAGGTTCCGTAAACCGTGTAGCCCTTTTCAAGCAGCAGTTGGGACAGATAAGGTCCGTCCTGACCGGTGATACCGGTAATGACGGCGCGTTTGGATGTCATGTCTGAATTCTCCTTCATGAATAACAATCGCCGATTCGATGGATCGGTACAACCGAGTTACGTGTTAGAAATCAGGGCGGTAAGGCCCAAGGCGTTGAAGAACGCCGCTTCCATGCCAGGGGTTAAAAACCGCCGAAGGTTTTTCCGGCCCTCATCCGCCAGATACGCCCGGTATGCGTCATGATGAGAAAGGACATGAATGGCGGCCGCGAACTTCAAGGGGTCCGGCGTCTCAAACACCAGCTGATTCGGACCCAATGTTTCGGGAATGGCGCTGCTGTCCAGTGCCACGACCGGCAACCGGTGAAATTGCGCCTCTATGGCGGGAAGGCAAAAGCCCTCATGGGCCGACATCAACAAAAACAGATGGGAATACCGGTAATAGGTATGCAACCGGTCAAAAGAAACCGCCCCCGTTAACGTCACAATCTCTTTTAAGCTATGCGCGTCGATGAGCCGGTCCAGTTCGTTGCGGTACCCGGCCAGTTCGGGGTCGATCCCGCCCACCATATTGAATCGAATGGCGGCGCCATAGGTTGCCGCATATTCGGCCGCAACCCGTATCATCTCCTTATGGCCTTTGTTCGGCGCCACCCGTCCCACAAACAAAATATTCACTTTCCCATCCTGCAACTCGCGGGAAAGGACCGGGTCGATTTCGGCCCGGTTAAAATCATTCAGCTTGTTAAACGGCGGGCTTATTTCTATTTTAGCGGGGGAAACATTCAGCCGCAACAGATCCCCTGCGTTAAAGGAAGACGCGCACAAGAATTTTGTGATGTGGTCCATACCGGCAATCAAGCGGGTCTGGGCCACCCCTTCCGAACAAAACCTTTCATACACAGCGCTGTAGGATGAGAAAAACTCGGGCGGAGTGACATTATGGTACTTCACAAATACGCGGCATCGGGCTTTTTCCAACAAGCGCCGCCCCTCCGCCCAGCAGCCCCCGTGGTGATAAATCAACAAATTATCCGGATGATCGATAATGGCTCGGCATTCGGCCTGGTCGATACAATAGGCGGTTATCGGCACGTCGCCGACCTCTCCGGCATAAACAACGGCCGGAATATGGTGGTCGTTTAATACGACGCATTGATGACAGACATCGTTTCCAATGGCGTCATGTTTTAACAATGCCGTGACGGCAATGCAAACGATCATGCCTTATGTCCAATAACCGCGTAGTCCTGCCCGGTTGCAAATTGCGCGTCCAAGAAGGCATCCTCAAAATGAATGGCGGGGTTTTGATGTAATCGAATAATTTCCACCCCCACAAAGCCCCGGGCCTCGATTAAATAAGCGGAGGTCTGCGGCGGCAAAGGATTGCGGTGTGTCGGATCGGTATAAAAGGTGCAGGCGCCGACCAGTATGTTTTCAGGATTGGGCGTTTCAAAAATAACCATGCCCCCCGGTTTGAGCACTCTCAAGGACTCATCGAATAACGCCAGCAAGGTTTTCAGCGGCAAATGTTCGATAATGTGAAGCCCGGTCACCGCCGAAAGGGTGTTGTTTTTAAGCCCGCTTAAGGCATCCATCACATCGGCTTCCATCACCTCCAGGCCCAACTCCCGACATCGCGCCGCCATCACGCGATTCAAGTCCACCCCCCGGGCGACAATTTCATTTTCCTTGAGGACTTCAAGCCACTCTCCGCGACCGCACCCCACATCCAGCACAGGGGCTCGGTTTGTCGTTTCTAAGGCGTTTTTTATATAGGGCAGATACACCTTGACGCGGCCCTTGATGTCTTCCCGCGTTCCTCTGAACCTATCTTCAAAGCTCACGTACAGGGCATCCTGAAAATGATCCTCTTCCGTCAGCAGGGTATTCATCTGCTCCGTTGAAATGGGTGCCGGCAATCTTTTACGCGTCTCTTCCAGAAGCAATTGAATGCGGCGCTGCATATCCAGAAGGTTGAGCCGGTAGTCTCTTAACTGTCTTTGTACTTCAACCAACGCCTCCCCTTCCGCCTTATGCGCCAAATCTATTTTCAGCGTATCGCTGACGTTCAAGAATTCCGCAGAAAGCGCCCGCACCGAAGCATCCAGATGCTCGCCAAATTGCGTCAGCTGCAACGATGTCTTTTCGTTCTGGCGACCCTGAATAAAAACCGTGTTTTCAATCACCTGAATGTTCTTTAAAATGACGGGGAGCTTCCATACGCCGGAGAAAATACGCAACACGCGTCCGGCAACCGGCACCTTGTATAGCATCTGAATAAAATAACGAATCCACAAGCCTTTCACGATGATTTTTTGATTCCTTCCCTCTTTTGAATAGCGCAGTCGGCCCAGAACCTCTATTTTGGAAATTCCGCCGCTATGAAGAAGGGACAAGTAATGTTGCGCTCCCTCCGTATCCGGCGCCCGGCGAAGAATGGATCGATAGGCATTCTCGATAAAATCCGAATCATGGTAGCTTAGAAAATCCGTCCAGACATAGGCATCCTGAGGCAGCAAGGGCTGAACCGGCGGTATCGGCGCAGGACTTGAAACGGTGCGGGCGGTATCCCCCCCCGGTTTTCCGCGCCCTGACCGGGAAAGCTGCTTTTGCATCGCCACCTCTTCACGAATGCGGGCCATAATTTCATCCACGCTGATCTCCGGTATATTGGCTTCAATCATGATCCGGCTCCCCGCCCCTGTTCGCACACCGGTTCTATTCGCAACACCGGTTTTAACCGTACAAGCCCGATAAATGGGTGATCACCCCCCGCCACCACCTCAAAAACGCAACTTTTATCCTTCCAGTGGAAACATTCATCCGCATGGGAGGGGCCGGTATGAAGCGCCGCCGAGATGGAATATTTGCCCGGTCCGATATTAAACTCATCAAAGAAATAGGTCGCCGCAAGGTGCTGCCCCTGCTGTATACTTATTTTCTGTTGAAGGTAAAAAGAATTGGTGCCGTAGATATCCTGACCGAACTTATCCCGTATCACTATTCCCAGAGTCATATCCGCCACGGTTTCTCTTCCGGTCAGTCGAATCACAACACCGGCAGGCTGCGCGCTGCTCAGTATTTCAGTCAGCCGATGGGCTTCATTCACAAGTTGCACCGAGTCAATCGTGACCTTGTAATTTCCATAGCCGGAAAGCCGGTTCTCAGCCTTAAATTCAGACTCTTGGCATGAGGACCGGTTGGCAATGAGAAAATTATAGGTATTGATAACGGGTTCAGGGTCACCCGATTCCACAACCCTTCCGTTTTCCAGCAGCATCGCCTGATTACACAGCATCTTGACGGCATTCAGGTCATGGGAAACAAAGACAATGGATCCGCCGCTTTCTTTAAGCGACCGAATCTTGCGCATGCATTTTTGCTGAAAATAGGCATCTCCTACCGATAAGGCCTCATCCACCACAAAACATTTGGGTTCGGCATGAATCGCCACTGAAAACGCCAACCGCATAACCATGCCGGAAGAATAGGTCTTTATCGGTTCATCAATGAACCGGCCGAGCTCCGTAAATTCAACGATGGCGTTCAGGCGGGCTTTGATTTCATCCCGGGAAAGTCCAATATAGGTGCCGTTTAAAAAAATATTGTCTACACCGGAAAATTCGCTGTTAAATCCCGTGCCAAGCTCCAAAAGACCGGTAATCCTGCCGTCGATGCGAATCTCACCGCTATCGGGCATGAGAACTCCGGTCAGCAATTTCAGAAGCGTGGATTTGCCGGCGCCGTTCTGGCCGATGATCCCTAAGGTTTGACCGGTTTCCACATGGAAAGAGATGTTGTCGATGGCCTGAAAATCCCGGTGAAAGCTGCGTCGAAGCACAATCTCCTTAAGCCTGTGCGAAGGACTTCGGTAGAGACGAAATTTTTTATTCAGGTTGTGAACGCTAATCATCGGTTAAAAAAGCCATAACCCTCAAAAATGCCAACAAAATAGATACAACTGATCCAAATAATAAGATGCACTTTCAGATGGGAGTTGAATTTTTTCCAGATCCATAGGGCCACACCCATGACGACCAACGACCACATAAAGGCAAAACCTAAAAACATCATACGATACTCTTTGTCAATAGCCGGTGCATGCGCACCCGTTATAAAAAATCCCGAACGTCTTTTTCCAGTTTTTTGAATACAACGTAAGAGCCCCAGACCATCAGATGCGCGATAACGGCCATTACCATCAGGGTGCGAAGTGCCGGGGCTTCATTATACACAAACATATGGTGATACGCGTCGATAAACACATAAGCCGGATTGAACCGCAGCAATTTTTGGACACCGGCCGGCAATATGTCCGCCACATAAACAATGGGGGTGAACCAAAACCAAAGCTGAAGCGTAATCCCCACGATTTCTTTTAAATCCCGCAGGAAAACCGCCAGCGTGGCCGCGAGCAGGCCGATTCCGAACGCAAAAATAAGTTGCAACAAATAAACAAAGGGTAACAGCACCAGGTGACGACTCAGCGGGTATCCCGTCAGAATCAAAAATAAAAAAAAGATCACCATGGATATCAGATAGGTCACGGTTTCGGCCGTCACCACAAAGGCCAGCAGTGACGGCAGCGAAAGCCTCACCTTGGATATGAGGTTTTTTTTCTCGAAGAAAATCGTCGAACAGCGTGTCACAATCTGGCTGAACGCGACCCAGGCAATCAGACCCGATGTCAAATAGATGCCGTAAGCGTAAATGCCAGAAACACCGGGCAAGCGGCTGCCCATGATTCTTCCAAAGATAACGATATAAATAAACAGATTGACCAAGGGCCAGATTAAGGCCCACAACGCCCCCAACGTGGACCCTGCAAAGCGTTCCGAAAAATCACGCCGGGTCAGCTCAAAGATAAAGGATAAGGACAACATGTTGTAATTAATCCAACCGATCGCATTTGGGGTGGGATACCTTCCCGGGGTTGGCGAAACGCATCACAATGTCTTTCACGCGCAGCCATTCTGAATGGGTTTCCACATCCGCATTCGGACACACCGGGGTTTCAAACACAAAAATCGACAATCTATATGTCTTTCCCGCGTCAGTTACAAGCGCTCGCGTGAAACAATTCATCACCGCCCTCGTCCCGACAACCGTTGCGCGGACAAGGTTATAATTTTTTTTGAATGTTTCGCATCCATCGGATGGTTGTGTTGAGCAGTCGGCCGAATATCCGGCTTAGAATATCGGCATCACGCGCGAGTCTTGCTATTTCCGCATGTGCTTTGATCAAACGCGCCCGCTGTCTATTTTCCAAGGCAATCGACCTGAAGTGATTCGTTATTTCGTCTATTCGAAGGATTCTCTTTTTAATCCGTGCACCGATCGATTGATCGCTGAATAATGCCGTAATATCCTGGCGGGCCCGCTTCCCGATTTTTCTTGCCACGGAAGGGTTTTCATATACAAAGGCCATCAGCTCCGCGCAATGCGCCACATCCGGTTTGGCCCATATATTCCCCTTTGTATAGGGACCTTCGGTTTCCCCCACTAGTTCAAGACTGAATCGCACCGGAAAACTATTATTGACCGTCATAAACTCCATATTCGCGGAATAGCCGGTGGCGATAACCGGCTTCCCCAGAAACATGGCTTCCGCGATCGGCAATCCGAACCCTTCGGCCGCATGCAGGGAAACATAGCAATCAGCTCGCTGAAATAGGGCCACCAGCGCATCGCGATGCAAATAGTCATCCATTATATAAATATTTTCATGCCGCCCTGCCCTATCGTCCAGCATCTTTTTTTTAGTCAAATTCGCGTCCGAATTGGTATATTTAAGGACGAGCATGGCATCTTCGCGGTTTTCGAAGGATGTTAAAAAAGCATCAATGACTTTATCCGGATTTTTCCTTTGAAAGGTGCTGCGAAAATCGAACACGCTCAGGAAAACGAATTTATCCTTCAAATCTTGCAGGAACATCGGGTGTATGGCCTTCGGTGTCAAGTGAATGGACAGCGGAACGCGCAACACGGGCCGATCGGTGGCGTAAGCAATGGCGTCCAGCGAATAAAGGCTGCCGGTCCAGATTTCATCAAACAAGGCCATATATTTCTGCCATTCAACCGGAAAATCCCCCAATTCCCAAAACCAGAACGCGATATTATACTTATTTTCGAAGTATGTGCTGCCGTATTCCAGTAAGAATGCGTCCAGCCCGTCCGGGTTGACCAGAATGAGATTGACGGGATACGGATTTTCCCGTGAAAATGTGGTGAAGGTGGTATCTTTCTTGCGATGCGGATTTGAGTCGAAGTTATTTAACAAATAGGGTATTCCTGCCGCATCGATCGAACGGATAACGGAGCGGGCCGCTTCGCCGAGCCCGAATTCACCGGTGATGTAGCCGCTCACGTTGATCGCCACGCCTTCCCGCATAAAGCGATGCCCCCCGCTATACTGATGTTGGAATTCAATATTGACGCTATACTGGGTATAGCGTATCCATTTGTTCAAGAATGCGGCAAAGGCTGTCTCGCCTCGCCGTTCTTCCTGCACCGACTCAACCCGAAATATCAGGACGCATCATGCAGGTTCCGTTGACCGTAACCGTCTTAATTATAAACTGGAACAGTGGTTCACAGCTCAGTCATTGTCTTCGGCACCTAGCAGCGCAGACCGTGCAACCAACCCGGATTCTGATAGTGGATAACGGAAGCTGCGACCACTCGATCGAGCAAATTTTTCTCCCCCCAAACGCAACGGTGAAAGCGCTGCGTAACAACCTGGGGTTTGCGGGCGGCAACAACTACGGCCTTAAAGCGTGCCGTACCGATCTTGTGGCACTGTTGAATCCGGATGCCTTCCCCGAGCCGGACTGGATGAAGCAATTGCTTGCGGCCGCACAGCAATATCCGGATGTGGCGGCATTTGGTTCATGTCAACGGTGCTGGTCGAATCCGGAGATTTTAGACGGGACTGGAGACCGCTACCATATGAGCGGTCTTGTCCGGCGTGAGGGATACGGCAGGCGGCCTGCAAAAAACGCGCTTCGGCCGCGTGAGATTTTTTCTCCCTGCGCGGCAGCCGCCTTATATCGCCGCAAGGCGCTGGCTGACATCGGCGGCTTTGACAACGACTTTTTTTGCTATGTGGAAGATGTGGACCTCGGCTTTCGTCTTCGCCTGGCCGGTCACACTGCCCGCTTTGTTCCCAAAGCAGTGGTTCATCATGTGGGATCCGCCAGCACGGGAGGAAGGCATAGCGATTTTGCCCTGTACCACGGGCACCGTAATCTTGTATGGGCTTTTGTGAAAAACATGCCGGGGTTTCTATTCTGGGCTATGCTGCCGGTGCATGTCGCGATGAATCTGGCGACCCTTCTGGTCTTCATGCTTCGCGGTCGGTACCGGGTGATCCTGCGGGCAAAACGGGACGCCCTGCGCCAGATTCCCCGGGAGTGGCGCAAACGCCGAGCAATTCAATCCCTCAGAAAAGCCTCCATCCGTGCCATTTGGCGCATGATAGACAAGCACCCGATTCCCAAAAATCGAATTTAACCATTGCGATCTTACCTTTCAAAAGCAAATGGCAGCAGGATGTTATTCTCGGAACCGATTTCTACCGTGCGGTTCATGACGGCCTTGCCATAGGTGGCTTCGACCTCATAGGTGCCGGCGGGCAGCGGAACTGTCGCGTTCCCGGCGGCATCGGTATAAAACCGATACGCGGACTCTTGATTTCGCAGGGTAACGGGAACCGCCCCAATCTCTTCGCCTCTCGTGTAATGACCGTCCCTGTTTAAATCCCGAAAAACAAGGCATACCAATGTGGCCACCGACGGCTCGGAAGGAGCAGCCACGTCGGCCACCAACAGCAAAGAATGGATTTCTTGAAACATATTGGTTGGTTCTTCGGTTATAAGATCGGCTGCGTCCGGGGTTGTGTACAGAAACCGAATTCCGGCGGCCGTCATTTCGGAATTGAACAATCCCATCGGTGCTTCATCGGCATCCATCCGGTCGGCCAACACATTATCAAAAAGATATCTCGCCATCTTATCGGCATTAAACGGAACCGCCGCCGTAAACAATTCGAGGGTCTCTTCGACGCCAAGGGCCGAATACCCCGCATCCGCAAGCCGGGCCGTCACGTCCTTGGCGCCGTCATCAGAATACGTATCGAAATACCCGAGCGTGATCATCTCCCGCGCATGCGCATCCGCGGCCGCATAAACCTGATGATCGGCTATCAGTGGGGGGGCCGGGTTCGACGCCGCCGGCGGCGTTTCACTGTTGATTTCCCCGGAAGGCTGCCTATAATTCCAACGCGCCTGATTTAAAAGGTTCAACGATTGTCTTTCCGGCAGCGTTCGATAGGCAAGACCGTAGGCAGTCGCAAGTGTATAAAAAGAATCGGTCGCATCGCCCGAAGTTACCCGACAATGGCCAAAAACCAATGCAAATTCCTTAATGGTCGGATTAAAAATCAAGAGCGCCGAGACATCGGCGGCTGTCAATTCCCTAAGCAACAGTTCTTTGAACATCCTTTGAATCATTTCGGCCTGTGGCAACGGCTCATTGGATTTATACCCCATCACGGTTTCACCGGTCAGCGCCGCGCAGCCATCCGCAGTATCGGTGCAATGGTCATAATGCGATAGTTTAAAGGAACTATCTTGCAGCTGCGCCTCAACAAGGGCCTGCTCATTGCGGCTATACGCGATAGCCCTCAATGAAGGGCTATACACCAAGGGCGGTGAAGAACCCGTCAAACTCGCCATCACATCCGGGGCCACATTATTCAAAAGGGCCAAATCAATGCCATAATCAAACAGGGTCTGAACCGGCGACAGGCGCGCCTGGTTGATCAAATCCAGAAATAAAAACTCCACATCCAAATTGCTGAACCGAGCGACCAATGGCGACCCGAAGTCACAGGTCAGCAAATAGGCATTTGAAACCGTGTTGCCGACAAGGGTTACCCCCGCCATCAAGGCTATACCGACATCCTGTACCGACGGATTGAAAACAAGGCTGTTTCCACTATTCAGCCGGCGCAGATCCTGTTTTAAAAGTTGTTCAAACAAATTTTGAGCGGCTATTTCGGGCGGCATGAAATTGCTGAAAGTGATCATGCCCAGCATCTCGCCGCCCCCCGTTGCATCGTAACCGGCTTCTTTGATTCTCTCTTCGGCGGTTTGCCCCGATGGTGAAGCATAGCTGTAATAGCGGTTGGCCAGCATGTCCTGCGTGTGCTGCCGGGCTGTCCGCAGAAGGATCGAATTTAAGCGAAGTATCGGCAATCCGTCCGTCACGACGGCACGCCAGCTCGGGGAATCCGTGAGCAATTTATTCGGATCCTGGCCGACGAGCGTCGCGGCTTCCATGGGATGGGTGCGGGCCCAATTGAGCTTCTCCAGCAAAAGCCCTTCGTAACGAAGAGATTCTTGCGCTGCAAGTTCACCTTGCGCCATCTCGGCCTGAGCGGTGGCAAAGGGTGCGGCGACCATCATCATACCGATTAATAAAAAATGCAGAAACCGCATGGGATTGATCCTTTCACGAGTACGCGTAATCTATGACATTGCAAGATTCATACCTACTTATCATGATGGGATTCCGTTTCACCCCAGCGGAGACGATTAAGATATAATTTCAATTTGTTTTTGCCATTTTTGATTGTCATGAAATCAGCGGAGAACCAGCCGGCAGCGGTTAGAAATCACCGGGTGTGTTTATATATAGCCAACCTTCATCCACACAGATTGCCCTACCATTTCTTGGAAAAGCTTATTTCGGCCCGGAACGGCTCGCCTTTGATGACATAATAGGTGCCGGGCGTCTCATAATCTTCATCCATAATGTTTTTGAGCAGGATTCGCATATCGAATCCGGATGTCAGGATATCACGGCATAATAGGGAAGTATCGGCCAACCACACCCCGGAAATTTCCCGGCTCTGTCCTCCTCTCGGGAAAATGAGCGGCCGCGATGAAATGTGGTAGATTCTAAAGGACATGGACAGGCTGTCGGAAGGCCGCCATACCCCCATGAGATTGATTAAGGTATCAGGCCCGGCATCGTAGGGGTAGGAAAGATCGACATAATGCTTTTCCACCGTGCCGTCGTCAGGATTGATCGTGCTGTAATCATTGTATTTGTAAATTTCATTTGGGCCGCTGTGATCCATAATCGTCATATTGCCGCGTAATTCAAGCGCCCGAAACGGATTCCACTGAATATCGAACTCCGCCCCTTGCGTTTCCTGTCTGTTCGGTAGGGACAACCCGGCAAATTGGTCCTGCATGATATGGTTTTCAATTTCATTATAAAACCCCGTCAATGAAAAGTTGAAATCATCCGAAGGATGCCACCCGATTTGCGCCGTGAAACTTTTGATTTTTTCAAGCTTCGACGCTTCATCCGCAAGCAATTGATGGGAAAACGGCGTTCGATAGGCCGTACCATACAGCAGCTTGAAAATGAGCGCCCGGGAAAAACGCCAGACCCCACCACCATTAAAACTGACATTGTCCTCATAGGCGTCGTGGTCATCATATCGGATGCCGCCCAGCAATTCCAACTTGTTTATTTTATGCGTATATTGGCCAAACACGGACCGCAACGACGACTCATAATCCGCCAGGGTCAATCCGGGAACGAAATACTCATTCAACGGTCCAAGATAGTCATATAAATATCCATCCCATATCGGCGCATCCGTGACACGCTTCTCACGGTATGACACCCCGGTCGTCAACAACCCGATGCCGTCGAAAAAACTTTGGTCATATAACAACTCTCCATAGACCGTATTTTCTTCCTGATTCAACGTTAGATCAATGATTTTCCAGTCGGGATTCAACCAGCTATAGCTTCCGAGAACCCGGATCGCTGCATTTCGGCTCGTCTCCTTCTTCCCTTCGACCTTCACATATCCCGAAGAAACGCGGCGTTCTTCAGGCCAAGTCATTTCACCGTCATCTCCCGTAAGGCTGTAAGGCGTTTCTGAAAGCGAGGCCTTTGCCGTTGCGGACAGGCAGTTCCCCAGGGAAACAGCCCCCAGCGCGTCAACATAATCCGCCGTATCGACCGTCCCAATCCCGAAACGATCCTCCGGCGGCACCGGCGTGTCACTATCCTGCCAGAAGTTAACGACATTATAAGGGCGATCCTCCCCTTCTTCGGAGCGGGCGCTAAGGCTCGCAAAGGCATCCCACGAACCCGAATCATGCCCCAGATTGACATAGCCGCCTTTTTGGCTTTGCGTCGTACCCATTGAAAGCCCTGTTTCAATTCCCTCAAAATCTTTACCGCTGAGCGGCACGACATTGACAATGCCGGCAAACGCATCCGGACCCCACAACACGGATCCAGGGCCCCGAATGATCTCGATGCGTTTGATAGCGGTCAGCGGCAGCTCATGGCCGATTGGGTTTAATGATTTATTGACATCCGATCCCATCGGGACGGTATCGTGTAAAAAGAGAACCGAATTCGGGATTCCCCGCATATAGGGCATAATGCCCCACTCCTTATCCGCCATATAAAATCCGGGAACCGTCGAAAGCGCCTCGGAAAGTGTCAACACCCCCCCTTCCCGAATCTGTTGCGCCGTAATCACCTTGGCGACCGCTGGTGCCTGCCAGGCGCTTTCCTCTCGCCGGGTAGCGATAGACAGCACATCCAATTCTTCCCCGACAAAGATCAGAAGCGTATCGTCGATACCGCCGGAGTCCCCGGCGACACCATCAGCAACGCAAACCATCAGCCATACGCTCATACACAAGATGATAAGCGATAAGCGCACCGGCTGGTTGCGGTCCCGCAGGAGTAAACCGAATTTTCCGCCATGCCGGCTATCCGCAAGATTAGTCAATCGCATGCTTCATTAAAATCCGAAATTTCGCCCGCGTAAGCCCCAACAACTGAGCGGCGTTGGACTGGTTATTCCCCGATATTTCAAGCGCCTGTCGCACGAGATTCTTTTGAACGGTTTCCAGGGAAATGCCACCCGGAGGGAGTTTAAATCCATTGCCGTTCCTGTTTTCCGACTGCCCGCCGGATTTCAGAAAAGAAAGGGATTCCGCCGTCAATCCGCCCGGGTCCGGTGATAAAATCAAAGCACGTTCCATGGCGTTGGCCAGTTCTCTCACATTACCGGGCCAGGGGTAGTCGGTCAGAAGCCGCACGGCGCTATCGGATAAGCCGACCGACTTCATTCCGCTCAACCGTTCCAGAAAATGCCGGCAAAGGGGAATGATATCTTCCTTTCTTTCTCTCAGAGGGGGAGATTCCAACGGAAACACATTGATACGAAAGAGCAGGTCCTGCCGGAATTGCCCGGTTTCCACCAATTCATGCAGGTTGCGATTGCTGGCGCAAACCACCCTAACATTCACACCAAGCTCCTGATTTCCACCGACTCTTCGAATTTTCTTTTCCTGCAGGGCCCTCAGCAGTTTTGCCTGGGCATCCAAGGACAAATCCCCGATCTCGTCCAGAAACAACGTGCCGTTATTGGCGTACTCGAATTTACCTTCCGTCCGTTTATCCGCTCCGGAAAAGGCGCCTTTCTCATACCCGAATAATTCGGATTCCACAAGTTGCGGTGAAATCGCCGCGCAATTGATGGGGACGAACCGCCCGTTCTTTCGATTGCTCATAAAATGAATAAATCGGGCCAGCAGCTCTTTTCCCGTGCCGGACTCGCCGCTGATCAACACGGCCGAATCACTCTTGGCCACTTTTGAAGCGACGGCCAGCATCTGCTTCATGGCTTTGGACGCACAGATAATTTTGTCATGGCCGGAGCTTTTAATCAGTTCCTTTCTCAATTCTTTATTTTCCGCCATGACCCGGGAAATATTGAGGGATCTTTCAATCGTCAATAAAATACGGTCTTCCTCGAAGGGCTTGGTGATATAATCGGCGGCGCCCAGCCGCATGATTTCCACCGCCGAGTCGATTGTCGCATGCGCGGTAATGAAAATTACCGGGCATGCGAGCCCTGCGGATTTAATTTTTTTCAGCAATTCCATGCCGCTCATTTTCGGCATGCGAATGTCGGTGATAACAATGTCAAATGCCGCCTTTTCCAACATCTGCAGCGCTTCTATCCCATCACCGGCCTGAACGACCTGATGGCCGGCCCGCTCCAGCATAATGGAAAGCAGGTGCCTTATTCTCTTCTCGTCATCGACAACCAAGATATTGGCCATGTTCGGTACTCCAAAGCTTAGGGATGTCTGATGGACCTATCCCACATTCGCTGTTGATTCGCTTATCTCCCGCGCCGCTGCGAGTGGAATTTCCATTCTGAAAACAGCCCCCCCCGTTGCCGCGTTGTCGGCCATAACGATACCTCTATGGGCCGTCACCACCTGCCGGGTAAACGCGAGCCCCAAGCCCGTCCCGGTTGCCCGGTCCGTATAAAACGGTTCAAACACCTTATGAAGCTTATCCGGTGAAATTCCCTCGCCGCTATCTGAAATTTCAGCGACCCAAAAATCGCCGGTTGCCCAACACACAATCGACACTTCGCCGTTATCGCCCGCAGCTTCACATGCATTTTTCAGAATATTCCCAAGCCCCCTGACAAGCAAATCACTGTCCGCCACGGCGATCACGGGCTCATTCGGAATCTCGGCCGAAAGCCTGATATCACTTTCGCTCGTGAGCATCTCGAATCGTTCAATCAGGGATCTCGCCAGCGCATTTAAATCGACAGGGCGAAACGCCGGTTTCACCGGACGGGCGAACAGAAGAAAATCCTCGATCAACCGATTCAGCCGGCGGACCTCGTCCTCGATATACCCCACCATCGTATTTTGGCTGGTAAGCGCCATATCCTTTTTTAGAATATCCAGGGACCCTTTAATAATGCTGAGCGGGTTTTTAACCTCATGGGCAATCATCATCGAAAATTTACCCATTTCCGCCAGGGATTTTTGCTTGATCATTTCCCGGGAGACGCGATCGAGCGCCTCCTTGCTTTTATTCAGCGAGTCCAGCATGGTGTTGAAATCAATCGCCAGTGAGCGCGTTTCCGGAATTTTGCCGGGTCGAACCCGAAGCTCCAAATCCCCCCGGCCGACCTGGCGCGCGGCAAAGGCGAGCTGTTTGACTTCCTTCACCATCGGCCGGGAAATAATATAAAACACAAGCGCCGAAACAATGGATAGCCCGATTGAAAACCAGATATATTTCAATGTGATTTCTTTAATCAACTGCTCGATACCAAAGGTGCTGTAAGCAATTCGAACCTCACCGACGTTTTCCCCCACGTTGCGGCCGGCACGCCTTGAAAGCGATTTTCTATCCTGAAACAATACCGTTTCATCCCGGTCTATTTTGAGCAACACCGGCGCTTTCACGGCGGACAAGGGACCGGAAACCGTGTTCCTCTGATCAACCAATATCTCCCCTTGATTGTCCAGGATGGTTACCCGGGCAACATCTTCCTCCCCCAATAAATTTAATACCAGGGAATTTAATCGGTTGCGATCTCCCATCAGAATACTCACCTCGGAATTCAGCGCGAGGTATTTCGCGAGAAATTCAATCCGATCATTAAACCGCTTATACATAAAGTTGCGTGTGATATGAACGCCGACCACATCCAATATCAACGTCGTGACACAAATCAGTAAAAAAGCGGCAAGTAGGAGCCGGGGATGAAACCCGATGGTCCTCATGGCCCCTGCCCTATCGCCGCAGTCCCGATCGCATCGGCGTTATAATTCACCCCCAAGGCATTCATCACCTTGATATTGCACCAGACTTTAAATTCCGGGGGCTCATTGCCGCATGCCCCCCCTTTTAACCGTTCCAGCAAAAGGCGTCCCGTCTGTTTACCGATGCCCTTATAATCGAACAAATAGCAAAGCGACGCCCCGTTTTCATAAAAAAACCGGTTGAAACCGATCACCGGAACCGCTTTGGCGATGGCCTCCTTGATAATAAACGGCACCAGACTTTCGGAGATCACGGTCTGGTCCGGAATCATCCACAGGGCATCTATTTTTTCGCGGTTTCGCTGCAAGATCGTCGCAATATCTTTCCGGTCCGCCACTTCGAGCGGCATAATCGTGAGCCCTAACAACAGGCCCACCCGCCTTGCTTCGCCAGAGAATACGGCATTATATTCCGGGTTGTATATCAATCCGATGCGATGGGTTGAAGGCAGAACCTGTTTGATAATCCGAAGTTGACTTTCTATGGGAATATTCAGAGAAATACCACAATCGGTCTGCTGAAGCGGCAAGGCTTTTTCAGGATTCAGCACCATGGTGAATATTTTTTTCTCATCGGCGATTGAAAGGTCCTTCCAAAGCAGATGCGCCGCTTCCGGGCCGACCGCAATAAAAACCGTTGCATCGTCGGCTTCTGCCAGGCGTTTTGTCAGCATCTCCCTGCTTTTTCCCGATTCATTGTCGAGAAAAACAGGGATCGTCTGAATGCCCATTTCCGCAGACAGGGTTTCCGCCAGCGCTTCCAGCGCTTCGACATAAGGTCTGATTCTAAGTGAAACAACGGCGATGGCCTTATCGATGGGTTTCTCGAATCCGTAAGCAGCAAAAGCCCCCATAAACAATAGACAAACGCTAATTCCTATGGCTTTTAGCCGAAACACGCTATGGTTGCTTAAAAAATGCAAAAGCGGCAATACGCCTCTCGGATTCAAGGACTGAGAATCTTCCCATCGTCATGAATCTATTTGAGTTACGAACCCTCTCATCAGGCTATGATTTTCAGAAAGACGGGAACCGAACAGAAACACCATTACGGTCTCCTTATCAACAAGCGACAAAACAACGTCTTTTAATAAAGCGAGATATTTTTCATCGTATGAAGAAACCGGCATGAATCTTTTTCCTAATCCGGCAAAGCCGGAAGCTTGACGGCTGGGCGGCCAACGACCTTTTCCAACAATGCGCGTTGTGCATGGATCCAACCGATAAAACATGCTGACATCACCGGGGATCGGTTAGCGTCCACGAGGCGGGCGGAGAGGTAACGTGAAGATAGCTCCGCATGGTGGGTTCCGGTCTGGACAAAAAAATACCCAATGGAATCAACCCGCTGAACTATGCATTGCTGCCAACCCGAACGCTTGCTAAAAAGCCTGGGTGAGCTTTAACGGAAACCGAGTGATAACCATTCGGTTTTTATGGTAAATATTAATTAAACGTCGGAATTTCGGCTGAATACTATCGGAAATGCTATTGGGTGTCAAGGGCAATAAAATCGCAACATATTGTGTTAGCAGGGAATTAGACCCTTTACCAGAAACATGCACGCCTTTGCGTCTATATTCGTCGAAGGTGAAAGATGGTGTTTATGCATCCCAGCATTCCAGCATCCCAGCATCCGGCTTTGCCGGATTAGGTGCACGGCGCAGTTCAGTTACATCGTTCGTTGAAGGAACCACAAGCGAGATGGAAGATTTTCCGGAAAAAGGCCACCCCTCTTTCCATCAAACCCCAATAAACGACCTATTCCCCGATGGGATCATTTCTTGGTGGGAAGAGAACCCACGGTAATCATTTCCTTGTTCTTTTCATACATGGCATTGCCGATGCCCTTGACCTTCATGATATCGGCGGGCGTTTGAAACGGCCCGTTGGCGGTGCGATGGGCGACAATTTTTTCAGCAATCACTTTACCGACACCGTTCAGGTAGGTAAGCTCCTCGGCGGATGCCGAGTTGATATCGATTTTCCCGTTTGAAGCGTTCGTGTCGGGTTCGGCAGCAACATTCATGGAAAGAAACATCACCATAGACAGCACCATGACAACAGACAGAGCGGTTTTTTTCATCATGTTTAATTTCTCCTTTTTTTGAACAGCATAAGCTTCCACTATCAGTAAGCACGAGGTGGCCTTTTCCAGCAGCAACACAATCATTTTCCTTGTGATTCTCAGTGGGGAAAGCAGCAAAATGAGACATTTTTGAAGCGTGCGGTGTGCGACGAGCCGTCACACGGATATTGCGGTAGCAGGGCCGTTCCGGACAACGAGGCCACAGGATCGAGGGATCGATGCCGTTTGTGCAAGCGATAAAAGTTTTTCTCGTTTATTAATCTCCTTATGAATTGTCAAGCCCTTTTTTTATTCGGAGAAACCGCGTTGATGATGTCTGCGCCAAAGGCGGTTCCCCTGATATCCTTTCATCCCATCCTCGCTTTTTTATATCTTTTTTGTTATACTGCCCAAAATAAAAACTGCCATGCAAGCATTCAACACCGTGTCATTCAGGCGGGTTCATTTTTTACGGGCAAAGGCCATACCGAAAACGCCCTACTTGAGCGGTTTTTCACCCGCACATTCAGGAAAGCATGGCCGAAGCGCTTTGGCCCTTACCGCGCGTTTCGAGCGCTTGAAATCAATATGAGGGTCACTCGACCCGATCAGAGAAAGAGAGGGCAGCATGATCCATGAGTGCATTATCCTGGAAAAACATGCCGGGGTCGCCATCATTACCCTCAACCGGCCCGAGGTGCTAAACGCCATGAACCGGCAGATGTGGAAGGAGCTTGCATCCGCGTTGCCTGACGTTGAAGCCGACACCGGCATAAACGCCCTGGTCCTGACCGGCGCGGGCAGAGCCTTTTCCACAGGCGCCGATTTAAAGGAATCCAAAACAAGACGCCCGGAAGACTACAGAGCCTATCTTGAAACCTTGCAGGAAACCTCCCGAAAGCTGATTCGGTTCGAAAAACCGACCATTGCCGCCATAAACGGGTATGCCTTGGGCTCCGGGTATGAGCTGGCGCTGGCATGCGATATTCGCCTGGCGGCACTGAACGCGCAGATCGGCTCACCGGAAGCCAAGGTAACCTCTTCGGTAACCGGCGGCGCCATGCGCCTGCTTCAGGAGTTGGTGGGCCCGGCGAAAGCACGGGAGTTGTTGTTTACCGCGGAAAATATCAGCGGCGAAGAGGCGGCCCGCATCGGCCTTGTCAACAAGGCGGTGCCGCCGGAGAAATTACTGCCTGAATCCCTGGCGATGGCGGCAAAAATTGCCCAAAACTCGGCCTTTTCAATTAAAATGATTAAAAAAGGGTTGTTAATGGCGAGCGGCGAGGCAAGTCTGGAAACGCTCATGAATTTTGAAGTCGAGGCTTGCCTGGCATGTGTTTCCACGCAGGAGCGCGTCGCATCGCTCATCAGCTTCGAAGATAGAAAAAGATAACCGGACTGGAGGACACATGGATTTAAGAAGAATATTGAATGCTGAGTCCGTGGCGATTGTGGGCGCCTCTAAAGTGGTAACCAAACGCGGGTATCAGGCAATCAAAACCCTTCTTGATGAAAAGTATGAGGGAAGTATTTATCCGGTCAACCCAAAGGAAAAGCGCGTATTGGGCCTTACCTGCTATCCGGATCTTGCCGCCATTCCGGGCGTTGTCGATATCGCATTGATTACCACACCGGCCCACACCGTTCCGGAGTTGCTAAAGGCCTGCGGCCAAAAAGGCATCGCCGGAGCCGTGATCATTGCGGGTGGATTCAGGGAGACGGGCGAAGAAGGGGTGCAGCTCGAAAATCAAATTATCGAGAGCGCGCGGCAGCACAAGGTGCGACTGATCGGCCCCAACACCTCCGGTATGATGAACTTAAAGACGAACCTCAATCTGGTGGGGCTCAAGGGTACCCGAAGCGGCGACATCGCGCTGCTGTCTCAAAGCGGGAATATGGCCTTGAGCCTAATCACAGAGGCCAAAATCAAAAGCCTGAAGGGGTATTCCTATTATGTCGGCGTCGGCAATGAGGCGGATATTCGATTTCATGAGTATCTGGAATTTTTCAGGCAGGATCCGGGCACCCGGGCCATCGTTATGTATGTTGAGGGGATGCACCAGGGCCGGGAGTTTTTGATCCAAGCCTATAAAACAACCATCGATAAGCCCATTATTTTACTCAAAAGCGGCCGGTCGTCCAAGGGAAAACAGTCCGCCGGATCGCATACCGGCGCACTGGCCGGTATTTCGGAAGTTTCAAACACTGCTTTCAGGCGGGCCGGAATTGTGGTCATTGAAAATTCCGATGAACTCTTCCCGGCCGCGGAAACGCTTTCCAGCCTGCCGCCCATTCGCAACAACAGCGTCGCCATTCTGGCAGACGGCGGCGGACACGCCACGATTGCCGCCGATCTGTTAACCGATCTGGGCATGCACATTCCGGAATTAAATGAAAAAACACAAGCGAAGCTCAGAAAGATTCTTCCGGCCGGAGCCGCAGTGCGAAATCCGGTGGATGTGGCCGGCGGCACGGATGCGGAACCCGCCCTGATGGCCGAGTGCGCCAAAATCATCATGAAAGATCCCCAAGTGGGCGGCCTTTTAATTGCCGGTCTATTCGGCGGTTACGGCATTCGCTTTTCAGAAACCCTGTCTCTTCAGGAAGAAGATGCGGCGCACCAGATGGGAAAAATTGTTAAAAAACAGGAGAAGCCCATTATCGTCCATAGCCTGTATACCTTTGAAAAACCGCACTCGCTGCATTTACTTCGCTATTATAATATTCCGGTGTATGACTCTCTGGACATCGCCTGCAAATGCATCGGCGTATTGGGCCAATACGGTGAATACCTGAGAAGCTATCATGCCAAAACCAATTTCATTCTGAATCCCGACGCCAAAAGAAAACCCCAGGGCGTCAGCCTGATTGAGGAAGCCAGGCAACGCGGCAACGGCCTGCTGCTGGAAATTGAGGGAAAACAGCTTTTGGCACTCCACGGCGCGCCCATAGCCCTGGATAAAAGCCTGACGCCAAACGGCCGAAACGCGAAGGCATCGCGTCATGCCGACAAGCTTCATTGCCGTTCCTTTCTGGCCAAAACCGCCGACGAAGCCGTGAATATCGCAAAACACATAGACAGCGCTGTTGCCATGAAAATCATCTCGCCGGACATTTTGCACAAGAGCGACGCCAAAGGCGTTCGCCTGAATATACGGACGGAAAAAGAAATTCGGGATGCCTTTAAAAGCATCATGGAACATGCCCGGCAATACGCACCCCATGCGGATATTCGAGGCGTCTCCATCTCTCCCATGGCCAGCGCGGGACTGGAAGTGATTATCGGCACCAAAATCGATGACCAGTTCGGGCCTGTCATCATGTACGGCTTGGGCGGCATCATGGTGGAAATTCTGAAAGATGTTTCCTTTCGGGTCGTGCCGATTTCCAGAAGATCCGCCAAAAAAATGATCGAGGATACAAAATCTTTTCCCATTCTCAATGGCGCCCGCGGGCAGGCGCCCTATGACAAAAAGGCGCTGGAGGATTTGCTGTTGACCTGCTCCGAAGTCGTCGAAAGCTATCCGGAAATACAGGAAATGGATTTAAACCCCGTTATCCTGCATGAAAAGGGACTGAGTATTGTGGATGTGCGGATTATCTTGAAAAAAATAACCGGTTGGGAATGCCATTAAACCGGCAGTCCCTCTAACGTGCATGGTTGAACCAAGAAGCGCCCCCTTAAGGTGCCTCAACGTTAATAATGAGTCTGTTTCATGCATGAACCTGAAGGCCCCTGCCCCAACGCCCTTTGCCGCAGCAAATGATCCGCCAGCACCAGGCTGACCATGGCTTCACAGACGACGTTGATTCTGGGAATGGCCGAAATGTCGTGGCGGCCTTTGATACTCAGCGTTTTGGGGTGATTCGACCGGTCGATGGTATGTTGCTCTATTTGAATGGAGGGAATCGGTTTGACCGCCACCCGCGCGATGATGTCATCCCCATTGGAAATTCCCGCGAGAATGCCGCCGGCATGATTCGTGGCAAACCCCTCGGGCGTTATCGGGTCATTGTTTTCAGATCCCAGCATGCCAGCGGCGTTAAATCCGGCGCCGATCTCGACCCCTTTTACCGCGCCGATGCCCATTAAAGCGCCGGCCAAAGCCGCGTCCAATTTATCAAATACAGGTTCCCCTAAGCCGGACGGCATCCCCTTGACCCGAATCTCCACTACCCCGCCGATCGAATCCCCCTTTTTCTTCACGTCCGCAACCCGCTGGGCCATCTCGGGCACCACCGACCTATCCGGGCAGCCGAATTCGTTTTTATCCACCTCTTCCAAGTCCCGTCGCGCGGCCCGAATGCCGCCCAGCTCAATCGTACAGGCTGATACGGTGATGGTTTCTTGCGCCAGAAGCACATTGGAAACGGCTCCTGCCGCCACCCGGCCGACGGTCTCGCGGGCGGACGCCCGGCCGCCGCCCCGCCAGTCCCGAATGCCGTATTTCGCCTGGTAGGTAAAATCCCCGTGACCAGGCCGGTAAATATCGGCCATCTCTTCATAGGCACTGGATCTGGCGTCTTTGTTATGCACCATGATCAGAATGGGGGTGCCCGTGGTAACGCCGTTAAAAACACCGGACAGAATTATGGCCTGGTCGGGTTCTTTTCGAGGGGTGCTGGCGGCGGAGCGCCCGGGACGCCGCCGGTCCAGCATCCGTTGAATGGTCTCTTCGCTCAACGGCAGATGGGGCGGGCAGCCGTCCACCACAACGCCGACGGCTTTTCCGTGAGACTCCCCCCAGGTCGTTATTCTAAACAGCGTGCCAAACGTGCTGCCGGCCATACTCATTTCCTTTCACCCGCGATCGACGCGCGGGGTAACTCGTGTACGTAAACGTAAATGTGCGCGTGTACGTTTACGTGCACGAAGTACCGCATCGTTGTTCTTTTCGTGCTCGAACCAGCGCGGACTGGGGGTGGGGGTTAACTTTTATAGAGAGTCTCAAGCACATCCCAGAAATCAGGAAAAGATTTTCCCACACACCCTTCGTTCTTGATTATGATCCCCGGCACTTTCAAGCCGGCCATGGCGAAACTCATCGCAATGCGGTGATCCTCATAAGTCTCTATTTCGGCGCCTTTCGGACTGCCACCCACGATGGTCATGCCCGAATCCGTGCAATCCGCATCAATGCCCATGCGATTGAGTTCCGTCACAACGGCGCCGAGCCGGTCGCTTTCCTTTGCCTTTAAGTGCGCCACATTGCGAATCGTCGTGGTTCCTTTGGCAAAGGCGGCCACCACGGCAAGGGTCGGCACGACATCCGGCATATCGGACATATCCACATCCACGCCGGTTAGATCATGGCCGGTGATGCAAATGCCGTCCGATTCTTCCAACACATGGCACCCCATGGCCGCCAGCACATCGATAAATCGCACATCCCCTTGCCGGGTACGCCGGCTCGTGCCGTTTACTTTTACGGATTTACCGCAAATCGCGGCAGCCCCCCAGAAATAGCTCGCCTGCGAGCAGTCGGGTTCCACGGCATAGGTGCCGGATCGATAGGTCTGTCCGCCGGCCACTCGAAAGCGCGTATACCCGTCCCGGTCCACCGGGACACCCAGCTGCGTCATGACTTCCAGGGTCATGTCCACGTACGGCTTGGACACCGGGCCCTCAATAATGTGAATATTCAGCCCTTCGGCCGTGTACGGCGCGAGAAGCAGCATGGAAGATAAGAATTGACTGCTGATGCCGCATTTCAATTGAACCTCGCCGCCCTTGATCCGATCGCCTTTGACATAAACCGGCGGGCAGCCGTTTTTTTCAATCGAATGGGCCTGCACGCCGATCTGGGTCAGCCCGTCCACCAGATCCTGAATCGGGCGCTCGCGCATGCGCTGCGTGCCGTCCAGAACATAGGGGCCTTTTCCCAGGGCGCAAATACCGGTCAACAATCGAAGGGAGGTGCCGGAATTGCCTAAATGAATCGGGCCAGCGACAGGCTCGAGGTTTCCGGATCGGCCGTGGACGGTAATTTCATTCGGCGCAATGTCCATCCGTATGCCCATTTGCCGCAACCCGCTTAAGGTCAGCATAGTATCTTCGCTTTTCAGCGGGTTGTTCACCCGGCAGAGGCCGTCCGACAACGCCGATGCAATCAAAATGCGATGGGTAAAGCTTTTGGATCCCGGCACGCAAATGTCACTGTTTTCTCGTACCGGTTGGGTTTCAATAGATTTCATGGATCTCACCGGGGTTATGGGGTTTTTGGGGTCGGGTCAGTCCTTTTCCGCCGGCGCCTGCGGGTAGGAGCCCAGATATTTCATAAAAAGGCAGTGGTTGCGCATGATGTCTACGGTCTCTTTCACTTCGGCCGACTCCATATGACCCTCCACATCCAGAAAAAAGCAGTAGCTCCAGTTTTCGTGCGGACTTGGGCGGGATTCCAGTTTCACCATATTGAGACCGGCCTCGGCGATGGGGGTCAGCGCCTTATACAAGGCACCTGGGGCGTGGGCGGTTACAAACATCAGAGAGGTCTTGTCCTTTCCGGTCGGCCGCGCGCCGGTTTTGCCGATCAGCAAAAATCGCGTGATATTGCGCGAAAAATCCTCGATTTTCGAGGCCATGACCTGAAGATTGTACAACTGGGCCGCCTCGCTGCTGGCAATGGCGGCCGCGCCCTTTTCGGAAAGCGCCTTTTGAGCGGCCTCGGCCGTGCTTCGGCATTCCTGCATGGTCACGCCGGGCAGATATTTTTGCAGCCATTTACGGCACTGGGCAAGGGCCTGGGGATGAGAGTAAATGACCGTGACCTTTTCCAATGATCCGGCCGCAGACAGTAGATCGTGAGAAATGGTCAGGTACTTTTCCGCACATATTTTCAGCTCCGACTCATAAAACAGATCCAGGGTATAATTGACTGCCCCTTCGATGGAGTTTTCCACGGGAACCACCCCGAAATGGCACTGTTCTTTTTCCACGGCCTCAAAGACGTCCCGAATGCTCGCTCGCGGCATAAAGGTTGCCGCACGGCCGAAAAACCGGCGGGCCGCCAGATGGGTGTAGGTTGCTTCAGGCCCCAGATAAGACACGATCTGGGGTTGCTGAATTTCTCTCGAGGTGCCGAAAATTTCCGCAAAAATAAGTTGCAGCGCCTTATTGGGAATCGGCCCTTCGTTCAATTTGAAAAGCCGGTTGATAATTTCGCTTTCCCGGGCGCTGTCAAGGACTTGTCTATTGCGGCGGCCTTTTAACTCACCGATTCCCTTGGCAAGATTGAGCCGCTCGTTGATCAGGAAAAGGATTTTTTCATCAATGGCGTCAATTCGTTCACGAAGGCTGTGAATATCCGCCTCACCAGGACTGCCGGCCCGACTCGATGCTTCGGTGCTGTTGTCTTCGCTCATCATTAAAAATCTTTATTTTTCCGTGATGGTTTCATCGATTTTCATACCGAAGTGACGCCCGCAGGTCTCGGTCACCGCCAACACCTTGTCTCCCGGGGATAAACTGACGATGGAAACGGGGTTACCCTCGGGCGTGGTCAACCGGATGGTCTCCGCGTTTTGAAGAATGGTGGTAATTTCCTCATTCCCGATTTTGGCGCGAACCAGCATCAGCGGCCGCTTTTCTATCTTGAGACGACCCACGATACCGACGGTGGTTTTGCCCCGGTAATCGACCAACAGGACCTGGTCGCCGGCACAAAGTTCCGATAAATAGCGGGTCTTTCCTCCCGGCACCCGCGTATAGGCGTGCACCGGCCCCGCATTCACGCGAAACGGACGCGGCGCGACATACGGATTCGACACACTCTCCGAATGAACCAGGAAAAGGGCGTTACTGGCATTTCCGACCAGCATGCCCTGCCCGACGGTCATGGCCGTGCAGGTATCGACGCATACGCGGTCCCCCATTCCCAGGGGCTTGATCTGCGTAATCTCGGCGATCTCCAGGCAGGTTTCTTCTTCGGTGGATTTGAGAACGGAAAGCGCCTTTTTTAGCGTGATCGGGTCGGCCGGATGAATCATCACCTGGCTGACGCCTTTTTCCAGAATACCGAAGGCCGTTTGCGCTTCGGCCAGATCGCAGACCTCGGCAATCACCTGCGCCCCTTTGGCGATCAGGTTTTCAAGCGGAATAATCGTCCAATCCGTGCAGGTGAGCACCACTTTTGAATGCTGGCAGAGCTTGACGATTTCATCTTCGTCTTCTCCGCTGCGGATGGTGAAAAAAACAACGTCCTTTCCGATCTTCAGATCGCCGTCTTCGGCTATGGTCTCAATTTTCCCGAGTTGCTTGACCTGTTCCGAATACCCCAGCGGCAGCACAATGCCGTCTGCGCCGCCCTCCAGCGCCGTGGTGACCATGTCCTTATTCCACGGATCCACCTTCACCCATATCTTTTTCATGATAGGTTTTATCCTCTCCTGAGCCGGCTTCGCCGGACGATAGTGTATACTTATCCGCAGATGACGCAGATTCCGCAGATCCATAATATATCCGGGTAATCTGCGGCATCTGCGGATGAGACGCTTAATGGTCCTAAAGAATTTCAAATAGTTGGAGCCATTTTCAAAACGTTTCAGTTCGGTCGAGGTCAAGACGCGCGAAAATTTCAACCGGAGGAATACATTAAGTATTTTGAGGATTGAAATTTGAGCGCAACGCAGAGATCGGCCGAAATGGGGCGTTTTGAAACTGGCTCGTTGGGGTTGAATTTCACCCCAGTATCTTCAGCGCCTCATCCACGCTCGCATTCCCATGCACCACCGCGGAGATCGCCATGACCATGCGCGTGGGATCCGAATGCTGGAAAATATTCCGGCCGATGGAAACCCCTGCGCCGCCGGCATCGATAGACCCTCGGACCATCTCGATAATTTCCCGGTCTGAATTCATTTTCGCGCCACCCGCAATGACAACCGGTATGGAGCAGCCCTCGACGACCTCCCGAAAAGACTCAGGGGATCCCGTGTAGGAAACCTTGACAATATCAGCCCCCATTTCATCGCCGACCCGCGCGGCATGTTTGATCACCGAAACGTCATATTCGTCCTTAATTTTCTCGCCCCGGGGGTATACCATGGCCAACAGCGGCATGCCCCAGATCCTTGCCTCCCGGCTGACCGTTCCGAAATCCCGGAGCATCTCCTTTTCATCCCCATTCCCGAGGTTCACATGAATGGAGACCGCATCCGCACCCAGCTTAATCGCTTCCTCCACCGTACAGACCAGTGTTTTGGCATTCGGGTACGGTGAGAGGCTGGTAGAAGCGGACATATGGATAATCAGGCCGATATCCTTGCCGGACATGCGATGCCCCTTGTCCACAAGCCCCTTGTGCTCCACAATCGCGTTCGCACCGCCATCGGCCACTTTGCCGATCGCCTCTTTCATGTTGATGATTCCGGGAATCGGGCCTACCGTCGTCCCATGGTCCATGGGGACAATGACCGTTCTACGCGTGTTTCTGTTGAGAATCCGCTCTAATCTGACTTTTTTTCCAATGTTCGTCATTCGGTGCCTCCTGTTGGCGTCCAGCAAAAAAGGCCGGGGAGCATTTTCTTCTCCGCGGCCTTTTAAAAAACTTAAAAGCCGCGGCGTTCGATCCGCCCGCGGCTTTTTTTGCTTATTTAAGTTACATCAGCGCACCCCGGGCAAACCTCTACCGAAAAAATAAAAACACCAAAAATAAAAGTAAAAATCGGCTGCCGGTCGGTGCATGGGTATCATAATCTTATAAAATAGTTCTTTTTTTGAGCGATTGTTGAATCAGTGTCTGCTTTCCTATAAAGTTGACTTATAATTGTCAAGCACTTTTTTCCGGAGAGACTATTTTTATCATGCCGTAGGTACCGTCGCCTTGTAGAGGGTCGCGTCGCCTTTCAGCGTATAGGCGAATACGGCAGCCGGCACAAGCAGCGCCATTCCTCTTTTGACGGTCAGGGATTCGTTTTTTCCGGCATTCGTCATGTGCGCCTGCCCTTCCGTACAAAAGAGAATCTCAACCCCTCTCGTTGATTCACTTTTATAATCAGCGCCACCGGAAAGGATGATGACGGAGAGCGCAAATTCCTCAGCCGGACACGGATAGCGGCGCTCACAGGGCCGAATTTCCTTCGGTGACAGAATATCGATCTCTCTTTCTTCAAAATTCAGCACCTGTAAGAGTTCCGGCACATTCACATGCTTGGGGGTTAATCCACCCCGAAGCACATTGTCCGAGTTGGCCATCAGTTCCATTCCAAGCCCCTCCAGATAGGCGTGCAGCTCCCCCGCTTCCAGAAACATGGCCTCTCCGGGCTTCAGACACACCAGGTTCAACATCACGGGGGACAAGATACCGATATCCGACGAATAAGCCCGATGAAGTGTTATTATCCACTGATAACAGGGCGCCGTCGCACCCAGCGGTTGCGCATTGAAAACCGCCTCGGAAATAACCCGCTGTTTTTTGGTTTCATTTAGTGTCATCAGCGTTTCAAAAAACCGCTTCAATCCCGCCGGATTTCGAGTCCGATCGAGCAGGGCCAAATCGGCGCCCAGCGTCTTTGGACATATCCGCCGCAAATGGAATAGCATATCGGCCATTCTGCGAAACCCTCTTAACGCCCAAAAGGGGGTTAACGCGCAAATGCATTCCGGTTTGTGGTTTGTGTCTCTGTAATTTCTCTCCGGCGCGGTTAGCGCAATGCCCATCCGGTTTTCCCTGTCAAAGCCGGAAATCGCCTGCGCCGCGTTGGGATGCGCCTGAATGGAAAGCGGCTCGGCCGCGGCAAGCACCTTGAATAGATAGGGCAGTTTTCCGTTAAATTTCGTTGCCGCGTAAGCGCCTAAAATCTCTACCGGATACCTGTCAATCAGGTCCGTGAGGGGGATTTTCCGTCCCTTATATGGAACCAGCGAGGGGGATTTTGAATGCGCGCCCATCCAAAGCTCTGCCTGAGGAGTTTGGGATGGCGATTTCCCCAACAAGTCCGCAATAGCCGTCCGGGAGCCCCAGGCATATTCCTGAATCGGATTTTCAAGGATGCAAATCGAGTTCATGATAATCTCTTATCCCATCCGGCTTCGCCGGATTATTCCCGCACCGTACTTTCAGGACCGGATAAAAATGCCACCACCGCCCCCACGCCCGCCACAAACCCGCCGGCCACCATCGCCTGTCGAAAAGCGGCCATAAAAGGCGCCTGCAGATCCGGACCATAGGCGGCCAGGGAGTGCCCCCCGCTTAACTTGCTGAAAACCGAATTAAAAATAAGACCAGCCAACGCTACGCCCATGACCATCCCCAAATTTCGCGCCGTTGCGATGGTACCGGATGCCACACCCCGCTGATCGGACCCGACGGCGCTCATGGCCATAGCGGAGTTCGGCGAAATAAATATGGCCGTACCGATTCCGGCCAGCGCCAATCGCCAGGCAATGGAAAAGGCGGATGCATCCGCCGCCAGTCCGGACAACAAAAATAAAGCTGCGGCGAGCACCATTATCCCGAACGTGCACAACCACCTGGATCCGATGCGGTCGGACAACGCGCCGGAAATCGGGCTGATAAAAAAAAGAAAGACAAACGGCGTCATCATCATGTACCCGACCCGTTGAATGGAAACCCCGGCCGGATGCACCAGATAAAACGGCATGAGAAACACCACCGTAAAAAGCGCCGCAAACAGAAACAACAAAGACAACACCGGAAAAATGAAAAGCCGCTCTCGTAACAGCTCCAACTGAAACACCGGGTTTTCCGCTCGCTGTGCCGTCCGCACCGCCAGCACGGCGCACAACACCGACAGACTCCCCGCCAAAAGGCTATTCCGGGAAAAGGCGCCCCATTGACCGCCATGCGTTACCAGCACTATAAAGGAACAAAAACCCGCGGCCAGCAACGCTGATCCCCGCCAGTCAAAAGCCTCCTTACGGCCCGAGTCCCCCGGCCCGCCTTTTAACAAGCGCGCGGCACGAATGACGGCAAACAGTCCGATGGGAATATTGATATAAAAAATAACACGCCACGAAAAAAAGTTAAGAAGAATACCGCCGAGAGCCGGCCCGGAGGTAAGTCCAGCGGCAACGACCATTCCGACCAGCCCCAAGGCCCTGCCCCGCTCCCCTGCGGGAAAGGCATCCACCACCAGGGCCGGAGAACAGGCCATGAGCATGGCCGCGCCGATCGCCTGAATAATCCGCGCCGAAATAAGCCAGGCGGGCCCCGTTGCCAACCCGCAGCATATGGAACCGATCGTAAAGATAAAAAACCCCCGGCAATAGACCCAGCGCCGGCCTTTGATGTCGCTCAGTTTGCCGAAACTCAGCAATAACGATGATACCGTCAAGAGATAGGCCATTACCACCCATTGAATCGTCGGCAAAGGCGCTTTAAAATCCTTCATCACCACCGGCAGGGCAACATTGACAATGCTGCTGTCCAGTGTGGACATAAAAACGGCTGTAGCGACCAGGAAAAAAATGGTCCATTTTTTGTTGCGTCTTCCACCGCCGGCGGGAATGGAAGAAAATGCCTTATTCGTCATCATCACACAAGGGGATCAGCTTTCATTCAACCAGGAAATAACAGGCGGATTGCGCAGCGGCAGCCGTTTATAAGCAACCATCGGGTATCCCACCATCAATGCGCCGAAACACTGGTGACCCTCGGGAAGGCCAAGGGCTTTTGCCAAGGGCGCAAAGCCGAGAGACGCCGCCCAGAAATACCCGGCCCAGCAAGCGCCCAACCCCATGGACACGGCCGCCAGTTCCATATAAGATAAGGCAATCGTGCAAGCAGCCGGCGCCATCCGGTTCGTTTTATCAGCATGGGCCACGACCACCACGGGCGCACCGCGCAGAATCACATCGGTGCCGGCTTCCCAGCGGCGAATGACATGGGGTAACTGCATGTCCGCGGCCATCTGTGAATGTTTTTCAATGATTCCCCGCATCCAGTCGATAACCAGTTGCGCCAGCTTTTTATTTTGCGCCGGGCTGTCGATCACCCGCCACTGGGGGCATTGGGAATTATGTCCCGAGGGCGCATGACTTGCCATCTCAATAAGCCGCGTCATTTCATTTCGGGGCACCGGTTTGTCTTTGTACACCCGAATGGATCGCCGGCTCCGCAGAAAGTGCTCGCAATGCGTCGGCGTCAGCTTCAACTCGGGTTGAACGGGCGGGCACTGCTGCGCTGCCATCTTTCGATGGGACATGCTGGCCGTGGGGCACACCGCCACGCAATGGCCGCAACCAATGCACAGGTCTTCGGCATCAACGGATGGTGACGGCAGCTCGCCCTGCGAAAACTCAATGATGCCCATCGGGCATACCGCCGCACAAAGGCCGTCCTTATTGCAGGTCTTCTCATTTATGGTCAACAGCGCCATGTTTTTCCTCCAAAATACAATCGTCGTTATCGGGAAACTCTTTTCGAATCCGTGTTTCGACTATTTTCCCCTTGATGTCAATCAAAGCGTTCGCAGGTAGCGAATCAAATCTCTTTTTGATTAAATCGGCCCAACAATAACGCCATGATCAGAAGAATAAAAAAGAAAAGATTTAGCAGGGGATGAAAAGGCCCCATATTATGGAATTCGCTTTTGCTGATGAGGGCATCCGCATAGGCCTGCACCATAAACACCTTGGGGTATAACATCCGCCACACCCCGGGTTCCGAAGGGCTCAGCGATGGGGCAGCGGATCTTACGATATCACTCGTGATAATCTGATACCCGCCATCTGAAATAAACCCGATGAACAAAATTGCCAACGTAAACAAGGCGCTGATAACGTCCGGCATAAAAAGAGACAAAAAACAGACGCAGGCAATCACGAAAAGAAGGTTGATCGAACAGACCAATGAAGCGATCAAGTATCCCGAAATAAGGGTCCCCGTTTTGGTCCATACCGTCAAATAGATCGTTAAGTGAAGAAGGAACATGAACGCCAGGCAAAGTGTCCAGGTGCCGGCAACCCGGCCAAGGACATATTGCCATCTATGAACCGGCCGGGAAAGAAATAACACCATACTGCCATCCTCCTGATCCCGGCTGAATATCTTCATGGAAAGCATGGCCGCCATCAGAAACATGCCAACGGCAATCAGATGAAAAACAATTTTTGAAACATGCCAGGCAACGGTCGCGTTATCCAGCATTTTTCCATTCACCGCATATCCGCCGTCATAACATCCACGGATCATCCATATGAATAGAATGGAAAGCCCCAGAAGGACATATACGCTTTTATGCCGCATCTGGTCCCGCATGGTATAGCCGGTAATTTTGAGGACATTATTCATTTTCATGCTCTACGAATCGAAAAAAAACATCCTCGAGTGTCTCGTGATCTTTCACGATGGCGTGAATGGTGTTTTTGACGAGGATTTTCCCTTTGTACATGATCGCCGCCGTTTCACATGTTTTTTCCACCTCCGAGAGCAAATGGGAATTTAACATCACCGTCATCCCTTTGTCGTGAAGGGTTTCAAGAATTTTTCGAAAATCGCGAATGCCGATCGGATCGAGCCCGGAGATGGGCTCATCGAGTATCAGCAATTCCGGTTTCCCCAGCAGGGCGGCCCCCAAACCGATGCGCTGTTTCATGCCCCTCGAGTAGGCCGCGGCTTTTTTCTTTTCCTGCCCCTTCATGGAAATGATCTCGAGAACGCGCTCAACTTCCTTTCCGGCGTCTTGCCTGGAAAGCCCGATTAAAGACGCATGCCGCAAGAGATATTCAACGCCGGAAAGATATGGCGGCATCATGTGCTGTTCTGCGACATAGCCGATAGGTTTTCGGGATTCCGGGTCCACTGCAGGACGTCCGTTGATGGTAATCCTGCCTGCGGAAGGGTTGATAAATCCGAGAAGCATTCGGACAATGGTTGTTTTTCCGGCACCGTTGGGCCCGAGCAGGGCGAAGGACTCTCCCTTTTTGACCGCATATGAAACATGATCGACTGCGGTAACGGCGCCAAATTTTTTTGTAACGGAATCAAGTAGGATCATATGAGTTCGGCTATCAAATAGTTTCGGCCGCGCACCCGGCTTATCGCAACAAATACTTAAATGAAAAGATGTTTTCGGGTCAGCCTTTTGGCCACAGATATCATATTTACAAGCGAAGGTGTTGGTTTTATTTTGACCAAACCGGCAATGGGCACCACCAGCGCTGACAGGCTGTTCTCCATGTCCCTTCAATACCGGATCGTCGGCATAGCGATGAATGGGCACTGGCGAACAGCCAAGAGATTTGTTATAAATGCCGACGGGACACGGTCGGCATGAAACCGGCCGGCTTCCGAAGCCGCCGATAGTGTTTCCTTAATATTTAAACCCGTTATCAGAAACATGCCCGAAAAAGTGTGTATGATTGCAGAAGGTTGTTAGCTGCCAAGCATCCCAGCATGCATGGCGTCCAGCTTCCGGCTTTGCCGGGTTAGGATGGCAATGAATGACGGCGCTGCCCAACATAATCAACTATACCCCGGGAACGGAGCGTGTGTCCGGCCCGAATCCCCCCTTTGAGGCATTATGGTTACCATCACGGAAGAGGCTCAAAAGCAGGTTTTACGCTATTTTAAAGGAAAGAAAATAGAACCCGTTCGAATATCGCTAACCAATGCATGCAGCGGGCAACAACTGGCACTGGTCACCGATACCATCCGGCGTGATGATAGGGCATATCATTATGGAAAGTTAACCTTTGTCATCGAAAAATCATTACTGGACCTGGGGCAACCCCTTCATATCGATTTCACCCCCGGTGGGTTTACCATCGATTCCCGAATGCAGCTCAACTTAAACTGCAGTGGGTGCGGCAAGGCAATTTCATGTAAAAAAGAACCGGGGAAAACCTTTATTCGATCCGCCTTGCCGCACGATGCCGCACCCTCCCCTATCGACTGAAGCGGATAAGCAGCGGCTACAACGCATCCATCAGCCGGTTGGCGGCTCGCTCACCGCTCAAAACGGCGGCTTCAACACCGGCGTGAGCGAAATAATCGCCGGCCAGGGCAATGCCCTTGGGCATTTCCTTGTGCAGGGAGTTCAGCGTACCGTAATGGCCCGGCCCTGCAATGGAAAGGCCGCGTTTATAGTGGAACAACTCCACGAAGCTTGGCGGCGGCGCAGCGCCAAAGACTTCCGTCACCGCCATCAGCGCCTCATTCTTGATGTCTTCGTCAGTCATGCGCGCCAAAGGTGGCGTGTAAAAGTAAACGCCGACCGCTTCCCCCCCCTTGGGAACCGAACCGGGGTTGCGACGGCTTCCCAGCACACAGGCGCCCCAATTGCGCAGGTCATTTGCAGGCAACGCGATATCGACGGGAAAATCGGGCCAGGGGTTTTTCTCGTAACACACCTGTACGTGGGCGTATTCGGAATAGCGGCACTCCCGAAGTTTTTTGATAGATTCAGCGGGAATCAAGTCCTGGAGTACATCCGCCGCCACACCGGGTTCCGGCGCCACAACCACGCCGTCGGCATCATAGGACTCTCCCTTGGCGATTACCGTAAATCCCTTGTCGTTACGCGTAACCTTTTCCGCAGGGGTTGAAAGATAAAGCTGAAGGCCTGGGGTTCCCTCGACCATCCAGTCGCACACCTGACCGATACCGCCCGGCGGCACCGACAGCGCCATTTTATAAAACTGCAGAATGATCGCATGCAACAAAGGAGTTGAAAGCCACGCCATCGGCACCGCATACAAAAAACCCATATACGGAACCGTAATGTAGTTATGCCCCTTTTCGCCGAGAATTCGTCGCGACCAGCTTTCCAGATTCTCGTTTCTGTCAAACTTCGCCAGTTCAGCACCGTCAAAGCCGCCTTTTGGCCCGGGGGAAAGAAAGAGCCCCGCTACCTTCATGACAATATGCAGCTTGTCGCGAAGGGAAAACGTCGGCAGATTGAGAAAACTCCCGATCTTGTCGAAACCAACCGTGTAGCGCTGCTTGTCCCGATCGACAAGGTGGGTCTTTCCCTTCCAGGGAACAAGATCATCATAGTGGCCCAGTTCCTTGAGGATCGCATTGGTACGGGGATAGATGCCCCCCATCAGAAAGAGCGCGCCCGTGCCGAGGCTGAAGCCATTCTTTTTGAGCTGACTCGTTCGACCACCAACATGATCCTGGGCTTCGAAAAGGCGGACCTCGTGACCGCGTTTTCTTAGCGTATAGGCCGCAGCACATCCTGCAGGGCCACCACCAATCACAGCTGTCTTCATAAGCGTCTCCTTTGAATTATTGTCTGCGATTTTTGTCGCATTGTACGCTCTGTCCGCCCAATTTGCAACCAACTCCATGGTCTTTTAACCGTAATTTTTTTAAACTGGCCTTCATCAGCGGTGTGCACGGCCAATCCATGGGACAAGGCGTTGTTGCAATATCCCTGAATTTCCCAAACGGGTCATGTTTTCGTTCTTGACAGTTTGTGCCATAACAAGCCAAAACCAGTATGTCTTGATGTACCGAAAAAGCAACACCGCAAGCACCGGTTCAATAACCAAAACCAGAAAGGTGAAAACGTAAATGATCAAGGTCAGCGTGTTTTATCCGAACGAAGAAGGCAAAAAATTTGATATGGACTATTACTGCCATAAGCATATTCCCATGGTCCAACAAAAGCTGGGCGCTGCATGTAAACGCGTTGAAATAGAACAGGGCCTGGGAGGCGCAGCGCCCGGATCACGCCCAATGTATTGCGCCATGGGTCATCTCTATTTTGATTCAGTAGCGGCGTATCAGAGCGCCTTTGAACCCCATGCCGAAGCGATGATGGCGGATATTCCCAACTATACCGACATTCAACCCGTGATTCAGATCAGTGAAATCAAAAAATAGAAAAGGCACAGGGGGCGATAGCCCTTAACCCCCGGTACCAAAGTAGGTGGCGCCTTCAATTATTACAAGAATTTTCTAAATGGTGCTCTCTGCCTGTCTTAAGTTCAGAACTCCTGACATGGCGCAATTCCAGATACAACAGCCATAGCGTCAAAGATAATTTTTAGCCGGGTCTGGGGAAACAGAAATTCTTCTTGATTCATAATCTCGCACAGTTTGTTTAGTGTCCCATTAAACCGCGGATTGGCCATCGGATAAAAATTGACCGACAATATTCCGGCCGTCTTACCGGGCAGGATGTCCGCGGGCATCCATATACCTTCTTCGCTCCTTCCAGCAGACCCAACTGACAAAGAACCGGAAGCGCCAGCAAAACGCCGGCATAGCGCACCGATTCATTAGCGCTGAAAGCCGGCATCGCCTCATGCATCTCCCCCCACGGCTAAAATCTCCATTTTTGTTGCATCACAATTTGCGCCATATTTTACCACCTGTCAAATAAGATCAGTAATTTAAATAGGCCATGTCAGAAGTTCTGAAGTGAGTGATCACCATTAAGGAATTAGGGTCAATTAACCAGCGGTTATCCAGTTTATTGCCTAAGTCAACGCCATTTTGGTTGAAAATAGGTAGTAGAGCCCAAAAAACATCGGCGCCAATGTTAATGTTCTGCTCCGATCAGGCTCTCAACCGGCGGAATTTTCGTTGGATCAACTTCCCATCCCTGCATGATCAACCAGGATCTTTCACGCAATAGTTGTTCTTTGGCATTGGAAAGAATATTTTCCCGCGCCACCATTTTGCTTTCTTCTTCACCGTCTGTAAATACTGCCTGAATTACGACTCCAACAACGTCCCTTAACAATAGAACTGCATTGACAAGCTCCGTAGGCTCAGCAAGGGCACGACCCAGCACATCGTTAGCTACCGATTCAACAGATGCCAATTCTTCCAGCGCTTCTTTCGTTTTTAGCCCACCCTTAATTTTTTTTTTTAGCAATTCAGATAACCCAAGAATCCGTTCGAGCTCATCTCGGGTGTAACGAAAATGCAAACTGTTTCGCTGTTCCATAATGCCAAGCATGCCCATTACCAGATTCGCTTGCTCTATCGCAAGTTTGTTATTCTGATTTATTGCAGGAATAATGGTATCTTTTAGCGATTTTATCATGACAGTCATTTGAAAATCGGGCTGCATTTGCATATCATTCTCCTTTTTCGAGTAGTTCTGAAAGATCAGCCAGCAATACAGGAGCCACGCCCATAAGCCACGCGACAAGGACATCTTGATGGGTTTTTCCCATTTTAGCGATTCGATACCCTGTTCCAAGCGTTATCACAATGCTCTTGTAAAGCGCCTGAATGCGGTAAAAATAGAGCGTTTTCGGGTTAACCTTTGTTCCGCTGGCTTTCTCATAAGCATCTATAAACTCTTTTTCAGGCAGCAATCCGCCTACCAGGAATTTTTTTCCATCTTCGTCCATATGCCCGAAAGCAGAAAGCATGGCCCATCCCAAATCCTCATGCCGGTCACCAATATGGGCAAGTTCCCAATCAAGCCAGGCCGTTATTTTTCCATCTTCCTCCCTGAAAAGCCAATTCCCGGTGCGAAAATCTCCATGAACAATTGATAACCGATCGGTTATCGGCAGGTTGTCCCTCAGCCAGGCGGCAGTGTACCGCAATAAAGGCACATCTTCGCCCGCGTCTTCCTCCCAGACTCTCTCCCACCAATTCACGGCCCACAAGGCGGCTTCTGTAGTGCCGACTCTGGGGCAATCAAAATTTTTCAGCTCGAATTCCTTAAAATCGCATGTGTGTATTATTGAAAGATGCCCAATGAATTGCGGTGTCAGAATCTTTCTTAATCGGGTGCCAACATTCAACCCCACACCCGTGACGTTTCTAACAGCGTTTTTGGGTTTTGTAACACCCTCAACAAATCCGTAGATAAGCGCAGGAAGTGGCATATAATCTTTTTGTTCATCTACCCAGTAAACGGGAGGAACCGGCACAGTTCCTTCAAACGCCTTAATAATTTGAAACTCCCGTGAGCGGCTGGATTCACAAATCGATTCCTCAGGCTCCATTCGCAACACCATGGGCGTATGAACCTTATCGCCCGGGGGCCCCCACTCTAGAATAAACCCTACCTGCAACTTCGAGGCCCCCCCCGGCAACCAATCCACATCGGAAATTTTGAAAGGTTGATCGTATTTACTTCGAATAAACTGCTCTAAATTCTTGGACAACGATTCGAGAGTCAACGGCGAAAACATTTTCCCGGGTCTTCTATTCATTTTGCTGGTCAATATGCGATCGATTTCACTTTCTATTGGAAACCGTCGACGGATCGTTTCTATAAACTCCTTGCTCGGATTGTTTTTGTCAACTTTTATCATTATGTTCTCTCCTTACTGCCAAAAAATACTACATAACAGCCAAATATTTGAATTTTCAATTTTTATTACATCTACCCATTTGGGACTTTTATTAGCCGGTATATTTTTGTTGTTTTCATCTATAATGATCCTGTCATTTCAGGAATTATTTTTAAAATAACCATTGGAAAGCACGAATGGGGGTTGCACATACCCACAGCAAGGCCAGTTCCCCGCGCTGTCAATGGCCTCAAAAAGATTTTCCACTTCCTTTGTGCGAAATCTTTGAGTTTAATTGCGCCTTGTTATCTGGCCTGCTTCGAGGTTGTCACGTAGGGTCTAATTTCAAATAATGAAGTTGATGCTGCGTGATCCTTACGGGTATTAAATCGCTCACCATAAAAGGCCCTATCCGCAAACGGATAGCTTCCAGAAAACTGTTTCAAGGGTGAATTTGTAATCAACCTGATACACACGCAATAACAGTGATTCAAATTCAATACCTTCCTTGTTGCTCATAGAGGCGCTTTTATTGAAAGCATCACGCCTCTAAATCCATCAGCAATATCTTTATTTGACAACAACTTTTCCCATTCCAGACATTTTTCCATCTTCGGACAACAACTTGTATTCGAATGTCCCGGACTGCGGAAACTGAAGCGAGGTTGTGGAGGCGTAATCCATAAAACTGGTTGAATAACACCCTTTGGAATCAAGAAAAAACCCAGCGATCCGCATATTCGGATTTAACACGACATCCTGGCATGTTTTCCCGTCTTCAAAAATTAACTTGACTTCTCTCATTGAGACTGCGTTCATCCAGACAACAATGGCGTTTTTATTTACATTGACGGTTTCCGGTGACGGGATTAATTTATCCCCGCCTTCAGAAGAATTAATTTTTACCAATACCGTTTCCGGTTCATTAGTTGCGAACGCAGTTGATATGTTTGTCAACATCGCGCAAAAAAATATCACCAAAACTACGCCGACGGACAAATATTGTTTTTTCATATTCACATTCCTTTTAATAATATGAGTAAATTTCAATTCAGTGAACATGCCATTTCGGATCAGGTTTTCAGACCGCCCGTATTCGGGCGGTCTTGACCCTTTTAGTCCCTAATTACCATCTCCAACCCACCTTAAAGTTCAACTCGCTTGCGGTTTCGATGTACGGCATCCATGGAGAAGCATTGTTCGTATCCCCCCAAATGCTCATTGACGTAACGCCCATGTACCAATGGTCATCAATGGTGTAATTGAGACTGAGATTGCACAAGGCAACACCTTCAAAATCGTATAGCAAAAACAGCGACGGCGTAATTCTGCCATTCCAGAAATTTGTCTGAAGCACCAGGGTGGCTCGCCAATTATCCGGTACCGCTACGGGGTATATCGACAGATCATCTTCAATACCGGAAATATGACTGTAGTATATTTGTAAATTGGTTACCAATGCTGAATCCGTGCCCGGCACCACCTGGGAAAAGTCCTTATCAAACCCCAATAACGCTTGATAGTGGTCATGCTCTGACCGGAGATTGGGCGATGACAGATCAAACGTCGCGGCTCCCTTTGTCAAGGACCCTTCCCCGCGGAAAACAAAGCCGCCATGATCAATGAAGGTGGCAAAAGAATATCCGTAGGTTTGTGCCCTGGGATGCGCCAGCGTCATGTATCCGTCCGTCGCAATGGATGTGGGGTCTAAAAGCAATCTTCCCCAAATCCCCTCATGCTGCCACCCGTCGAAATAGTATAAATAAATATTCGTATCGGCAATGACGGTGCCCAGCCGGACTCCCCCCTCCATATTCTCCACACCGCTGCTTCGCACCTGATCCTGCCTTACCTCAATCCCTATCTCTTCAAACCAAATCCCGTAAGGAGCCGCATCAGTGGGCACCATGGGCGCCCAAATATTGGGTCGGATATCCGGAATTGCGAGCAACTGCAGGTTAAATTCCTTGAAGGTACCGCCACCGCCGGTTTTCATATCCAACCTTCCCATCCACAAGGGGGCAAGAAGATCTTCAGGGTTTGCAAAAAACAATTGTCTTCGGTAGTCATTCGGGTTGACCACATTGATCAGGTTGAAACCGTCCGACTCGCCCCATTGCACGATCTGACGGCCCAATCGCAAGTTGGATCTGAACTGTGAGCCCGAAGGTTCCGCCACCATGTCGATAAAGATCTCCCGCATATCATTCTCAAACTTGAGATCATCCTTATCCAAATCAAATCTGCTATATCCACTGTCTCTGACACCCTTATATTCTTCCTGCCGAAGATCAAAAATTGCATCATAGGCACCGCGATACCGAAAAAATATCTTCTCAATTCTATAATCGGGTTTTAGCCCGACATAATTGGGACTTACCGCAAGGTCAAGCAGCAACTCCTGCAAGGCTTGAACCCCTTCTGTTTGGTCCAGAAAACCATACTGCATTCCGGTGGTGTCCCGAAGCGTAAAGCTGGACTGCAAATGCCCGTGGAATTCCGTATCAAACCCACTGATCCTTGCCAACGCGGCGTTACCCATTTGAAAAAGGAACAAGCTTACAGCGAATGCTGCAACCACGACACTAATTTTTTGACGCATAACTCTCCCCTCCTCTTTTTATGTGATTCCTCATTCACGTTCACTGCCAAGCCTCTTTTGCTTATTCTTTTCTTTTCTATTTACCCTATGAATCCTATCGGCTTTCAGGTCGCTATTAATTCATAGACGCATGGGCTATCCAACTGCAATTGCAGTTTTATTTATAGGTTCCGTCGTCCCCATTCGCTTGACAAAATTGGGTTTAAAAACCGCCGTCAGGGCCGGCAAAAATACAATGGCACCGATCATATTGAACACCATCAAGACAAGGATCAATATCCCCATCTCCGCTTGAAACTTGATGGATGAAAAGAGCCAGGGAATCAGCGCGAGCATCAGCGTAATCGCAGTGAACATGATGGTTTTTCCGGTGGTAGTCAGCGCCATTAGTTTGGCCAGTTCAAAATCGTTTGTTTTGGCGCACTCCTCTTTTAGTCGGCTCATCAAATATATGCCATAGTCGATTCCAACACCAACGCCGACAGAAGCCACCGGTAAGCTGTCAATGTTCAGATCAATATGATTCAACATCATAAACATCTCACAGACCACCTGGGAAACGTAAACCGGGAGTATCAGGATCAGCGCCGCTTTCCATGAGCGGTAGGTAATAGCACATAAAAGAAAAATACTAGTGAAAATGACGATAAAAATCGCCCAGTAGGACCATTCCACTTCCTCATTTACGGCAGCTAAAATCCCTAAAATACCACCGGCCAACTTGATATCTACTTTTGAATTGGGATCCGCATTGACCGTTTGCGCAAATTCCGATGTTTTTTCAATTGCCTGTTTGATGGTTGCATGGTTGTAATTTCTGAAATACGCCGTGACATTGGAGTCGGTGTAATCCGGCATGCTGACCTTCATGTCCATCTCGCCCGGCGCCATGCCACCTGCAAGCATAAAGTAGATCTGCCCCAGGGTTTTGCTGTCTTGCGGCACCATCTCCCATTTGGGAACCCCGTCATGATACATTCGGTTGATATTCCGAACCATGTCGGCAAGGCTGGCGGTTCCGCCGACATTGGGGATATTGTTCTGCATGAAGTCCCCGAGCTTTTCCATTGTGTTCAGGGTCTGTTGATCCTTGATGGCACCTTTCTCCCTGCCCTTCAGCACCACCACCAGTTTGGAGTCACCCAGGAAGCCTTCGTTCATGGTCTTGGCGGCCACATTATAAGGATGGTCCGAATATAAAATGGCCCCGCCGGCACTCGAATCCCCGATTTTCAGATGCATGGCCGTGTAAAACCCGCCGGACACCAAAACAATAATGACACCCAAGGTCACCCATTTCATTCTTGGTCCGGACAACCCCAGGATAAAGTCCATGATTTTCTGATAAACAATACTCCAAACCGAAAATTTTCTTTTCCCCAGCCAGTTTCTGACTTTAACCTTTTCCTCTATCGGCGGCGCCGGCAGAAAGGAAAGTATAATCGGATTCAGGATGGTAACGCACATCAGAATGCTGATTACCCAGAAACTGGCGACATAAGCCAGCTTTTGCATCAGCGGGATGGTGGCGATACAGATGGTCAGACACCCAAGCCCGTCCGTAAACCCGCCGACGAGGCATGGTGCGAAAACCGCCGAATACGCTTTTACAATGGCTTTGTTTTTGTCTCCTATGACGGCGAACTCCTGGTGAAATCGATCCATGCACTGGCAGGAGTGCGACAGGGCTCTTGCGGAAAGCAACACCGGAACGACCAGCAGCAATGGATCGATATTATATCCCATCACGCCTGCAAAGCCCAATCCCCAAATGCCACTCAGGATGCCAGAAACAACCGGAATCACAAGCCCTCTAAGACTTCTAAAATACACGATCAGCGTGACCATCATCAGCAGCATGGTTACCAGCAATACAAGCATCAATTGGAGTTTGTAGTGCGCCATCCATGCATAGAGCATGGGATACCCGCTGACCTGGCATTCATGGGCTTCATCCGACACACTTGCGGTCAGTTCATTGACGGTGGTAAAAAGATAATCGAAGTCCAGGCCTTCCTCCCAGAAGGCTGCATACACGGCCGCGGATTTATCGTCGAGGGAGATGAAAAACCCGCGAATACCGTCTTGCCCGTAGACCGTTTTCCTGAAAATGTCGCACTCTTCTTCGTTTGAAGGATATCCCTTTACCGCCGGATAGGTTAACGGCTGAACATCCACGCCGAGCTGCCCGATCATGATCTGTTTGACCTTGGGATGGGTGGCGGAGGTAACCTGAAGCGGATTGACGCCTTTTATTTTAAGGACGCCTTGCGTCAATTCGTCCAACTTACGCATGGTGACCGGATTGTAGATGTCCTTGCCGTCCGTTCTTTTTAGAACGATGGTCATCTCGTTGGCGGATCCGAACATCTTTCGAAACTCTTTATACAACTGGATATATTGATGTTTCGGTGGATAAAGTTCAAAAAAGTTCGTCTCAATCTTGAGTTTGAAAAATATCTCCTGGGCAAAAAACAAGGTTAATACAATCATTCCGGCCATGACCCAGTATCGATACTTCAACTGCCGTTCAACGATGCTGGCCCAGAATTTTCCGCCGCTCTCCTCCATCGGTTGACTCCTTAAAATTTATTTACTTAGGACCCAATATGCCGGCAGTGAACCGCCGTTTCATATTAGGATATTCTCGGGAATACCCGGTGATGATGTGATGACCACTATACAGCGCTTTAGCGCATTTATTCGCCGGCCCCGGGCCAAATCAATGTTGTGCCGTGAACATAGGAAATAGATCCCCGCGCACCGCCGATTATAAACTGCTGCGGGCCTTTGAGTTCAATGCATTGCAACCAGTTCGCCCGAAGCTCGACCGGCACCTTAATGGGTTTCCAATTGTCCCCGATCCAGACGCCCCCTATCGGGCATTCCTTTTTCGGCTCCGGGACCTGATAAAAAATGGTGCCGGCATCTCCAACGATGAGCGCTATTCGATCATTGAACCTTATATTATAAAGGGACTCTTTCGTGATGGTGCTGCTCTCCCAGGTTTTCCCCCCATCGGTGGTTCGAAGGACAAGTCCCTCAATTCCAACGGCCACTCCGTTACCACAGTTATCAAAGTCGATCGCGGTTAATGTGCCGTATGCCAGTGCCTGTTTATCCCAGGTCTTTCCGCCATCCGTGGTGTGGTATATTCTCCCCATTTCAGTGGCCATCCAGGCCTCTTCGGGACCTGTCAGTTTAATGCAGTACAGCAGGATATCCTCTTCCAGGGACACGTTTCGCCATGTCTTTCCGCCATCATTTGTGGCAATAATCTTCCCCCAGTCTCCGGCGGCCATGCCGTGCCGATCATCATAAAAGTCCAGGGTCAGGAGCGCTTGATCCGCAGGGGTATTCACTTTTTCCCACGTCTTTCCCGCATCGTCCGTCGCCATTACCAGCCCCTCTTGCCCGACGATGATGCCGCGGGTCTCGCTCAGAAAAACGACGCCGAAAAGGGACTGGTCGGCACCAATACGCATCCGCTCCCATGTCAGGCCGGCGTCTTGCGTCCGATAAAGTAACCCGGACTTTCCGCACACCCAGAAGTTCTGGTCATCAACGCGGCAGATATCATAAAAATTATAACTCAACGATTTGGCGGGGATTCTTCCCGGTTTGGCATCGGCAAGATCCCAATGTGAATTCATCCCCACGAAACACCACAACACCCAAACAAGAAGTATACTTTTCCCATTAAACGATCTCATCACGACATTCCTTCTCAATTTCGTCTTGCCATGCTTACGGTTTTTTGTTTTGACACGTTGAAAAGCTTTGAAAGCACGCTTCGTTTCTTGACATATAGGAATCGCTCAGCCGATGGGGATTCACCGTCAATACGGGCGCCGAAGACTTGCTGATGACATCTTTGGCGACACTGCCAAAAAGAATATCTTTCAACCCTTGCCTTCCATGCGTGCCGATGATCACCATGTCAATTTGATGGTTGTCGACATATTTGATGATTTCAGCCGCCGGATCACCTGCTACAAAATCGGACCGCGCAATGGTGCAATTTGCCAGGTTTTGCGTGATAAATTCTTCAAGCCACTCGCCCGCTTCCTTAAGCCGCATCTCAATGTACTGATCGATCGCCGGCTCTACCCTTAATACGAAAACCTTGGAGTCGCATAATCTGGAATAATATTCCACGAAAGGCGCGACTTTTTCCGACACATCGCTGAAACGTACTACAGGGAAAAGTATATTCATTTGATATCCCTCTGTTCACCCAACAAAATTATCTCTTTATTGAATACATTATAATTTTATTTATCGAATCAACGCTGCCCCCTTATTAAAGAATGAGGCAGCGTTGATCCACTGTTTCACATTACCGGCTCTTGGTTCCCATCATCGACTCGGAGAAATTGCCTTGTCTGACGTTTGGATCACCGTAAGTATGCCGGTATTCATTTCCGTCCAAATTACGCGCATAATGAGTGGTACAGGCATGCTGGGTTTTATCATCCACGATCAGGAAGAAGCTTCGGGAGCAGAAAGTCCGGTAGGCCTTGCCGTCATCACCGCCCCACACCGCGGGAACCGGCACGGTCACCAGGGTTTTCCAGTAAGTAAGGGCCTTATCGTAGGCAATTTTGTAAACACCGCCGACAGTGGTATCCTCATACATGATCTGTCTGCCGTAATTGTAGTACTTATCATGCGGCATTCCTTCGATGACAAACATGTCTCTGGGAACCCACACCACGTTGGTCGGCATCCAGGCCAGTTCCTTGTTACCCGGCACCTCCCAAGCCGCTTTAACGGACTTGCGACGCATATCCATTGCCCAGGCCCCGCTTTCATTTTGAAACCCCTTTATCGGCTCATCCAGCGTATTTTCCTGCAGCGGCATCAGAATTATTTTGCGGTCAAGCACTTTCCACGTCATGGACTCGTTCTTCCCTTCCCATCCGTTGGAATCATCCAGAACAAAATCGGAACCTGCGAATGGATCGGAGCGGGCGGCCCCGGAGAGCTTTTTCACCCTTCTGATGGAAGGAACATAGGCAAAATAGTCATCGGTTTGGAATTCAAGATATCGTTTTGACAATGTCATCATGCCGTTCAAATCCGGCGGTTGACTGATAAAATACAGCTCCAAATAACTATAATCGTTTGGGTTTTGCTGTTGTCCGTCGGGTCGGTTCCAGAAAAAGTAACGACTAAAATTTCCCGCCAACCCGCGCTCCATCTTTTCTGAATTGACCCAGTTAATATCAAAATCAACAACCGTTGCACCCGATCTGGAAACATCCAGAAAGACATTGTGCATGATTTTGATCCCCGCGTCCGGGTCATTCTTCCATTCTTCATAGATGGTCGGAAACGGACGCCCCTCAATGTACTTGGGAATTTCTCCGCTACGTTTGTCAATAACGGACTTATTTTCATTCAACGCATATTTGCCCGCATTTGCCGCACATCGTTTTTTATATGCGTCATCAGCGGAAAATTCGTATTGAATTTCCCCGATTTTCATTTCAAGCTTACCGTCCTTGACCCATTCAACCATGGATGGCGGCAGTAAATCTTTCACCGATTGCCAGTTCGAAGCATTGACGGTATCCCCCGGTTTGACGGGTATCTGTTCGAACAGCTTTGCCTGCACCTCTTGATAATTGCTCCCTGCATACAGCGAACTGAAATAACCGGACACCACCAGTAGCAAAATTGCGATCAACAATCTTGCAAAGCCCTTGACTCTCATAGCTTGCCCCCCCTTTTGGTTTAAGATTAACATGACCACTCTTCTCCTTTCCCTGTATACCTAACTATCAACTGAATGATTATTTTCGATATTTATCGCATTTTCAAATGGTTTTGCCCTGTTATCTTCTTTGTATTTGCCATCTGCTTGTTTGCCAAATTGACGTGGTGATAATGAATTAGGTTGTAACTGACCAGTATCCAGGAGACAGAATTCAGAATAAATACAACTGAAGGCAGCCGGATTCATACAGTTGCATGAAGATATTGGTGCTTTGTGTTTCATTCTGAATTCTGGCTCCTGAATTCTGAATACCTAAGTAGTTACAATAGGTTTTTTTTAAGTCATCGCTCTACTGAGCATATTTTTTTGCACTTCGATAACCCACCAGCAGATAGCTATCGCATTGCTTATTCGTGTGCCATCAGATTCGGCAGCGAGAGAATGTATTTTTTATAAAATGGGGATTTTTTATTTGTGACTGTTATTGTTGATTAGCACGAATTATGCCATAAGCTTTAATTCATTCGCGCCCATACATCGTATGGGTTGTATATACTGAAATCCTGTGAGATTTACACAGAACCTCGTGCTTCTCGGGTGGTAACATTCATCATGCTTTTGAAAATGCCAGCTCGGCTGTGATTTTGCAAAATAGAAAGGGTGTTTTGAATTCAACACATTGTATTTATTACTGATAAATATGCATTATGAATATGCAACCCATATGTACGCTACTAAAAAGGCTTATAATACCCATGTGCGCGAATCGCACATAAAGCGCTTTTCTCGCACATCACGCGCTTACTAATTTTCATTGTAACGCCAATTTTGACGATTTCGTAAAAAGCCCAATATCCGCGTTGCGCTGCATCCCTCATCATTGCGGCGGACCATAAGTACGCCTCATTCTTCTGGATTTTGCGCGCCTTGATCTTGAGCTATTTACAAAGTCGTCTGAAATCCGAATTTTTTCGAGTCCTTCAATTTTCCCTACCTTATTTAAATAGCCTTCGCGGCATCCATCTATCGGCTGCCAAATGAATTTCTACATTAATTTTTTTGAACGATCTTATTGCAACAACAACGTTGTATTAATTTGACCGGCTGCTATGTCTCACAAATCTTTTATATGAATTGTCATCGACACATGCGCTTACTCAAATTGCCGGCCTGCTTTTTTTTTAACACCCAAGGAGACACCTAACTCTCTAAAATCATACTTTCTATCCGCTTAACGGCCACAAAGGAGGCAGTGGCGTATCATTTCCATTTTTCTGATGCCGCAGCCTGTCGAAGATATTTTGGCACTAACATTGCATTTCAATTGTAAAATGTAGAGGCTATCTAAAACTTCAAAAAACGGGTTTCGGGTTCATATGGTGAGATATCGGACACTGTTTCATTCAACGCTGTTCCGGACCGTTCAAACCGCGTTGTGCGCTCAGATTCCTCTGGTTGCTAACGATTTTGTCCTGGTTTTGCTCTTGGCGATCCGACACCAATGCCTTAAAATAGTTTGCTAAAGTGGATGCCGACATACGCTTTATATCTGCGATGGTTTCACGGAGCCGAGGGTATACATCATGGCTGTCATCCAAATCAAATTCTAACCCGGGTATCATGATCGAAACAATACCGATTTTGCGGATAAATCAGATTAGCAACACTTAGTTGCTATCATAACCACGAAAAATAAGGAATTAGAGAGGAGTAAAACGATGGAATCGCATGTTCTTTGGTTTTCCGACCCTGAATCTACAGATTTGGCTAAAGTCGGTGGTAAAGGCGCCAACCTGGGGCGACTCACGCAAAAAGGGTTTGTTGTGCCCCCGGGCTTCGTTATCGGTACAACCGCCTATTCCGCGCATATTGTTGAAAACAAAGGATTGAAAGAGCATATTGCCGATTCTTTGAGCAAGGTTATATATGAGGTGCCGCATCAACTGGAGAGCTGCGTTTCGGATATCCGACATCGCATTATGGCGGAAAATATTCCGGCCCATGTCGCCGCAACGATTGAAGAGGGCTATAAAAAGCTGGGCGGCGACATTTATGTAGCCGTCCGATCATCCGGCACGGCAGAAGACCTGGAAGGCGCTTCTTTTGCCGGGCTTCATGATACCTATCTCGACATTAAAGGGGTTGAAAACCTTCTCGACGCCGTGAAACGGTGTTGGGCTTCCATGTGGACGGCCAGAGCGGTATCCTACCGTAAAAGTCAGGGATTCGACCACTTCAAGACATCCATCGCCGTCGTGGTCCAGACGATGGTGGAATCCGAAGTCGCCGGCGTTTTATTTACCGCCAACCCGATCAACACGGCAACCGACGAAATGCTCATCAATGCGAGCTGGGGCTTGGGTGAATCGGTGGTTTCCGGCGCCGTTACACCGGACGAATATATCGTTAAAAACCCCGTTAACGCCTACAAACCTTACCTCGATTACGACAAAACCAAACACGCTAATTTTCAGCCCAAAAAGATAACGACCGACTCCGGATATGTTTACACATCCAACCCCACCTGGCTTTTTAGCCCGGACCAGCCGCGCCCGTCACTAAGAACCCATCGGCTGAAAGTGCTGGAGCGAACTATTGGAAGTAAAGAGACAAAAATCATCCGTGACCCTAAAACGGGCAATGGAACGCTTCATTTGGACGTTCCAAAAGCGGAACGGGAAAAACCAACCCTTACCGATGACCAGGTAATACAACTTTGCGAAATAGGCCGCACTATTATGGAAGCTTATGATGGCTTTCCGCAGGATATCGAGTGGGCATTTCAGGACGGTCAATTTTATATTCTTCAGGCCCGGCCAGTTACCGGCGTTGACTTCTCATGGGATGCGGAAGTAACCGCCTCTGTTCAAGGAAATGATGATGCGACCGACGAATACCAGATATGGTCTCGAAACTTTCCGGAGGAAATGTGGAGCGGTGGCATCTCGCCTCTATTTTTCTCAACGCGCTGCTGGGGCCTTTGCACTTGCCACAGTGTCGGCGTGCAATTGGACGGCTATCCGGAACTCGATTACGATTACAGGCGCCTTTGGGTTTATCATAAGGGGCTGTCCTATCACAACTGCAGCACCGACAATGAAATGATCAAGCTGGCCATTCCTCCGAAGTTCAGAGCCGGTTTTCTCCCCAAACTGCCGGCCTCCTGGCACGAAGATGCGACGAACGCGACGTTCGACTGGTTTAGATACATTACCATGTTTTACCGGATCGAAAAAATTGCGCCGCATATGGGGTGGAACTGGTGGCGGTCTATCAGAGACGACTACATTCTCAACAAAGAACGAAACGATGAACTTACCCGTTATACGCCGGAGCAATTGAAATCCCTTTCCATCGAGCAATTAAAGGAGCGGCTCTGGTCGTTGGTTATTGAGGATTCCGCCTCCTTCGATCCTCCGTGGCACGGCCTGTTATGGCCCATGCGGGAAGCGATCAACTGGTTGGGCTGGATGGTTGCCAACTGGTACGACGGCGGCAGGCCGGGCATCATGATGGATCTGATGACCGGATCACGCACGACCACCATTACCGTACAGGATAACATCGACGTCTGGGATATGGCGAATTTGATCCACACGTCAAAAGAGCTGTCCGCGCTTTTTGAAAAACACCCGGATGCCGGTTTTCTTGAAAAATGCAAAAATTCCGCGGAGGGCCGCGAGTTTCTGGATAAGTATAATAAAATGGTCGAAGAAAAGGGCCACAGAGGCCATGCCGATAGGGACATGATTTTTACGCGGCGCATTGAGGATCCGATGGTGGATATTCGACTCTGGAAGGCTTTGAAAGGAACGGCGAATCCGAGAAGTCAGGAAGAAAAGGTGCGCAAAAAGCTTGAAGAGACGATAGAGCACGTAACCGAAAACTTGCGCAAAAAATCCTTTGGTGCCCTGAAATCCGAGGCATTCACACTGCTGATTAACTTTGTTCATCACAGCTTGGACTATCGGGACAATGAGCGTGATTTCATGGATCGCCAAACAATGGCTCAGAAATATGTGCTAAAGGAGCTCAATCGTCGAATGATGGAGAAAGGCCTCTTTGATACCGACCGAGACTTTTATTTCCTGACATTGAGTGAGCTTTATGATCTCTTCGACGGAAAGGGCAGTTTGGCTCTGGCCAAAGCAAAGATTGCCGCCCGGATGCGTAACTTTGACAAAGTCGACAAGAAAACCATCAATCCTCCCTATTATTTACAGCGGGGAAGGGAGTGGAAAGATCCGGAGGATATGGCCGCGCTGGAGGGTGAAGGGGTTTACTACGGGAAAACGACAAGCCTGGGCAAGGTAACCGGGACGGCTCGTGTCGTACGCGAACTCTCAGGCATCGGTGATGTTAAGCGAGGGGAGATATTGATCGTTCATTCCACCGATCCGGGCTGGACGCCGGTATTTATGTATATCTCGGGCATCGTCCTCGAAACGGGCGGACTCATCTCACACGCGGCCCTGCTCTCAAGGGAATATGGATTGCCGTGTGTGCAGCTTACCGGTGCGTTAAATCTTATTCCTGATGGCGCCACCATCACGGTAGATGGGGATGCCGGCATGGTGATCGTTCATGACAACAAAGATGAGCCGGATGAGTTGGCAAAGAGTGCTTAAGCGATGACCCTTTCTTTGCCGCCTGACTGTCGCCGTAATGTTAGCGAAGTCAGGCGGCAACCCTTAAAGACTGAGTTCACCGGTTAACAGGCCAACCATTTTAGCAACAACTGAAATTGTATAACTTGATCCTGCATGTTCGCCCGTTAGGAATTCCAGCGCCATGAAATCAAGAAATGTTGTCGCCAAACGTCACCAGAGCTACGTATTTATCATCATAATTGGTATCGTTGGCGCACACACGAACGCCGTCATGCCCGCGATAATCAGCACCCTGGCCAGAGCAGGCCATTTCGGAGTCTCGGGGGCGGGGGTTATTGCCTCCCTCGAATTGTTAGGGTTGACCCTTTCCATCGTGCTCCTTTCTGCTTTCGTAACGAAAGTGCCCATTAGAATGGCCGCGCAATGGGGAAGCTTTCTTTTAGTGGCCATCAATCTATTTTCTATTTTCATCACCAGCTATTTTTATATTTGTATTTTTCGCTTCTTTTCAGGAGCCGGCGCCGGCCTGCTTCTCGGTCTTTCGTCGAATAGAATCAGCACCTCGACCTCACCCCAAAAGATGTTCGGCATATTCTATTTGTTTAACTCTGTCCTATCTTTTATTGCATTTCAGATATGGCATGATTTGGAAAATTTTCAGGGCGGCAGCAGCCCCTTTGTTTGGCTGTCCGCCATTTCGCTCTTAGGCGTGCTGGCAAGCTTTCAATTGCTCGATAACGCTATTGGTGATGCGCGGAAAAAGACACCCTCAAAACATCCTGCCGATATTTCTTTATGTCGGTGTATTATTTCTTTGATCAGCATCTTTCTGTTTTACCTTTCCAACAATTGCCTATGGAGCCATATTATCATCTTAGGAACCCATAAGGGAATTCGTCCCGATGGTATCCACCAGATCTTATCCTATGCGATCCTATCTCAAATGGGTGCCATGAGCTTGGCAGCCTGGATCGGATCAAAATTCGGGGCTATCGCACCGCTTCTTTGGGGAAGTGCAATACTCTATGCCGCGATGCTATCGATAATAAATAGCCATACGCATTTCGTTTTTTTTGCAGCGGTATTCTTCTTTATATTTTCCTGGTCTTTTATAACTCCGTTTGTGATGGGAAGTTTATCCTTCCTGGACCCTAAAGGAAGGCTCACAACACTGAGTATCGCGGCCTTATATGGTGGGTTGGCTGTCGCCCCTTCTGTTGTTGGCACTCTGTTAAAATTTTCAAGTGGTGAATTCAGGCATGTTTTCGGGCTATCGATTGTTTTGTTTCCATTAAGTTTGCTGTCATTGGCGCTTTCATTGAAGCGCTCTCGTCCCCCCTTATCTTTAACATATTGATAGGTTAAGCCATATTTAAGATGCGACTATTTTCCATGGCCCGTTATTCAATGATTTTTTCGGCTTGACATTGCAAATCACCCTAACATAAGGCTATCCATAATGGGCGATAGGGGGTGTGTACCCCCGGATTATCGCTAATGCGGGAAAGGATGCTGCCCAGTGCGTCTTTACAATAGTTTTAAAAAAGTTTTCATCACCAAAAACGATCTGCGTGAGGCGCTCAAAAACCGTCATTACAGCGCTATTCCGCCGGGTGAATACGCTTTCTTAGAGCACTACTGTGATGATAAAGATTGTGATTGTCGGCGTGTCATCATTTCCGCGCTTGGACTTACTGAATGCAAAGTGCTTGCTACCATCAATATGGGACTAGACCCCGGCATTAAAGGGGTTTCCCCTTTTCTTGATCCCTTAGGCATCCAGTCGGAATATTCAAGCAATATTCTTACCCTTTTCCTCCACTTGATCAACACGGACACAAAGTACCTTTTTGACTTACAACAGCACTATATTGCGATAAAGGAAACTGTCAGCGGGGAGGCATACAGCAGCAACCCATTTGAAATGTTATTAAAAAATCGCGTAAAGGCCATACAAAATGATCTCACCAAAATCAAAATGCCTGAAAGTATGAATACAGTTAAAAAGGAAGATGAAGAAAAAGCGACACATGATACCGCTTCAGGTCAATTTAACAGCAAAGAATTCCTTGAGGATGCCAAAATTCTGGTGAGATCGATTGTAGGCCAATTACAGCACAAGAATGATCAAGGTTCGGATCAGTACGTCTATAAACATATTAAAAAAAACCCGCTCATTGCATTTTCTCTTCTAAAATTACTACTTGATGATTATGCTCCGGACGGCACCGCCCGAGATATGAGCCAAAGTTACCAAGCTTGCCTATCATTGCTTGTGGATGCAATGACAGAACTTCGATATTCGGCCGAAGAGAATCGGCAGTGGGCGGTTGATGCAACTGAGCAGTTACAGCATGAAATGGCCTCCCGCGCCTTTAAGCTTGAAGTTGATACGCGCGTTCAGGCTGATTTAGTGCAGGCCTTATACAAGGCAAAACTGGAACTCCATCCGGAAATCAAGACTGAAAGCGAAAAGATTGCCGAATATTACGGTCGATTTGTGATTCACAAAAGGCCGGCGGATTTGGATAACCTTTTTGAGGAAATCGCCGCTCAGGCGCATAACAACCCTTTTTCATTAATGGAACAGGTTTTGCCCGAAATAAACCTGCTACCCGTTGAAGGGCAGGTGCAAGCTGTTACCGATATGGCCGGAGCACGCAACCCGCTCATTCGTGAGCTTTCCGCACTCATGCTGCTTCATCCGAATTATGAGGTAAGGCAACATGTACCGTCTGTTTTCGAAGACCCATCGATTATTAAAAACATTAGCCCGGTCACCCTGCGTCGAATGATCGGCATTCGTAACTGGTTACCAAAGCAGGAGCGTCCCGCCTTGGATGGTCTCATTAAAAAACTGCGCATGACCCATTTGGAATGTGCACCCCTTCCGAAAATTAACGGCATCAAAGTATATGCATCTCCGTTTGATGGCGCGGGCGCACAAGGCATATTGAATGTTATTGGACAAAATCAAAAAAGCCAGCTTTCATCTGTCTTGATAAAGCAGGGGCTGGGAATCCGCAGTGTCTCAGGGGTAGATCCTCTTAACGATATGAATGTGGAGTCCATCCTGATTGATATGAATCAAACCGCCATGCTGGAAATGATCGACTCTTCCTTTGAAGATCGCGCTATTTCCTATTTTATATGGGTGGGTCAACAGCAAGGGATGCCCCCGCCAGCGGGATTATTACATATTGCCGAATCGATAGGCAGTGAGTATTGGATTCCGGAGCCTGTAAATTTAGATAGAGAAATCGATTTACTTGAAGAGGGCATCAAGCTCATCAATCGCCGCGTCCTGTCAAATGAAAACCTCGTGAGGGTATTAAAACAGAGCAGAGCCTGGCCGGCCAAACAACCCTTTGCCAATTCTTGGTTTGAAGATGATCCCCGTGTGGATGAACTATTGCTCGGCATTCCGGGTATTTCCTCTCGACTTGGCAGCGGAATGCTTCGAGAAGCCACTGAACTCATCGTTTCGGAAATTATCGAGGCGAAATACGATGTATGGGCGGAGAGACTGCTTTGGGTAACGCTGTGGGCCAAGGCTTGCAAAAGTTTAAGTCCTCTTCCATGGGAAGATTTCTTCATTGTGGCAAGGCAATTTAGACAGGGCTTACCGGCCAAAAGAATCCCCGTTCTTGTAGCTGCCGCTGAAAGGTCCGTCTCATCGGGCATACAGCGTTTGCGAGCAAGACCATTGACTTTGGCTCGATCCGTCGCCCGATCATTTTCTTTTTGTTAATCAAGGACAAATGGGGCCTGAGCCGTTGCTCAGTAAAACAATTCGATAAAAGGGGCTGCGCCAGTCATGTTTTTTTAACGGTTAAGCAGACTTTTTAATTGAATGACATTCACAAAAAGGTTGATTATTTAACCCGACTGTATTAAGGCATAATCGGTATGCATTCATTTGAGAATCGGCCCTTAATGCTCTTTCCACACATATCGCATGATCCGAAGCCCAAACCTCCAACAATGGTTACCGTCCGGAGCTGATTGCCGAGTCGCCGTTAATTGAGTGCATCCAAAAAAATAATATTGATCCAATTATTCGGTATATTGAATCCATCCTAATTTTAAGGGTGTATCTTTTTGTCGGATTAGCACCTACTGACATCTTAAATGGGGGCGTTATGATTTCTACTCTCGCCATAGTAGAGGATAGACAAACCTATAGGGTAGTTTCCGACGTGTTGTCAAACCTGTGCACTGATCACAATGTCTGTTTTAAAACTGAAGATTATGTCAACACCATAAAAGCGGGGGAATATAATCTTCTTTTGCTGGACCTCGATATTTTCACAATAAATGAAATAGAAAATATTAAACGGGATCGCCCCGACCTTACCTATAGTTTCATACTTTCCACGTCAAACATAAAGAAATTGACTGAATATGAAGACACTTTTAATGAAAAAATATTGTATACATTCAAACCAATCAAGGCCGATCCTCTCGCCAAAAAAATAAAATGCGCCTTCCCTACGAACATTGCCACCGACCGGGACGGTAGTTATTTTTCCGATGTTTATATTGGAGAACATCCGTCAATCGTAGCGTTTAACCGTAGGATAGATTTTCTTGAGAAGACAACGCTGCCCATCGATTCTATACTTATCTTGGGAGAGACGGGCGTTGGAAAGGAAATCTATGCCAGATACATACACCAAAAATTACGGCCGGATAAGCGGTTTTTTGCTGTTAATTGCGGTGCTATCACGCCGAACTTATTAGAAGAAGAACTTTTTGGACATGAAAAAGGCGTGTTCACGAGTGCACACGAGGTGAGAAAAGGTATTCTTGAAGAGTACAGCGATGGGACTGTTTTTTTTGACGAATTTGCGGAACTCGATATGCAGCTTCAAAGCAAGTTCCTGCGAATTCTTGAAGATAGACTCATTCGGCGAATCGGAAGCAACAAATTTATCAAGTGTAATTCCTTATTCGTTTTTGCCACCAACAGGGACCTTGAAGAAGATATTTCCCAAAAAAAATTCCGGCTTGATTTGTTCCACAGAATAAATAGAATTACCTTCAGAATACCTGCGCTGCGAGAAAGGAAAATGGATATTGCGTCATTGGCAAACTTCTTAATCGCCAACGCAAATAAAAAATACAATCGCCATCTTCAACTGGATGATCATGTGATTGAATTTTTTGAGTCTTGCATCTGGAAGGGCAATATTCGAGAGATGAAAAATATTCTGGAAAATCTAGTTTGCTTTGCCGATTCGGACGCGACCATCATTCAAATGGACGATTTGCCAACCTCCTTCTTTCGACAGCAGGAAATAAAGAATAGCGATGATAATTCTGAATCTGAAAGAGTTTTTATGCTCGATAATATGGAAGGGCGGACCCTTGATGATCTAACCGTAGATTTTCAACGAATCGTTATTGAAAGAGTGATGCGGGGGGCAGAAAATCGAAAAGGTTTGGCTGCTAAAAAGTTGGGGCTTTCCAGGTTTCAGTTATACAGATATCTGAAACAACTTAACCTGGAGAGTGGCACCCAGGAGCTTATGGATACCGGTCATTCGTGAGCAATTGGCGTGATTCTCCCTGAATGGCGGATATTCCGAACGATACCGACATTCAACCCGTGATTCAAATCAGTGAAGCCAAAAAAAATAGAAAAATCACTGGAAATAACGGCAAAACAAACAGGCTCTTTTATCTTTTTTCCCACTATGGGAAGCTTTTGATAAAAGAGCCTGTTTTTATGTTACCGAAACAGCAATGCGGTATTAAAACTATTCCAGGTCGATCAACTTGGTTTTGAGGATCTTCTGGGTGCAAAGGATTGCCGACGATACTGCGGTATCCATGGCGATGCCCCAGCCGCGTACGGTATCGCCAACGTTGTAGAGGCCAGGCCACATTCAGCGCCCTGACGTCCAGCCGTTGCTTCCAGGCGTTGCCCGGAAAGGCGATAATACCATCGATTTGGAAGATGCAGCCAGCGGCTACAAAGTCTTGATGGTCATCGAGCGATGCTTCCGGTCTCTTAAACGGACCCAGATCAAGATGATGCCGATGTATCATCGGGCCTCGCGGCGCATTGAGGCGCATGTGAAAATTTGCGTGCTGGCAGCTGATGATTGAAAGGGTGGCCGAACTGGAATGCGGCACAAAATCAATCGCAGATTTTGGGTATGGTGTCCGCGGAATTCCTTTTTCGGTGATGCCGCCGGGATCAAGATTATGACTTTTTCACTTGCGCTTCGAGTTCCCGGGAAGATCGGACAAAAGCGGAGACTTCCGCTGGCACCTGAATCTTGTCATCTGCTTTTCGCACCAGACGCAATGCCTCAACCGGGCATTCCCTCACGCAAAGCCCGCAACCGATGCAGCGGTCAACGTGGATTTCTGCAACATCATCTCCTGACAGGGCAATGGCATCCATAGGGCATCGTTCAACGCAGTTTCCGCAGCCGCTGCAAAGCTCGGTATCAACCATTGAAAAATAATTGGAGGATACCACCAAACCGGGAGAGGGCATTTTTTTTAAAGCGATTAAGGCGTCGCAACAATTTGGGCAGCAGTTGCAGATAAATTCCGGGTCCTCAGTATTGGAAGCCTGGGGAACCAGACCCGCTTCCTCGACCATATCAAGCAAGCGCATTGCCTCTTCTTTGCTGATAAACCTTCCCATGCCTGTTTCCACATAATAATCGGCATAAAAGTCAAACATCAGACAGACCTCTTTCGGCTGGTCGCATTTGCCTCCGTTTGTTGTCCTTAATTTGTTGCATATACAATCGGCAACCGATATGCGATCCTTGCGTTGGATAACCTTCCGGATATCGTCATAAGGAGCCACTGCAACGGTGGATTTTAAGGCGGAGTGTATCGGTATGTTTCTTATGGGAAACGGAAGATCAACCTTGGTGATATACAAATTCGGACGGCTATGGTACTCTTCCACCAATTCCGCCCACTCCTTGTCTACACGCAGGAGTTGATTTTCCTCGATACCCAAACACCAGGGAGCCGCGAGATAATAAGGTGGCTCTCCTTCCTTTTTGGGGAATCTGGCATAAATTTGACCTTTTTTAAGCATGTGTTGTAAGGTTTCTTCAACTTCCGCCGAATCCCGGTTTATTTTTAAAGCGACCTCTTCCGCTGTTTGTAGGTCTCGGGAGAGATGAAGGAACATGGCTGCTTCTTCTTCGGTGAACAGCTTTTTGAGCAACTTGATCTCAACGCCGGATTCAGTACGGGCAAAACCATAGGAATACTCGTTCAGCTTGTCTGCCACTTTGTCATAAATAGTGCTTGTCATTTTTTTTATCTCCTTTAAAAGATTACTCTTGTCCAAAAACGGTATTAAACTGGAGTATTCCATTAAGATCTTGAAAAAAAGCCTCCTTGTAAAGCATGGTTTAGCTGCTAAGATAAACCGTAAAACAAACAGGCCCTTTTATCTTTTTTCCGTTACGGGAAGCTTTTGATAAAAGAGCCTGTTTTATGTGTTATCGAAACCGCAATGCGGTTTTAAAACTCTTCCAGGTCGATCAACTTGGTTTTGAGGATCTTCTGCGCGCAAAGGACTGCCGACGATACCGCGGTATCCATGGCGACGCCCCAGCCGCGTACGGTGTCGCCCACGTTGTAGAGTCCGGCCACATTCGGCGCCCTGACGTCCAGCCGTTGCTTCCAGGCGTTGCCCGGAAAGGCCATGCTCGTGTCCGTCGCCAGAATCACGCCGTCCCCTTTCCAGATGATGTCCTCATCCTTGAAATCGGGGAACATGGTCTTGATCTCCCGCCAGAAGCTTCGAATCTCCTTATCGTAGATGGATTTTCGCTCTCGAAGCAAATCCACGTACCAGCGCGGCCATACCGGGCCGTACTGAAAGAGGTGCTGCCCCTGGGGTGCAATGCTCGGCACCCAGTTGGTGGGTTCGCTGAGCCATCTCACGTAGCTGGCGCCCGTGCTGTTGACCTCTTCCATGCAGGGGACCAGCACCGCTGTCTTATAGGACATCAGCGGTTTCTTGCTGATGCAGGTGATGCCGGCGCTGGCGCGTGCCGCCAACTGGCTGTGCTCTTCCAGAAAACGCGCCTTGTCTACAAACCATCTGGGGAAAAAATCCCGTGGAATCAGCCGGAAAATATCCCACACCGGCATGTTGCTGATGACGATGGGCGCTTCAAGCTTCAAGACGCCGTCTTTGCTCTCTGCGATCACACCGGTCACGGCTTCGCTGCGCACCGTTATTTCACGGGCCACGGTGTTCAGCAACACCTCGCCGCCACCGGCGGTAACCGCCTTGGCAAAGGCCTCGTTGATCAGGTTCAAGGGACCGTCCTTCGGATACACGGACCATGCCTTTTCCTTCAGGGCCAGCTTTAAGCACCGGAGCACCTCGCCGGCGGAGAGGTTGGAGTTAAATTCTTCGGTGATATAAATATTGCCCATCTGCGCGATGAAGTCCTGCACATCCAGGCTGCTGGTATGATCTTTCAGCCAGTCGCCAAAACCGATATAATCCCACTCCTCCATCTCGTCAAAGCTCATCTTTTCCACCAGATGCAAGGTGTCGATCAGCTCCGGCCGATCCCCCGCCGGAATGTAGTCCCAGGTGGCAAAATCATCGATCTCTCCTGGCACTTCATGGAACTTCTTGTTCCGAAAGAGAACGAAATTGGGGTCGAGCGTCTGCAAGGGAATACTCTGTCCGACCAGGTCCAGCAATTTCACCGCATGGCCGCCCGCGGACAGGCCGTGAAATCCGTATTCGGTTAAAATCCCTTTCAGCGGAAAAGAAGTAGCCCTGCCGCCGACAATCGGCGCCTTTTCAAGAACCGTTACGTTTTTCCCCCTTGAAGCCAATGCCGCTGCCACTGCAAGCCCGCCGATACCAGCCCCGATAACGATCACATCACTTTTTTTCGCCATTTACTTACTCCTTAAAGATTGGGCCAAAGATAGTACAACCATCGTCTCTTCAGCGCGAAATAAAACATGAATACACCCATGAAAAAAGCCAACATTACAACCTGCAACCGTGTTTATTCTTCAGCAGGAGAATTGATTTTTCATAGCGTGGCTCAAAAGTTTTCACGGTATGTCAACGCAACCATCAAACTCAATGCCTGCGGTCACCAACGAAAACGGCTTATATGTTTTCCCTGAAACTCAGCGTGCCTTTTTCAAACCGGCTGCAAGAAGTATCATAAATATTGGGAATCAATCTCAACCAAATCGCGCCGGATGACGCTCTATTGGCGGTGCATCGGCCCTGAGTGGGATTGGTCACATCGCCGGTCATCCATCGGCAGGCCCTGCAAGGCTTGCTCGTGCCGACTTCGTTTATCATGGTGATGGGTGATTTGGGAAACTCCATATGCAAAAACCTCCATTCGAGTTGGGCCGCCACGCATGGCGACTTGGGGGAGCGCTTCGTCAGCACCCCCCCCTTTTTTTCAGTATTATTTTTCTTCCAGTTCAATATCCAGATCATCAAATTGCGCCGCGCCGAAACTCTGGTCGGTTCTGGCAATAATCGTATTCTGGCCGTAAGTCGATACATCCACGAACCGCGCGCTATAACCCGCTACTCTCACCAGAAGATCTTCATGCTTTTCCGGCTCCACCTGGGCGGCTCGCATCTCATCCGAACTGACGCAGTTAAACTGCACATGGTCGATCTTCATGTCATGCCAGGTCTTCATGTACGCATGCCAGATATCAAACCCGTGCTTGCTGCGCATCAGCGGCAGATTCAGCCGCTGGTTCAGCAAATTGAACTTGAATTTGGAGGAATCGATCTTGGCCAGGGATCTTAGCACCGCCGTCGGCCCCAGTTTGTCCGTGCCGGCCATAGGCGATACGCCGCCGTCATCGCAAGCCTCGCCGCCGAATCGCCCGTCCGGGGTCGGTCCTGAAATCGAACCGATCACCATGTACATGGCCACGGCCTGAGAACCTCCCAAGGGGTGTTTTCCGGAATAGGTGGTAATTTGATTCAGTTTCGCCGCCATAATATCTTCATAAAAGGCTTTTACGACCGCATCCGCATAATCATCATCATTGCCCCACTTGGGCGCATTGGCGAAATCCAGCCGCATCTCTTCATAGCCTTCCCAATTGGCATGAAGCGCCTGAATCAATTGATCCATCGTATACTTCTTGTCGTCATAAATCAGCTTCTTCATGGCAATCATGGAGTTACACGCCACAATGGCCGTATGCACCTGCACCCACGGGTTCGGCAATTCGGTTATGCTGCACGCATCAATCCCCAGCTCCACGCAGCCGTCATCAAGGCTTGAAAGAAAGGGAAGTTGCATGTATTGCGCCTGAAGCACTCTCGACACATCCTTGCTGCGCCAGAAAAGATCAAAGCAATAATCATTTTGAGCTTTAAAAGCATTCCACAACTCTTCAAAGGTTTTGAAATTTCGTGGATCACCGGTTTTAGGCCCCATCTGACGGTTGGAATAGGACCAGTCAAAACCGTCACTCAGGGTCAGCTCCAGAATCTTGGTCGGAAAGGTGCCACCGCCGCCTTCGGTCCTCACCTTGGGGGCTTTTCGCCGGCCGACATGCCCCGGACTCATGCACAATACCAGCGCCCAGTCTCTGGCTTCCTCCAGCGTGGCACCGAAATTATTAACCAACTGCTCCGTGTTCAGTTCATCGTTTTTGATGGACGGATAGCCCAGACCGTCCCGAATGCACTCGAATACCAGGCGCTTCGTTTTTTCCCGGCCGATGGCGTTCCACCTGAAACCGATCGACGGCTCGGTGGTTCGAATATTCTTGGCCGCCTGCAAAATGGCATCGGTCATGTCATTGCACCCATCCGTTCCGTCCGCATTCAGCCCGCCGATGGACAAGATGAACAAATCGTTTGATCCGGCAAATGCCGCGCGGTGCTGCCTGCCCTTGCCGCACCCGTGCTCGGAAATCTTCAGCCGCTCGCATTCCACCAGCTCCACGACATCGGCATGCGTCATGGGCTGAAAGGACTTTTCAATGACGCTCTTCTGATAATAAGGCCAGAGAACCTTGTCCTCCTTGTGGGCATACCCGCTGGCATACCCCTCAAGGGCATGGCACATCAGATAGGTAAACCATTTGGCCTGCATCGCATCCCGAAGCCCCTTGGCCGGCTCGGCCGGTATTCGATGGCAGATGTTGGCAATATCGAGCAACTCGGCCTTTCGCTTGGGGTCCGTCTCAAAATTTTCCGCAACGATTTTGCACAACCGGCCATGGCGCTGCGCCCAGTGAATCACCGCCTTGTCGACAAGAATCATTGCTTCCCAGTTGTTGATCTTTTCCATCAGCGGCAACCGCTCCGGACCGTTCCAGTTGGGGGCTTGCAACTCTTTCATGGCCCTTTTGATGTTCTCTTCGCACATCGCGATGCGCTTGAGCAGCCCATCCTCATTCACCGTCTCATAGGGCGGCACCGTGCTGTTATACGCATTGGCAAAGTTCGGCGACTCCATGGTCGAGAACTGATACATCTGGTCCAGCTCTTCCCGCGTAAAAAATTTCTCCCCCTGATGCACCAGGCTGTGCTTTTCCCAATAAGAGAGAATCTCCCGCGCTTCCTCCACTTCTTCAGGGCAATAGGGGCTGTTCACCAAATCCATGACCGTCAGATAGGATGACTCCGGATATAGTGGAATCTTTTCCGGATGCTCGGCATTAAAACCTACAATCAGCTCATCTTCCTGAAGCACAAGCGTGCATTTATTTAACAGCGCGGCCGTACTCATCGCCCTTCTGATCACCTGCGGTTGGCCCGATGATTCTTTGTACCCCTCCGTAAAATAGCGCATTCGTTCAATACCGCATTTCAGGTTCGGATTAACAAACTCTCCGGCGGCGGTATGTTTAAACCGGCATCTGGCTTTCAGCCGTTTGGTTCTCTCCGTACTCGGATGCGCGAGCGTTCCCGTTAACATCTCATCGGGAATATTTGCCTCTTCCGGGTTATCTAGTGGAAATTCAATTTTCCGTCCTTTGTACTCGACGGGATCGGCGACTCTTGTCATAACATACCTCCTGTTGGATCGCTATCAATCGGGGTTTAATTCTTGCTGAAGCGCTGACAGGCTTCGTCCCCCTCAAAAACCGGTTTGGACTGCCAAAATTTGCCTTTTTCATCCTTGTGCTCCGTGACACAGTCTCCCTTGCCTTCCTCATAATCCCCGGCATCCTTTGGAATCCTGTAAAAAAAAGCACACTCCGCACACGTTGCCATCATTGCCTCCTTATGCTGTTAAAAAGTTTGTTGCACCATCATTATGTTACTAAACGGCGATATCTATTGCCGGAAAACCAAAAATTAAGTCTAATAAATCAAACAACTGCATTTCTTATAACTCCAGACAAAGCAATCGTAAGCCACCCAAGGACTATCCGGCAACACCTTCTTTTTCTCTGACTTTACTCTTAAAAAAGGCTTCCGTTCACGACTGTGCACAACCGTCATGTGTTACACTTTTTTCAGGAAAGAGGCGTGGATAAAGCCGACATTTTGTTATTCTGTATCATGACGCTTTTTTCAATGTGCATTCAGTTCGACTTTATATTGACAGCATGAAAAATAGGGGCTATCTCTCACAAGCTTAACTTACAATTAATACATTGTTTTTTAATATAATTTATAGTGAATCAGCAGGAAATATTCTTCTCCAATCGTCTCCGATCGATACAGCTTCCATTCTGTTAACATTAATTACTTTTTTTCTTCTCCTTTTTCTTAAAACTCCTTCAGCGCATCGCGCCTTGATTTACCCGCAGCTTTCTTTTTGCGCCTCTGAACACGCCGGTTCTATTTCCCCGACGCCAACCATACCGCCGATGGTCAGACTTTTGATGCCGGCTTTTTTCAACTCTCGTGCAAGCGGCAACACTTTTTCCCGCGGAAGGTCTTCGCTATCCTTATAGCGATAACGATCGCTACGGCCTAACAGTGTGTATTTATTTTCGCCGTAAATATGAAAGGGCAGAATATCCACACCGTTCAGTTGATCCGCAAAACGGCCCAGATATTCTGCATATAACTGATAATCCTCATCAGAATCATTGAAATTCGGAATAATGGGAAGATGAATTCTAACCGTTGCCCCTCTCAAGAGGAGTTTTTCTATGTTTGAAAGCACCAGATGAAGCGACCCGCCGATTGCCTCCCGGTACTTATCCGCATTGAGCGTTTTTATATCCACGAGGAACAGATCAACGAATTCCAAAAGCGGTTCAATCTTATCGAATTTTTGCACGCAGCTGGTTTCGACAGCCACATGAACCGCTTCCTTTTTGATCCCTTTGGCCAATTCAAGCGTAAGTTCAGGAAAAAACAGGGGCTCCCCACCGCTGATGGTAACGCCACCCCCACTATTCTTAAAGAACAATTTGTCCGCAACAGCCATTTTGATCAGTTGATCAAGGCTGTATTTAGTCCCCACACCGGTTCTTGCCTTTGCCGGACAAGCCTCAACGCATTTCAGGCATCCAATACATTTTTCCCGGTCCATCTTGATGATAGGCTCATCACTGCCCGGCAAAATCTCCATGGTGGTGGCGCCCGTCGGACATACCTCGGCACATTTGCCGCAACGGGTGCATTTGTTTTCATAAACATATATTTCGGCCATGGGGTTTTGCGTTTCAGGATTATGGCACCAGGGGCAATGCAGCGGACACCCTTTGATAAAAAGGGTTGTCCGAATACCGGGCCCGTCCTGTAAACTATATCTCTGAATTTCGGTTATTAGACAATCAGACACATCAAATCCTCATATCAACCGAGGTGCTCACCACCTCTCTTAAGAGACGAATCAAAAAAACGCGAAACGAGCCGATCGATATTCAAAATCATACAATTTGCGCTCTTGAAGCGATCCGTTCTCTATACAAGTCTATATGCAAACCGCATGCCATCAACAAAATCAAAGGAAACCGCTTTCTTCAACACCGATTTAACGGCCTCTTGTTTCAAATCTGGCCTGCTCCCCGACGGAAACGCCGACAACCAAAGTTATCTTTAGCCCGCCATCTACTGCATATTATAGTAAGTCCATTATATTGGATGATTTTGAGTCCATTATATTGGACAGAGACCGGAACGCCAAACCCGAGTTCAATCTATTTCACGATCGACTCGATTCGCAACCACTGCCTGCCGCTATGCCTTGGGTGCGGGATTCGTATAAATTCCCGATAGCATCTGAGGAATGAATCTATCCAGTTCCGCCTGTGTATAATACCCGCCTTCCTTAATATCCTTATAAACGACTCTTGCCTGGACAGGTTCAGAGTAATAGCCGATTTTCCCCCCCTCCAAATGAAAAACCTGTCCATTGATATTCGCTGCTTTCTCAGAAGCCAGATATACCAACATGGGCGCAACGGCCTCAGGCGGCGGCATATTTACGGCATCCTCATATTGCTGTCGGGTGATCAGTCCGGAGTCAAACCTTTTTTTAAGACCCGCCTTCACCGCTTCGTTATCCGTCATTCGGGTTGCCGCCATCGGTGTAAACGCATTGCAGGTGACACCAAACCGGCCCATTTCGCGCGCAATCGCTCGGGTAAGCCCCACGATCCCTGCCTTGGCGGCGCCGTAATTCACATGTCCAACCGTACCGAGCCATGCCGTGGAGGTGTTCATGATAATCCTGCCCCAATTCTGCTCTTTCATGGCCGCGCATGCAAATCGGGAGCAATTAAACGCGCCTTTCAGCGTGGCGTTCAAACACTTGTCCCAATCCACCTCCTCCATCTTCCAGACCATCTTGGGAGAATCAACCCCGGCATTGTTCACCAGAATATCAATTCTGCCGAATTTATCGATAGCCGTCTGAATCAGTTTTCCCGCATCGCTGAAACTCGAAACATCCCCAAAAACCGCCTCGGCCTGTCCACCCGCACCCCGAATCTGTTCAGCCGTCGTGCCGGCATCGCCGCCCTCTGTGCCTGGCTTGCGGCTGTTGGTGATCACTTTCGCCCCAGCCTCGGCAAACGCTACGGCAAAGGCTCTTCCCAAACCCTGCCCCGACCCGGTGACCACTGCAACCTTATCCTTTAATTCTTTTCCATCCGACATGTATCTTGCCTCCTTCATTTTTTTCTTCTGTAATAATTGCGCGCCATCAATAACCTCGCAAAGGGGCCGTCAATAAACCTTCGACCGTAGGAGCCGGTTTTAAAACGTCCCTTTTGAATCAATCCCCCCGTTGGGCGAACGTTTCAACCCGCGAAATACGCCCATGCATTTCGACGGTTGATTCCGCCATAGCAGGACCGGCCAGATGGCCCCAAACCCAGTTGAAACGCTTCAAAATTGAAGCGTTTCTTTATACAAATTATATACGATACTGGCAAACAAAACTTTAACCACGCTATCATGTTTGAAATATTCATATTCATCCTGTCTTGAGTGGGAAGGAATTCACTATTTTCAATTATTTTTCATGTAGCGAGCGGTACAGCCCCGGCCGTTTCTTAATATTTTATATATTTTTTTCAAAGCGTTATCGCTTTTATGACGTTTCGGCGGCCATTATCATTCGCGTCATCCCCACTATTTTGGGTGACGCCTAATATTCTGGAGTTTTTTTTTCGGAAACTTTGTGTTAGATTTCGGGGTCTATTTGGTATCAAACGTTTTCAGTTCATTTTTGCAGACGGTGGTCACTGTGTATGTATTATCGTTCGGCTACCACATTGCGCCGCATGGGGCGATCAGCATCGTTTCCTCCGACACCGCCGGCCACTTAATAACCATTGAGCATGATTCATGGATGATAACAACCTTGACCTTTTTATAGAGGCCCTTCACGAGCAAGAGATGGATGCGCTGCAACTTGCCGTGCTTTTGGGCGATAATTTTTCGCTGGATATTATCCTGGACATGATTGACATCAGTCCGTCAAAGCTTTTGGACCTGATAGATAAATTATTCATCAACTTCTTGATTAAAAACAAACCCGACGGCATCAAAGGCTCCTACGTCTTCACGCCTTCCCAACTCCCCGCACGCGTCATCGCGTCGATGCCGAACGACAAAAAAAAGCTCTACATTTCCAACATCATCAATTACTTCGAGCGTCAATTCCCGCAAACCAACGAAAAAGCCAAGGTTTTAGTTGGCCTTATTCTGCGATTCAAACAAGAATTGGACAACTTACAATACTTAAAAAAAGCAGCCGATATCCTTGTTTCCGATCACCAAACCGAACAAGCCCTCAACCTCTACAGGGAAGTCATTGACAGCCTGCTGGGAAAAAACCGGGAACCCATGGAAGACGTTCTTTTTATTGACACTGTCATCGCCTATGCGCCCATTGCCACCAATATCTATCGGCCGGATGATATTTTCCCCGTTCTCGAAAAAGCCTTGAATCTTTCCACCAACCTTCAAAACAAACGGGCGGAGGCCATGGTGGAATTTTGTTTGGGGCGGCTTTTTCAGCGGCAGGGAAAAAGCGCCAAGGCCGCTATCCATTATGACAGGGGATGGTCTCTATCGCAAAACATGAACGATGAGGGACTTAAAAAACTCGCCGCAAAGCTTTATGCGCTCGCGCTATTTTGGCAGGGCCGCATCACCGAAGCAACCCGCGTTTACGAGGAAACACTGTCGAACATCGAGGATATCTCTTCGGATTTACGGGATGTTTGGTCCTACCTGCTCCTTGCCTTGTGCTACGGCATTGCCGGCAGAACCGGGCGAGGGATTGGTCTAGCCGAAGCCTTGATGAGCAGAGCCGTCTCCAAGGGATATAAAAAAACAATCGCCTTTTCACACACCATTATCGCCATGCTCCTTTTGGATATCCGCAAGTTTGAGGAAGCTGAACCCCATATTAATAAGGCCATTGAACTAGGCGAAAAAATCAAAAGCGATTTTGCGCTCTTCCTGGCAAAGCTTTGCAAAGGATTCATTGAATACAACAAAGGCAATATCCCAAAATGCAAAGAATTACTGGAAGCCGGGCTCGACCACCTTGCGGACAAATCAACCTTTCACTATTCCAGCCCGTGGCTGATAGAAGTTCTGTTGGGGTTCCATCAAGCCAATTTAGAGCCCCCCAAAGGGTATTCCTTTACTTCGGAATTAAATCGACTACTGGCATGGCCGGATATTTACATGAGAGGGGCTGCGTTGCGATACAGCGCGTTATCAAAGGATCTTAATAAAGGCCCCTTTCATAAAATCGAAAGCCTTCTGTTTGAAAGCGCAGAGCTCCTTCAAAAAGCAGGCGCTTCAATCGAGTTGGGAAAGACCTATGCCGAAATTGCAAAATTATATATTAAAAAGAATGACTTGACCAAAGCAACCGAATTCGCGGAAATCGCCTATCGCAACCTATCCGAAATCGACAATACCCTTTTTCCTCCGCAACTATCGTTTTTGATTACGAAAAAAACCATTGAACACCACAAGGAAGAGGGCATCAGAGCCCTTGAAAATGCGATTGACTGTCTACCGGATTTCGAAAAATACATCGGTCAGGTGGTAACCATTCTGACCGATATGTTCGGTGCGGAACGGACCGCCATTCTCCTGGCAAAAAGAGACATGCCGAAATCCCTAAGCGTTGTGGCAACCCGCAATTTCACGGCGGAAGAAGTCGAGCGGCTCGGAATGGACGAGTTGCAATCCCTCTTTTTATCACTGGTTCAAAACGGTCCCGTCGTCATCATCGACCAGCAAAAGACAACCAAATTTACTCAATTGGCGCAACACCATATCACCTCCAAATCCATCGCCTTAACCCCCATCACCTCGAATCGAACGGTAATCGGATTGATATACATCGACAACCGGCTGCTGAAAGGCATCTTTACCAAAAGAGACAAAATAACGCTCAAAGCCATTTCCGGTCAAATTTCATTGGCATTAAAAACCAGTGATCTTTATGATAAATTCGGGAATCTGCATTTCGACATTTCAGACGAGAATCAGAAAATCGCCCTTTTTGAAGAGACCGAATCCGCATTCCCCACCATAATCGGAAAAAGCAAAATACTTAAAGACTTGCTTTTAAAGGTTAAAAAGGTTGGCAGATCCGACACGACCGTTCTCATATATGGAGAAACCGGGGTTGGAAAGGAATTGATCGCCAAGGCCATTCACCAATACAGCGACCGATCCGACAAGCCGCTCATTTATTTTAATATATCCGCTCTTTCCGACAACTTGATCGCAGCCGAACTTTTCGGCTACGAAAAAGGTGCCTATACGGGCGCAGTTTCTTCCAAACCCGGGCGGTTCGAACTGGCCAATGGCGGCACTATCTTTCTGGATGAGATAGGGGAGCTTTCCATGGACTCCCAGGTCAAGCTGCTTCGCGTCTTGCAGGAGGGTAAATTTGAGCGGGTCGGCAGCAACCAACCCATCTATTCCGATTTCAGAATCATAGCCGCTACAAACAAAGATCTGAATCAAATGATACAAAAAGGGCTGTTCCGCTCCGACCTGTATTACCGCATCAGCAGCTTCCCTTTGGAAATCCCGCCGTTGCGAGAGAGAAAAGAAGATATTCCCTATCTCATCACTTATTTTATGAAAAAATACGCGCTCAAAAATAAAAAGAGCATCAAAAAAATATTTACGCATGACATGGAAAAACTTCAGGCTTATGCCTGGCCCGGCAATATTCGGGAATTGGAGCACCTGATTGAGCGGGCCGTCATCATCTCTACCGGCGAGTATCTGATCATACCGGATTTTCTGCCCGATTATGGCGGGGACAACTCGCTTCCAAATGAAAACCGGGAGGGTTTTCTGCCCCTGGAAGACATTCAGCGGCGGCATATTCTCAGAGTATTAGAACATACAAAAGGAAAAATCAGGGGTGAGGACGGCGCCGCCAAAATCCTCGGATTGAAACCAACGACGCTTGAATTCCGCATTAAACAGTTAAATATCAAATAATGATGAACTTGAAAACAATCTGAATCTCTCGCAAAGCCGCTAAAACCGCAAAGTGAAACACGAATACATTCATAGTGTTTCTCTTGGCGTTCTTGGCGGCTTCGCGTGAAAAATCAGGTGTTACAAACCGGTCGGCATTGAATCAACCCGTTTATTTTCCGGTGAAGTTGGGTTTTCGCCGCTCAACAAAGGCAGAGAGCCCTTCCCAGGCGTCATCCGTGGCCGCAACCCGCGTCAGCCCCAGCGACTCGTCTTCAAGCTGACTTTCGACCGAGTTTCGATACGCCGTCATCATCAGTTTTTTAAGTTGCCCATAAGCGCGAGTCGGCCCCTGGGCGAGCCGACGTGCCGTCTTTTCCGCCTCGGCAAGTACCTGATCATCAGCCACCACGAAGTCCACCAATCCTGCTTGTTCCGCCTCTTTCGCGCTCAACACCTCACTTAGCAGTAAAAACCGTCTTGCGCGCGCAATTCCCATTCGCAACGCCAGCCCGCCGGACACCCCGACATCCGTGGAAAAACCGAGCATGGAATAAGCCGCTCCCAATTTTGCCGATTCGGCGCAATAAACGATGTCCGATCCACCGATCAATCCCATCGACCCACCCATTGCCGTCGCGTGGACCGCCGTAACGATCGGCGCATCAAGCCGCCAGAGCCGAGCCATACCGGAATGCGCGTTTTTCGTCCATTCCAATATACCGGCCGGCAAAGCGGCCCGATCCCTGGTAAACATTTTAATGTCGCCACCCACGCTGAAAAACTTTCCCTTCGCTGAAACCAATATGGCCCGTACACTGTCATCAAGGGTCAATACTTCAGCCACCTCTCCAATCTCTTTGCAAAAAACGTCGTTGTAAGGGTTCCCCAACTCGGGTTGGTTTAGGGTTAACCGTGCCAAGCCGTCTTCTATTGTCAATTCAATCGTTTGATACCCCATTCGGTTCTCCTTTTTGTTTAATAAAAAATAGTTATGCGATGAACTGCCTTCCACCGGTTTCAAAAGCCAACCCTCAACGCCATAGGCTCAACGCCGAAAATTTTGATGATAGCCAGCCTAAAAAAAAATATCCAGAAAAAAAGCGCCTCTCCTTTACAATTTTGGCCCATTGCGCCCGGGCCAACCCCTATGAGTCCTATCGCGTCTTCCAGGTGAGTGAAATGGGTCCCCCCAACACAGTGGCCATGTCATTATCCAATATTTCGTAGATAGCACCGGCTTCTGTATCTTTTTTTGGGTAAATGAGCGACCGACAAATTCATGAATCCGTTCCGGTTAGCTCGCAAAATTTAACTTCAGGATTTCGTTCCGACAGCGACAGTAGAGGTTCCTTCCGACATCGCCCCTTTGTTTTTTCCCAGAAAGCGGTGAGTTAAACCAACACAGGTATATTTTTTGCATTCATTTGGGCGTTATGGTATTGGTAACCACTGAGTCGGCTGATCAAAGTGAGACTTTGAATTTCAACGGTTGATCGATCCATAAAATATCAACGAAAAAAACGAACAGATCTTCCATCACGCCCCAGATGCTAACTTTCATGTTATAACGAATGGGTCTAAATCGTTTTTAATTTTCGAAATGAGGTATTGCCCCCAATGAAATACTACGATGCGCATGTTCATATTCATACGCTTTCCATGAATATTCTCGACGGTCTTTATGAGATACAACGAAATGATATCATGGGATTTGTGGCACTTATTTACCCCGATTATCCCAACGATCTGTCCATCGTCCAGAAAATGTTTCCCTCTTTCTTTCATGACCACATTTCTCATGAAAACTTTGCCACCGAAAAAGAGTTTTTACCCCTCGCCGCCAAAGTAACCAATCTGGAAATCCTTCCATATATCGACACCCGATTCGTTGAAACGGATGCGGACGCAACGATTAAAAAATACCGGGAAGCCGGATGGAAAGGGTTGAAAATCATTTATGTGCCCGAGGAATGCCCTGTCCTCAATATCGGTGGAATGGCGCAAGCCTTTGGACGCAGCATGAAAGCCTCTGAAAAACATGTGTCCTCACAAATCGAGACCGCCTCAAAACTCGGCATGCCCGTGCTGCTTCACGCTGACCTTCGACGGTATGCCGATTTTGCCGCGGAACAGATTGAAACATATCCGGGAACCAATTTCAACATTGCTCACTTTGGTTTTTCTAGACGTGAGATCACCCGTTTTTTAGATAATTACCCCAATTGTTATAGCGACTCGTCTTCTCTGACGCCCTACTTCAAAAAGGAACCGAAAAATTATCGCGACTTCATATCCCATTACCAAGATAAAGTTTTATTCGGCAGCGATGCTTTATTTTGTTACCCGGGAACGCTTTTAACGGAAAAAAATGCGATGCTTGACCTTGTTGAGGAACCAGAAGTTCGAAAGAAGATATTCGTTGAAAACTATCGTCGTTTTCATCATCACGATAGCTGTTAACATTATTTTAGCCAATCGGAGACATGGTTATGACCAGTGGTAAATTGCAATCTTTTTTTCAAGGATTAGATGAACTGGAGAAAGACGTGTTGCATTTGGCCACTCTTTTCGGCGAAACTTTTTCCTTGGACAATATTCTTGAAAATATCGACATCAAACCATCTCGGTTACTGACGTTGATAGATGAAATGATCGATCTTGGCATCATCACAAACACCTCCACAAGCATCAAGGGGTCCTTTTCCTTTGTGCATATGGCGTTTTTATCCCTCATCATCAACGCCATACCGGATGATAAACGAAAATTACATATTGATAAAATCGCAGCTTTCCTGGAGCGCAACCTGCAAAGCAGCAAGGAAAGTGCCATCGCCCTGTCCAATCTTTATATCGAGTGCAACAGAAAATACAATAAACTTGATTACCTGCAAAAGGCCGCCGATTTGCTGGTATCGGTCCATATGGCAGAAAAAGCCATTCCGCTCTACGAAAAAATTATCGAATCGTTATTGGTGCCGACCCGTGATGAGCAGGAAACCCCTATACTGATTGAATCCTTGGTCAGTTATGCGATGCTGGTGGTTTATATTCAACCCAAGCATAACTTGCGTTCGATCATTACCGAGGTCCTTTCCATCGCCATTGAAACAGGAAACCAAAAGGCTGAGGCCATCCTTGAACTGTGCCTTGGTATTCTGTTTCAACGGAAGGGCAAAAGTGAAGAATCCATTCTTCATTGTGAAAAAGGATGGGGAATCGCACAAAAATCAAACGATATCGAGCTGAAAAAAACCGCCTCAAAACTTCTGGCGCTATCTCTTTTCTACCGCGGAAAAATGACCGATGTCATTCAGATCTACGAAGAAGAGATCGGAAACATTGAAATCATATCCAGCGACTTGAATGAAACATGGTGCTGTCTCAGGCTGGCCTGGTGCTATGGGATTGCCGGCCGAATCGGAAGGGGGCTGGGGCTGGCACATGCGGTTATGGAAAGGGCCAAATTAAAAGGATTCCCGCAAACGGAGTCCTTTGCCCATGGTGTCATCGCCCTCATCCTCCTGGAGGCCCGACGCCTCAAAGACGCGCAACCCCACATTGATGCCGCCATAGAAATCTGCGAGCGAATCAACGGCGATTTTATTCTGTTTATGATGAAACCGTGCAAGGCCTATATTAATTACGTCAATGGGGATTTAAAAGATATACGGGAGTTGGTCAGCTCCGGGCTATCTTACATCAAGGACAGATCCCTTCATTACCCCTGTCCGTGGTTTCTCGAAGTCTTGTTCGCCTTTGAAAAATTTAAATGGAAAGCGATCGAAGGATATGCATTTAAGTCCGTCATTAACAGACTGATCAAGTGGCCCGATATTTATATGCAAGGGGCCGCCTTCCGATACTTGGCGGAGTCTATCCCTTTTTCCGAAGAAACAGAAAAGGAAATCGAGCAACTTTTGCTGAAAAGCGATGCGCTTCTCCGTGAGGCCGGCGCTTGGGTCGAATCGGGAAGGGCACAGATTGAACTCGCGAAATTTTATGTCAACACCAAGAATATCTCAAAAGCCAGAAAATTCGCCAAGAGCGCCTATCGTGTCTTGACGGAAATTGACGACGCGCTTTTCCCCTCACACATGGGCAATTTAATCCCTCGAAAATTCAAAGACAGCATCAAGGATCATGGGTTATCAGAACTGCTGACGGCCATCGACCTTCTGCCCGACACGGATAAATATCTGGGTCGGGTGGTAACCATTTTGACCGATCTATTCGGCGCCGAGAGAGCCGCCGTTGTGCTGTTACCCGGGCAAACCCAAAACAGATCCTTTAATTTTATTGCAACCCGTAACTTTACACCCGAGGAAATAGAACAGTTCCAAGATCATGCCATACAGGACCTCGTGTTGACGGCGGTCGCCAAAAAAGATTTTATACTGCTTTCGGACCGCGACGATAATAACCTGATTACCGATTTAAGAAAAAACGGAATTTATATTCGATCGCTGGCCCTTGTCCCCTTGATATTTGATAACGATATCGCCGGCCTTGTTTATCTGGACAATCGGCTGTTATCAGGCATTCTTTCCAAAAATGATGTTCAAGTCCTTAAAAATATCGCGATTCAACTTAGTATCGTTTTAAAATCCTTAGATATTTATTCATCCGCACATGAATTCTCCAGGCCGGTTACCGATCATTTCAGCTCGGCGGAGTCATCGGAAAATTTTGAGCTTACCTCGCCACTGATTATCGGAAAAAGCAAAGTGATTCACGATGTGCTGGTTGATGTCAAAAAGGTGGCGGGCACGGACTCAACGGTTCTCATTTATGGGGAAACCGGTGTGGGAAAAGAATTGATCGCGCACGCCGTTTATCAATATAGCAGAAGAAATAAGAAGCCCTTTATCATCGTCAATGTCTCCGCACTGACAACCAGTATCATCGAAAGCGAGTTGTTCGGTTATGAAAAAGGTGCCTTTACCGGCGCCGTCGGATCCAAACCGGGCCGGTTTGAATTGGCCAATGGGGGAACCCTCTTTCTGGATGAAATCGGGGATCTTACGCTGGATGCGCAGGTAAAGCTGCTTCGCGTGCTGCAAGAAGGCGAATTTGAACGCGTTGGCGGCAATCGCACCATTGTCACTGAATTTCGACTGATTGCGGCTACCAATAAAAACCTGTACGACATGGTGACCAAGGGGGAATTTCGCTCCGATTTATATTATCGGATCAACAGCTTCCCCATCAAAGTGCCGCCATTACGGGAAAGAAAGGAAGATATACCGGCATTGGCGCTTCATTTTATGAATAAATTCGCGACAAAAAACAAGAAAGACATTAAGAGTATTCCGAATTCAGAAATGGAAAAGCTCATGCGCTATCCGTGGTATGGAAATGTGCGTGAACTGGAGCATGTTATTGAAAAAGCGGTGGTGTTATCAGACGATGAGAAGCTTAGCATCAGTGATTTATTGCCATCCCATTCCGGGATGCCGATGGCGTATGGCGCACCCAATAAGCTTGCGCCGTTAGAAGAAATCGAGCGGGAGCATATGATAAAAGTTCTAGATCACACAAAATGGCGAATCAGAGGGAAAAACGGCGCCGCAAAAATTCTCGGTTTAAAGCCAACCACGATGGAATTCAGAATGAAAAAACTCGGCATCAACAAATAACCGCGGCAACATGCTCGCCAAATCAGTTGCAACCATCGTTCTTGCGGCTATTGCCATTTTCCCTCTAATACATCCTATTTCAGCCGGCCGGCAGCGGCTCTTTGGCGGGGCCGTATGTTGCCATCAGCGTTGCGCTTGTGATCGTGACCGGCAACACCGTCTTAACAAACTCAACATAATCGGCGTTTTCAGGTATATCCAACGCCGTCTTCAGCGCATATAACGTAAACACATATCGATGCGAACGGTCCGGGGGCCAAGGGCCGGCATAATGATTTTTATGGTGTGGGCTGCCGAAGGTTACAAAATCACTGTTCAGTTCTTTGGCGCCCGAAGGCATCTTACCGCCGGGGCTTGCCCCTTCTGGTAACCCCGTTTCATTCGGAGAAATATTATAAACCATCCAATGAGCAAAAACGCGTGGAAATTGGAATTGTTCGGGCACGTCCGGATCCGTTACGGCAAGCGCCAAGCTTTTTGTCCCTTCGGGCACATCATTCCAATTAAGGGGGGGGGAAATCATACTTCTTTCCGCATATTTCTCGGGGAGTACACCCCCATCCTCAAAAGCGGTCGATTTCAGTGTAAACATATGCTTATCTTCCTCCTCTCTGTAGTTTGCAGGGCCAAAATACCTGTGGGACCGATTGCATCGCGACGGTTCACAATCTATTTTTAACCGCTGAGCCCATCGGCCGGGCCTTGTCCCTAAGGTATCCCTCTTGTTTTATTGATCGATCCCTTTGAAGATGGCGTTTTCATCTTCAAACATGCGCTTAAACTTTTCCTTGGCGTTTTCTCTCATCTTATCGGCCTGTTCCTGGCTTAACCCGTTTCCGGATATCCAGCTTTCAAGCAGACGCCCCCCGGGCTGCCACATCGCAACGGTTTCACGTTCAAAAATCCAGGCCCTGTTTTCATTCTCAACCCCCTGAGACAAGAGAATCTTCCAAACTGCCTCTTTTTTTTCGACGTGGCAAAAAATACACATCACGCATTTGCCGAGCCCGAATTCCGCAATCGGTTTCCGGTCATATTTAATCGCCGGAATCACCTTTTGTTCGACGAAAGGATCGAGATTTTCAACCAGGGCATCGAATTCTTCTCGTGTTCCAAAAAGAATCCATTTTCCCCAGCTATCTAGGTATTCCCTGTTGGTCAGCGGAGTGCCGTTAAAGTTGATATAATTGTATTCCATATGGACATGCGCCCACGGCAATACAAAAATGAAATGAGATTCCGGCCGGTCGATGATCATTGGGGTGATTATCCTCCCGCCAAAAGAGGGATAATATAAACCATATCGCCCGATTTTAATTCCGTATCAAGATAATTAAGATGCCGGACGTTGTCGCCGTTGATAAATATGATGACATCATCGGATATATTGGGGGGGGTATAGAGGCCGTGCGCTTTAAAGGCCGGATATTCATCCGATACCATTTTCAACAACTTTTCCAGAGAAGCGCCTTGTTCAATGCTCAAGAAAAGTTTCTCTTTATTCCCCACTAAATCCGATAGAGATGGCGCAAGCTTGAGGGTGATTTCCATGGTAACGGCCAATCTTCTTGCAGTGGCACCCATTTTCGTATCGACACGCGGTAATGGGTTCTCAGCGGCCAACGCCCTGTCCGGGGAAGAACGCTTCCCCGGACAGAACACTGTTTTTTTTTCTCTAATCCAATTAGGCCCTTTATCAGAAACATGCTCGAAAAAGCGTGTATCATTGAAAAAGGTTTTTAGCTGCCAAGCAGCCCAGCCGCCCAACTTCCGGCTTTGCCGGTTTAGATGGTACCTTCTTTGATCATCTGGTCGAGCGGCTTGGCTACCAGAATCTCCTTTTTCAGGGACTCGGCGGGCTCGGGATAAACCACCGGGCCGAATTCCTTGGAAGGCAAGATCACCGTTGACATATGCGGCGTTACGGACCATTGATCTCTCTGGTTTTTGGCCCAGGCTTCGATGTCCACACAGCAATGATCGCCGACTTTATATTTCTTGACGACTTTCCCCTCAAACCTGGTGATATCCCCTGCCAGGTTGAAGGTTCGCAAGTCCCCGCTCATTTTCCACAGGAAGCCGTCATCGCCCATCCAGTTGGTAAACAGATTACACAGCCAGCTCATGCGCTGATTGCCGTAATCATAAATGCGGTCGATACCGATGGTCTGTGCGAACGGATCGAGAATATGCACCAGTTCCGGAACATCCCCTGGGTTATCCGCCTCACCGGTATCCACATATTCCAGTGTGTGCGGATGACGTTTTTCATATTCATATTCAATTTTATGGCAACGAATGTAGGGCGATCCGCCACCCATCAACCAGCCGATAATATCCCGAACACTCAAGGGTCCTTTGATCATCGGGCCGACCTGATCACCGACCTGTACATCTTCCCAGTATCTGGGCTCTGCGCCGCGGACTTCTTCATTCTCGTAAAGGTCAAGTATTTCCACCCACTGTTCTTTGGTATATATGGGCTTGGGAATATTTCTGAATTTCTTGGCCGACCCGGCTCTGCCTCTTTCCACCAACACGATGTGCTGCTCTTCTTTTCCGACAATCTCCCCATTTTGATTGACATACATCACATCCCCATAGTCAATCCATGTTCTGCCGGCACCCATTTTGCCTTCTTTGGGAACCAGATCCCGGAAGACACCGACGACCCGGTACTCATCACCCGCTTTGATCGGCTTATACCATTCCCAGTTGCCACCACTGTAAAACCCATGAACGCCCGGTCCGCCATAGCCCATATTGATCCAGTTGATCGTATACAAATAAGCGCCCGGCGCAATCACCGTGCCGTGTTTCGTTTTTTTTGCATATTCTTCATCGTTGAAAAGCGGATTCGAGTCCCCTATACCTTCAGCAAAATGCCGAATACCGTCTTTTGTGGCCTGTCGGTTGTGAAATATCGATCGGGGAATATACGGTTTATTCGCGCGGTCTCTTCGTCGTTGCTGCGCTGCCTCAGTGTAATCTTCGTGTATTTCTTCTTCGCTTTTTCCCTGTTTGCTCAGTGCAATGAGCCTTGCATGGTTCGCCCATTTATTTTCGTCACCCATTTCATGCTCCTCTCTTACTTAAATATAGTTATATAGTTGCCGATTTCGGCATTGTCGTAAAAAGCCAAAAACCAAATGATTCAACCCATAGTATCGCGATCAAGGTATCGTGATCAAAACATATATTAGTTCCACACATATGATGCTGTATCAATATTTCAAGCTTTTACGAGATCACCCATGTCGCTAACCTCGTATCATTCACCACCGGGATTTGCAAGGCGACGGTACGTGATTCACCCCTCAACACCCTACCGGCTTTTTCACAATCCGACGCTCGCCACCGCATATTCGGCCAAAGCAGCGGACACAAGTGAATTTTATTTTTAAACAACCAAATCACAATCAGTCAACAAATAAATGATATAAAATTCAAAAACATTTTTTTAAGGCAGGGCAAGAAGGGGGCTGAACGAACTGCCGACCGGCATATTGAACTCATTCATAAAAAAAGAAATACCCTGAATCATGCCTTCCTGTCGGCGCCACCAAATAATCCGCCGACAAAAAGACCATTCAGGGTATTTTTTTAACATCCCTGACGCCAGCCTTGGGTCTTTTTCCAACTCGGTTGGCCGATATCAGAAAAGATCGTCCAATTCTTTGTTTTTTTCGGGCAGATCACCATGTTTTTCCATATGTTGTTGAATGAGCTGCCTTTCACGCATCATAAACATCGGATCGACCTCATAATTAAAGTACAAGGTCTCATCTGCGTTTTTCAGTTCCTTTCCTAAATCCTTCCTTAGGTCTTGGCTGCCGGAAATCTGAATAACCACCTTGTTTTCATTACACAATTTAAAAACACCTTCGACTTCGGGCACACTATCCAAATTGTCCCCGGATAATACCGTCCACGCATCTTTAGATGGCGGTAAAATGGAAGGCGTAAGACCCAATCGCTCTTTTGATTTCTTTTTGGTTGGCTGTTTTTCCCGAATGGCGCCGGTCGGGCATACATCCGCACAAACAAGGCAAAATTTGCATCCCGATTTCTTGAGGCTGGACTCGACCATCCCCACGATAGGCGACCCATGGTTGAAAACGAACCCGAGCGCCTCTCTTTTCGAAATCTCCCGACATGCCGCAACACAACGCATGCAGTTGATGCAAAGCGCGTAATTGATACTGAAAACAGGGTTGTCATCCACTACGGCTGCTGAAGCGGCCGCATAATTCATCCCCTCCGGAACGCCGATGAAAGATGCGACCTCTTTAAATTCACAATTGTGAAATTTCCAGCAACATCGGTTTGGCTCCGGGGTGTTCATGGAACAAATTTTCCGATCGCACCCGTCGGACAAATTACAGGTGATGCAAGTGACCGGATGTCGGCTCTTTTCCATGAGTTCGGCAAGGTTTTGCCGACGCTGTTTTTTCACGGCGTCCGTATCCGATCGAATAACCATGTTGTTCTCAACGGATACGCCGCATGCGCGGGAAAGGCCCTCCTTTCCCGCGATCTCCACCAGACATAGATTGCAGCACGTATTGCCCTTGGATGAATCATGATCGATTCTGATGTCTCCCCGGTAAACATGCGTGACAGGCTCTATGCCGTCCGCTGTGCCTGTCGATGGATGATAGCACAAATGAGGAATGTAGAACCCTGCTTCCAGAGCCGCCTCAAGCACCGTTTTTTCATCCGATACCATTATCTCAAGACCATCAATGGTGATACGACACATGGCTTCCACCTAACTTTTTATTTTTTATTTTTCTCGTACAGAACCTTGGCGAAAAGAGCGGCGCCCAGGGCACCGGCGATTTGATAATCGACCTTCGTCTTTAAGGCTTTCACGCCGATTTCCCGTTCGATTCTCTCCACAACGCCTCTGTTTTTCCCGATGCCGCCCGTGATGACAAAGTCCTCTTCAACACCCATCTCTTTAATCTGCGCGCTTACGCGACTGGCCATGGCGCCCGTGTATGCCGCCAAAATCTCATTGATGGGAATTTTATTATACAGCATGCCCATCACTTCCGTTTTGGCAAACAGCACGCAAATATTGGAAATTGGCGGCGGCTCTTTATCCACCTGCAAAGACAGCTCACCAATATCCTGAATGGGAACACGCAACAGGTCCGCGATTACCTCCATCCCCCTTCCGGTTCCCGCGGCGCACTTTTCGTTCATCGAAAAATTGAGCACCTTGCCCCGGTCATCACACTTGATGACTTTCAAGTCCTGTCCGCCCATGTCCAGCACCGTGCGCACCGTCGGCCCATACATAAAATTGGCACCGCGCGCATGGCAAGCGATCTCGGTCACGGCCTTGTCGGCAAAGGGAACCTTGGCCCGGCCGTAGCCCGTGCCGACCGTAAAATGAATTTTCTCAAGCGTGAGTCCGGTCCCTTCCATGGCCCAATTGATCGCATTGATCGCACTTTGGGGGCTGTTGTGGCCGGTGCGCATACTAGCGGTCGCATAAAGCTCTCCATCCAATAAAATCACCGCTTGCGAGCTCACCGAGCCGACATCAACGCCGGCACTGATGACCTTGGCATCTCTCCAGTCTTTATCCTCAGCCTTCCAGTTGTATTCGTCCCATCTCCAAAATTCTTTTTTTTCTTCTTTTTTTGCCGCATTTTCCATGTGTTTTATCTCCCTTAACCCGGCTTTGCCGGAAGCTGTTAGCTGTGAGTTCATCGCTTCAGCCATGCTGATCCAATCTGTTAGAGTGACCGCCTTCTATTATGCTTTTTGAAGCGTATCCACGGCCAACAGCGCGGCCCCATAGGCGGCTATATATTCCGGATTTTCCATGCGGACAAAGTCCATTCCCAATTCTTTTTTCAAGGAATCCAGCATCCCTTCGTTGTACGCCACCCCGCCCGTAACGGTCACGGGCGCCTCGACTCTCACGCGCCTTGCCATCGATGAAATCCGGCCGGCCATGGCATCATGAACCGCTCGGCAAATATCATTTCGGGCCGTCTCCTCATGAATCAGCGATACCACTTCCGATTCCGCGAAAATAACGCATTGCGCATTGATGGGAATCGATTTGGTGGACTGCAAGGAGGCCGTCACGAAGTCTTCCAATGAAACCTCCATCGCCCGGGCCATGGCCTCCACAAAAGACCCGGCGCCGGCCGCGCATTTTTCGTTTACCGCAAAATCAACGACCTTGCCGGTGCCATCGCATTTGATGGCCATCGCGTCATTGGCGCCGATATCGATAATCGTGATAATCGAAGGGTCAATTGCATGCACACCGCGGGCGATGCTGGTCACCAGCGTCGTATCCTTGGCGGCGAAAACCGCACTTTTGGCGCCGGCGCCGGTCGCCAGAATATAATCGATTTCCTTTTCCTTGAAACCGTTCGTTTTCAACGTATCCTCAAAGGCATCCCGGATGGATTTTTCCCGGTCCATTTCCATCAGGCCGCTGCCCTTGGCGACAATCTGATTATCTTTCAAGACGACGACTTTGACTTTTTTGGCCCCGACATCTACTCCGACTGTTATCATTTTTTTTATCCCTTTCGTTATGATCTCGTAAGTTATTCTCCGGGCGCGGGAGAACCCGCCGCACGTTCTGTCTTAAATCTTCGGGATTCATTCGTTACAAGACCACCCCTTTAGACCCTTTATCAGAAACCTACACGCTTTTGCGCGTATATTCGCCAAAGGTGAAAGATGGCTTTTATGCATCCCAGCATCCCAGCATCCGGCTTTGCCGGATTAGATTTAGATGATGTGATATTACTTTAAGCCCAAGGTCTCCATGAAGGTGTCGATCCGTTTTATGGTTTCGGCTTCATCAAATTCGCGCGCATCCCCCATGTTTCCTTCAAAACTCATCACCGGAATGCCATGTTCCGCAAGATACAGCCGTTGTTCGGCAACGCCCATCGAAAGCCCTTCGCAACCACGGTTATAATGGATCATAATGCCGTCACAATGCCATTGCTCGTACATTTTCTTCATTCCCCATGCTTTCAAGCCATTGTCCTGCATATTGTTGAACCACAGATTGGAAAGCAGAAAATCCGCCAAATGCCACAGGCACGTATCTCTGTCCTTGATCTCGATGCCCCGTTGTTTGGGGGTTTTTTTTGGAACCAGCATGCCGTCTTCCGTGATATCCCATGCGAACATCAGACTCGCGCTGTAATAGGAGCCGATACAGACACATCCATAATTTTCAAGATGCCTGAATATTTTGAGAAAGCCCCACGGCGGCTGAATATCATCCATCACGCGCGCTCTTTCCGTCGGCACGGCGGCAATGCCGCGATTGACCCGATCTTGCACCTCGTCTTTGAGTTCGTTGTAAAACGCCCTGAAATCCGCTGAGGCTTTATTCAATGCGCCGAGCACATACAGTGAAAACATGCTTTTCTGATCCAGCGGCGCGGGAATGGCCTTATTCAGCATAAAGATCTCCGGCCAAATGGTCATGTTGGCAAATTGATTGTCAGCCGCTTCAAACAAAAGCTCATCCTGATAGGGACGCCCCAGGTATTTTTCAATTTTCTCTATATGGGAATGAAGCTGGTTAACCACGTATCGAATACCATTTTCATTGGGAGCAGCATAATAGTTGCCCGTTTTTTCATTAAATTTGAAATATGGGCCGATGGCGCAATCCGTCACAAAAACCGGGCGTCCCTTTCCCTCGATTCTGGCCGCCTCCTGGTACCATTTGCCGTGGCTGCAGCAGGAATGAAACTGCCAGTAAAGGTCGGGCTCCGGGAAAGCACCGCCAAAGGCGAAACTATTCAACAACTTCGACCCCCAGTAGTTGCGCATATAAGCACATACATCCCTGGGATAACCGGCCTCCTCGGCGGCCGCTTGGCATTTTGCCGCAAAGGGCCGGTCAAACGCAATACTGGCCCCATAGGGTTCACCGGTCAGGGGATAAACATCCCGGCCAAAACCGGCCATTACCGATTCCAATCCGGCGGCCCCGCCGCTCCAACGAATGCCGCCGCTGTCATGCGCACTCGCATAATCTTGATAATATTTATCGCGAAGCTCTTTTCCTTTTGCCCAGCATTTTAGCGGCTCTGATGGGTATTTTATTTCCAGATCAAATTGCATATCTTTGCCCTCCGTTTGATAATATCCCTTTGCGAATATAGTAAAAATCTAAAAAAGTTCGTCCCCGGACAAGGTTTCCAAAAAGGCGTCCACCCGAATTCGCATCGGTCCAAGGGGCACCGTTACATCAAACTCAAGACAAAGCGTTGGAATATTGTTTTGTTCCAACATATCCAGCAATGCCACCTTATCGATCTCGTGCGGATCACAAAATTTCTGTTGCACAATAATGGCACCGTCCACCCTGTATTCCTTTGCGAACTTCAATATCCGATCAAACCGCCTTCTTTCCGGCCAGTCCTTGCTGGGGCAGGGGGTTCTTTCAACATACCGTTTGGCGAGCGACAGGATGGGATCATCGCCCAATTCTACCTCATCCCAGAAATACCGGGATCCCGTGCAATGATCGTCGCAAACGATGGTAGATCCGCGCTCTTCCACCATATCAAGGAACTGCATATCGTCATCCTCACTGCCGATAATCATTAATCTCGACTTGGGGTCTCGCTCCTGCAATCTGTTTTTAACGCCGTTCCGTAAAAATTGATCCAGAATCGCGTTATGCTCGTTCTTGTCGATCACTTGGCTGGATACGACCATGCTCATCGCCTCAAGACCGGTTACGGGCGGATGATCTGCCTTTCGCAGTTCATAAACATCCTTCAGCAAGCGCCGGCTTCTGTTCACCACCTCGATCCCGCGTACCAGATCTTCCTTGGAAAGTTCATGCCCGATCCATGTTTCCACGGATTTTTTAAACTTGACGTATTCCTCGGCAAGGTAGGGGACGGATTCCGGATTTTGAACACCCTGGGGCATGGGCAGAACATAATGGAAATCCCGGGGTCGATGTTTCTGCCAACTGTAAAAGCTCTGGCGAATATGCAGACAGGATTGCGCGATAACAATTCCATCCAAAAAATCATAATGACCCTTGAGCCCCTGCGCCAGAACGTCCCGGCAAAACGGGCAATACATGGCGAACAAATGCGGCTCGGTAACGCTTTGCGGTTTATGATCCCCTAAAATTCTGACGGGAAGGATGTTCGCTGCATAGAAAATTTCCTCCGGCACATAGGTGCACAGGTATCCCACGACCTTTCCACCGGTATCCTCTTTCCACTTTTTGGCATATGCCAACCTGTCATCATACCATTCTCGAAATTTTTCTATCATCGCCTTCTTCCTTATTTGAGTTTTTTGTTATAAAAGTCCAAATAATTGGATCAAGATACCTGTTATTTTGTTATGCAACATGCGTACCAATTTCTTTTAACGTTGTTTTTATTATATATAATTATTTTTTAAGCACAGTTTGATTTAATTTTAGCTCCATTATTTTGGATTTTTTACTAAAAAGCTAATTTATTACGGCCAACCGCCCTTTTTCTTTGATGTGCCGGCTCCGCAAACCGCCCTTAACAAAACCCGTCGGCCGCCTAATGGTTAATGTTGCAACATTTATACCATGCATATATCTAATTGTATTCTTTTGGTATTGCGAATAAGCCGGCACCAAAAAGCAGCTTACCCCCTCCATTATTTTGGACCAACTATTAAAAATCCAAAATTTGAGGGGTTAAAAATCGCATTTTTGCCTTTTTTAGACATAAGGGTTGTCTAAGAAGGGTGAACATACTGCGGGAATAAAAATGACGATATTTTTCAGACGGGATTAACTCAGGAAAAACTTTTATGAAAAAAAACCGATATGGCAGAATCGTTAATATCTCCAGCTTGATGGGGTCTTTTTCAGAAACAACCGACCCTAACTCGGTGTACTCGGAGCTGCTTTCGCCGGCCTATCGGTATTTCAAGATGCTGCTAAACGCCATGACGGTATTACTGGCCAAAGAATTGCGGGACACCAATATCCTGGTGAACACCACCTGCCCCGGCTGGGTGGGTACCCGATTAGGCCCTTTCGGCCCTTTACCAGAAACATGCACGCTTTTGCGTGTTTATTCGCCGAAGGTGAAAGATGGCTTTTATGCATCCCGGCATCCCAGCATTCCAGCATCCGGCTTTGCCGGATTAGGGAGAGAGCGAGCACCTGTCATGCCGGAGCAGGCAGCCGTCACACCGGTGTGGCTGGCCACATTGCCGGATAACGGACCTACCGGAGGCTTTTCCGGGAACGGCAACCGATTCCCAGGTAACAACACACCAAAGGAAGCTGCTCTTACCCCCATTCATCCGTCACTCGGGAAACCGTAGCCTCTTGAGCCAGTTTCAAAACGCCCCATTTCGGCCGATCTCTGCGTTGCGCTCAAATTTCAATCCTCAAAATACTACATGTATTCCTACGGTTGAAATTTTCGCGCGCCTTGACCTCGACCGAACTGAAACGTTTTGAAAATAGCTCTCTTATTTTCTTTTCGTCATATTTTCCTGCCTTCGTTCCATTACGCCTCTTCTGTCACCCGCTGACCTTCTTTCGGGGAGATGGAACGTGTAGGAAAACTGACGACGATCAATCCCGAGCCTCAGACCACAATATTTATTTTTGTTATCAATCATAATCACCTCGGTATTGCAGGTGGATCGCGATCATCCTATCGTCACGAAAATCAGTGCCTATGGTCGTGCGGGATATTAATACTATCAGGATGATGCGGTTCTGCATGGTGATGGGGGTGATCATGGGCCGTGGTATCATGTCGATGCGTATGCGAATGGATGATAATCTGCCCGGTAGCGTCGCAACTGCTGCAGTTTTGCGCGCTGATCTTCCCGGTCCCCATGCATTCGGGACATTCTTCCATTCTCTGGTTGTTGATTTGCTCCTTCATTATTCTCTCCTTTCAAGGTGTTGCGCCGAAACGACCGGTTACGGTCATTGACTATTTAAAGATAAATCGCAGCCACTGATCAAACCATAGCGTATAGACAGTATATGGCTTATTAATGGCAGGTATTTTAAATCGCTTCATTTTTTGTTATTTTTTTAACATTAGATAAAACGACCACGGGAAAACTTTTTTTAAAAAACCATTTTTCAGTCGCTTGATGAGGCGCGTTTGGCAGGTCTTCGACCCGTTAGATCAACGGGTTGAACGCAACGGCACCTTAACTTTCGGCAACCGCTTATAATAAGGTGGATACCGTATCGTCAGCGCCGCTTATTTGCGCTACCCTCAATTCATTCCTGAAAACCGTTGGTTTCAATAAAACCGAACCGAAAGGAGGATGTCCCATGAGTAAAATAGCCGTCATCATAACAGACTTGTTTGAAGACTCGGAATATACGGAGCCCGCCAAGGCATTCAAAGCAGCCGGGCATCAATTGATCCATGTGGGGTTGACCCAAGGGGTAACGGTAAAAGGCAAGAAGTCGGAAACGCCGGTGAAGATCGACAAAGCCGTTAAAGACGTAACCGTTGAAGATTTCGATGCCCTTTTGATTCCCGGAGGGTACTCGCCGGACAAGCTAAGGGTGGACAAGGATGCGGTGCAATTTTCCAAATCCTTTGTTCAAAGCGGCAAACCGGTTTTTCTTATCTGCCACGCCGCCCAACTGCTCATAACGGCGGACGTGATAAGAGGACGGAAGGTGACCGGATGGCAATCGATTGTTCAGGATATCAAGAATGCCGGCGCGCAATATTCCGACCAGGCAGTGGTTGAGGATGACAACTTGGTTTCGAGCCGCCATCCGGGCGATTTACCCGTATTCATAGAAACTTCGCTGAAAAAATTGCAGTGACCAGGCAGAAAGAAATCCACGCCGGAATCATCACCATGGCGTTCCGGCGTGGACAGGGGGCGCTTATCAATCCATATTGCCTCTATCGAGCCAGCGTGAGCCCTCTTTCCGGCCTGCTGAAGTCGTGGCAATTGCTGCAGTCATATTTCTTATCTTTAACGTGCTTATCATGAATGACCGCAAAACTTTTGTCTTCCTTTCTTCCGTGGCACTGTAGGCATACGGTGGACTTGTCCGCCTTTAGCTGGTACCCCAAATCCCCCTTCATATCCATGCGGGTTGTATTGCCGTGACAGGCTGTGCACTGAAGGGCAGCGAATGCCGGATTAATCCCATGGTTGAGGAGCTGATAGGTGTCTGTGACCACCCAGTCATAGGCCTCATCGGCAGGGTATCCCATGGCGGTGAGCCCTTGCTGAATGGCGGTGTTCACATTTCCCGTGGTCTTGAGATACTCAAGCGTATTCAGGGCAATTAATCGATTGTCGGCTGTGGTTTTGGGTTGAACGGCCGTTTTGTATTTGAACGGGTAAAGCTTTCCATCGGTAACATCCCCCAAGGGGATGGATGTCGGCCAGGTATCGGTGCTCTCATTATACGTCCGGCCGGCATCATCACCGAGCAGCGCATTGTCGCTTTTTCGGTTCCAGAACTTGTAGGTCGGGGACAGGTCCGTCATCTTTTCTGTATACGGATGGCCGGGAAGGGCCGAGGCATCGGCCGGGCTTCCGTCATGGTGGAATTGCCAATCCCGATAGATTTCCGTGGCTACCTTCCCATAGACCGGAATATGACAGGTCTGGCAGGCCACTCTCGCCACATGGTCGTTAATTTTTTGGGTGTCGTGTCCTTCGCGGGTATTCTTATCGGTGTGGCAGGTCAGACAGCTTATTTCCGCCCCCCGTGACAAATCATCGGTAGCCCGCAAGTCCGAGCCTTTGCCGATGACTTTGTGGTTGTTAAACACATGGCAGGACTGGCAAGCCAGGTCGGCTCCGGCGCCGTTCATGTGTACATCAAAATTGCGGTCGACATTGGTTATTGTGGCAAGGGACAGATCACCTCGCTTGACAGCGTCACCACCGCCGGCCTTGGCATGGCATGCCAGGCAATTTGCCCGGGTGGGCCGGTGCACATTTTGAACAAGACTGTTGCTCGGGTTGACAACCCCCATGGTGCCGTCAGACAATCGGACTCTTTGCGCGGCGTAAGTGTCGTTATGACACATCAGGCAATCAACGTTCTCCGGATTGTCGGCTGCTTTATCGGGCCGCAGGCCACGGCCCGCGTGACAGGCACCGCACATCGGCCAGTTGCCTTCAATGTTGATACAGTAGCTGTTGACCGCGTTGGTAAGTTTGCCCTGGCGAATTCCGGCACCGTTCACCATGTCCGGCGCATCCCCCAACCACTGATAATGGGTGGTCTGCAGCATCTCTCCGGCCTGCTTCGCATGGCAGGAAAGACAATTGGCAGGGTAATCCGCGTATGTCAATCCTGCATGGGGACCGGTACCGCTGTTATCGTCATCGGATATCAGGTCTGCACCGTTACAATCTTGATCAATCCCGTCATCAGCAATTTCCGGTGCCCCCGGGTATACTGATGCATCGCTGTCGTTGCAGTCTTTATTGGCTGAAAAACCGTCTTTATCGGCGTCAATATTTTTACTTGCCCTTTGTACAGGAGGTTTGTTGTCGCCCTGATCGGATTTGCCATAGGCAGTGGTCCCCAACAGCATCAGGCTAGCAAGGATCAGAATGTAGACGAAGACTTTTGGCCCGCTTTCCCAGTTTTTCATTTTAAATTCCTCCATAAAAATAAGCATGTTGACCGATCGCGCCCCCCCCGAAGCCGTCATGGACGGCATGCTTGGTGTTGCGGATCGGTCCGACGATTTCTTGGCCTTATAGAGTATGTGAAATATTTTGTCTATACAAAATTTTGAATAGATTCGGCAAAGGGCGTCATGCCCATACCCCCATCCATTCTCTTACTTCAATTAACTTGCTGAAAATAAATATAATATCGGTTAGTCAAGGTATTTCATGGGGGAGGTCAGTATAGGCGGGCATGGCGTTTAGTTGGACTGCCTATGCACAATAGTTGACACCTTTTATGCAAAACAGGCAATCATTTGATGATCAATTCCATTTGTGGTACAAAGGAATCCGTTAGATTCGCCGGGTACCACTATTATTCCAATCTAAAATTATACTGGGCAATGAAGCTGATGGATTCAGGCAACAAACGGGAAGATACATTCCTTATCAACGAAGTGTCCCGACGAGTCGGATTATCTCAGAAACGAATTCGGGAATACGAAAAGGGCGGCCTCGTAAAGCCCGAACGTGAATTACGGTCCAATAACCGCCGATATTCCGAATCGGAGATCAACCAGATCCTTAGAATTAAAGAATTAATCCATGAGCACGGTTTCACGATAGCATGCCTGAAATATTTTCTATCATCCGCCCCGTGCTGGATCATTTTTAACTGTCCGGAGAAAGAAACCTGCCCGACTTACAGCAACCCCCGAACGCCTTGCTACGAAATGGTCAAAAAAGCTGCTGTTCAAAACGAACTGAAGAACTGCCAAAGCTGCCCCATATATCTTAACCGTAATGAGCAAAAAATGCCGCTTCTGGCAAAACCATAATTCCGGCTCTGATCAATTGTAGATCAGGGTATCTGGTGATCCGGTCTGCAAGGTGAATTTCTGCAGATTTCCACCTCGATGAGGGCGAATTCCGTATTCGATCTGCAGATACCGCCTATTCGCCGTTTTCAAGCAAACTACTTTCGATGGTCAGGACAATCGCATGTAGAAATGAACAGCCGGGAGCGAAAGCCTTGAGGTGGATCGGATGGAAGCTGCGGCACTGTTTGAACGCGTTCCGCGTGAGTTTGCCGCAGTTGGAATCCGATTTTTCTCAAGGCTGAAGCGGCCTATGGGTTACATACGATTGCCTTGTTTCGATGGTCGGTATCGATGCCGAAAGGATCGTCCCCTTGCCGGGCGCGGAAAACACATCAAAGGTGCCCTTGCAGATTTCAACCCGTTCTTTCATGCTGCGCAGCCCGAAGCCGGATACCATCTGATCCATCTCAAGCGTTTGACGGACATCGAACCCGCAGCCATTGTCATCCACCTTTAGCAACAGCCGGTCCCACCCCATGGCCAACTCGATACGAACCTTGTCGGCACCACTGTGTTTGCCGATGTTGGTCAGCGCCTCCTGAACGACACGATAGACGATCGTTCTGATTTCATCTGCTATTTCATCCTGCGGAATCGCGGCGTTAAAGTCCACTTCAATTTTCGGAAAATATTCTTTGAATTTTTTTATATTTTCAGCCACAGCCGCTGTCAAACCGAATTCATCGAGTGCCGGCGATCGCATTTGATAGGATATACGCTTGCTCTCTTTGATGGTGTCGGCCAGATAACCGATAATTTGCTCAAGAGAGAAGATGCCTTCAGGCGGCAATGCCTTTGTTTCGGCCACCCTGGATTCCAGCAACAGTTTGATTGCGGACAAGCTGCCGCCGATGCCATCGTGAATTTCCTTGGCCAATGCCTTTCGATCGTTTTCCATGACGGAGATATTTTGCCGGGTCAGTTCCTGAAGCTCCCTGTTGCGCAGCCGCAACTGAGCGGTACGCTCCGATACTATATTTTCCAATGATTGCATCATGTTTTTGATCTCACGAATGTCGCGCCAGGTGACAATACCGCCTGTGACCCGACCGGCGGCGTCCCGTATCGGTGCGGCCGTACACAACACGGGCAGCTTTTCACCCCGATCGGTCACTTGAACGAGCTCCACATCCTTGACGATTTCACCGCTGCGAACGGCTCGCACAAGCGGCAGGTCATCCACCACCAATGGGCTGTCACCATCGGCGGAATAGATTTGCAATTGCGCGACCGCTTCCGCCACGGACTTACCCTCATTAGCAACACCATACACCTCTTCGGCGTGGCGGCTTACCCGCTTCAGGGTCAGCTTCTCATCGGCCATCACAATGCCCTCCGGCACATACGCCATCATCGCCGAGAGCATCCGGTCGCCTTCTTCCGCCCTGGTCAACGCCCGGCGCAACTCCTCCTGCAATCGCGCCAGATGCGCACCTGAAAAAAAAGAAATGGCGGCATTTATAAGGATAAGGGCAACTATCAGGGCAAAGGTCAGAAGGCCGGCATGTTGACGCGAGGCAAGAATTCGGGCGTGGCTGATATCAATCAGCCGTTGGGCGTCATCCGAGATAACCTGCGTTTCCATCCAGAGATGAGAGACAAGAAGATTATATCGCTCAATCGCATTGGATCCTTTCGGTTGGAAAGAATCTGGAATCAGCTTTTCAAGCGTTTGTCCCGCATCGCGCAAGTTCGTTTTCATCTGTCGAAGAAGGGCTTCTTCACGGGCATTGATGCCGGTGATGCCACCTAAATGATCGGCAAGGGACTGTTGCGTCTTTTTAATCTGGTGAATACGGCTCGGGTCCTGCGAGCTTGGAAACCTCGCCGACAATAATGACAGGGCTTGGGCCTTGTCTTTCATCATATCGAAGACCCGGATGCGCTCGACTTCCTTGTCGATGCCTCGAATGGCGGTAAAGAAAGCGACCCCGAACATAAGAGAAATGACAAGGGATACCCCGACGCTCAACAGGATTTTTCGCCGTATTTCCATATCAGCCTACCTGTATAGTGTGACCAATTCAGGCGCTACCGCGTCCATTACGTCGGTATGCAGGTATTGCAAGACATCGGGTGGCACTTCGGTTCTTCCCGCCTTTTTCAGTTTCCACTGAACATAATTTTGCAGGGCATTGACCATGGACTGGTTAAATAAAACTTCCAATCGGGTTTGCCGCCAGGACGCTTCAACAAATGCCGGATCAAACCCCCATTTGCGGGCAACGAGGCGTTTTGCCTCAGCCTCATCGGATCGCACAAACGACTCTGCCTTCAGTAAGGCGGAAAGAAGCCTTTTCAACGGTTCGGCCGATCGGACAGCGCCGTCCTTCATAGCCAGGATCCAATGGTAGTCGAGGTTATTCTGGCTGGACCAGGAGACACCGTTCGCGTCCAGACGCACGGTCGCCTCGTAAGCGAAAATTTCGAAAGCCGAGACTGCATCCACCTCCCCGTTCAACAGGACCTCGACCTGGCGAGCCGGGGCAATGTTCACGGCCGTAACCTCATTTGGCGAAATGTTTTCAATCAAGAGAAAAGTGTAAAGGAAATAGTCGCTTACCGTATCCGCGCTGAAACCGATGCGCTTTCCTCTCAGATCGGAGGGCGTTCGAATGCCCCTATCCTTTCTGGCCACGATTTTACTTCCCTCGGTTGTACCGATGGATGCCAGAACACGAAGGGCGGGATCTTTCAGCACTTCAACGGAAAATGCGACATCTGCCGCAGTAGCCACCCGGGCATCCCCCCGGCACATCGCTCTCAATGCCTCCAATCCCGACGGATAAGGTTGAATCGAGATATCGAGACCCGCCTCTTTGAAATAGTTCTTTTCATCCGCCACGGCAATCAGGCCGGAGTAAATCGCTGGAGCAACCGCTATGGACAACTTGAGCGGGGGCCCCCAGGGCGACCTGTCGACACTGGCCACGCCCGCCCACAAAAGAAGAATAACGATCACCGACAGCGCGATCGCCCCTATGACTTTATGCGGCGCAATTCTCATCCGTGCTCCCTTTAAAACAAAATGGCGTTAATGAGCAGCCTCTCATTCACGTGCCGGACATCCCCCGCTACCTGAATATCGGGGGTTGCATCGCCGCGAACTGCATCGTCAATCAGTTGCAACCGGCGGTGTTCGCCGGTCCATAGATTGCCTTCAGTAATTCAGCCGAGGATGCGGTTTTGTTCACCACTTCGTCCGCACCCGCCTCACGCATTCTCAGCGTAATTTGCTCATCCTCATGCATCGACAGGCCGATGATGCGCACGGCGGGCCACCCGGCCTTGATCTGCCGGGTCGCCTCGATACCGTCCATTATCGGCATCGAGATGTCCATCACGACCACATCCGGCAGAAGCTGACGGACCTGTTCGATGGCTTCCCGGCCATTGGCGGCCTCACCCACCACCCGGATCTCCGGTTGCCCGGAGAACAGCCCGATCAACCCCTTGCGCATCACCTTATGATCGTCGACAAACAGCACCCGGGTGCCACCGATTTCGTCGTCAACGGGTTGTTCGGTCGTCGTGCGACGTTTTCGAACGCCGGCCGGTGCTTCCGGTGCTGTCGCTTTTGTCATTCCGAGAGGAACACTCAGGGTGAAACGGCTGCCCCGTTCCGGTGCACTTTCGATCGTAAGACATCCGCCGAGCGCGTGCGCGCGCTCCCGCAAACTGATCAGCCCCAAGCCGGACTTCACCGAGGCGGACTGCAGGATTTCGGGGTTGAATCCCCGGCCCTCATCACTGACGGTGATAACCAGTTTCTCGTCTTCCTCCGAAAGAAGAATGTGCGCCGCTTTCACCCCGGCATGCTTGACCACGTTGAACAGCAACTCCTGCGAGGCACGGAAGAAGAAACGCTTCAGGGGTTCAAATTCAAAGCGTTTTTGTGTATGGATTTCCAATTGAACCTGTACCCCGAATTGCTCGTTCATTCGGCGGACCAACCACTGAAGGGCGGTAAACAGGTCGGAATGGTGCAGCACCGGTGGACTCAACTCGTGAGACAGACGACGCGATTTGCGAATGGATTCCACCAGCATTGCTTCCACCTTTTGTAGCATCGGTTCAGGTGGCAGGTTCTCATAAGCGCACTGCAAGTGGAGCTTGGCAGCGGCAAGGATTTGCTGAAGATCGTCGTGCAGCACCTGAGCGATGCGCTGCCGCTCCAGCTCCTCGGCCTCAGTCAGTTCCACGGCCAGGGCCTGAAGCTGCCCGGCGCGGGCCTCGGCCAGTTTGCTGCGTTCAGCCACCTGCTGCAACAGCGTGTCATTCAACTCGATCAGCTGTTTTTCCGTCTGTAACCGTTGCATGGCCACAGCCACCTGGTCCGCGACCGATTTCATCAACGTGGTTTCATCAGGGGCAAACTGAGGCCGTGTGCTGGTTCCGAAGGACAAGGTGCCGATCAGTCGGCCCTGCGCCAGCAGCGGATGACAGCAATAGGCCTGAACGCCAAAGGATTTTACCAGCTCGGTCCGCGGATCATCACTGCACTGAATGTTTTCGACAATAATACGTTCCCCTTCGCGTGCGACACACCCGCAGACCGCTACGCCAAATTGAAGTTCCCGGATCGCGGCAGCAGCCTCCTCCGGAATGCCGGCACTCGCATTGAGATGCAATAATTCGCCCGGTGATTCGACGATATAATTGAAGAAAAACTGGCAATCCAGGTGCGTCATAACAAGCCGGCAGATCTTATCGACGATCACCAACGGGTCTTCGGCGCGCAGCAAATTTTCAGCCACTTTGGCCAAAAGCTCCAGGCGCTCATGACTTCTTTTGAGCAGGTTCGCAGCCTGCATGCGCCCGGTGATATCCCGGAATACGAGCACCACCCCCAGCATCCGTCCTTTGGCATCCTGAATGGGTGCGCCGCTATCGTCAATGGGGATGTCACCGCCGCCCCTTCGAAGCAGCACCGTGTGGTTGGCAAGTGCTTCAATCCTGGCGCTTTTCAGCACCTTGCTCACCGGGTCTTCCACAACCGCCCGGGATTGTGCATTGACAATGCGGAATATGTCTTTTACCGGTTTTCCAACGGATTCGTCCATGGGCCAGCCGGTCAGGTCCTCGGCCACCTTGTTCATAAAGGTGACCCCGCCGTAGGTATCGGCAGCGATAACCCCATCCGCGATGCTTCTGAGCGTCGTTTGCAGCCACTCTTTGTTTTGGTGCAACTCCCGGAAAAGCAGTTCAAAGGGTTTCGCCAAGCCGGTTTGTATAATCGCCCGATATATCAGATAAAAGGAAACGATCTTGAAAAAATGCCCGAGCATGTTTGAAAAACCGTATACACCGGCATAGGCGGTAAATAAAAGCTCTGAAAGCGCCTTTATGCCGATGGAGGCCAGCAGCAGGAAAAGGATGTTGGGGTGGAATCGGTGGCGGTGTTTCAGAAGGAATCCGCCGGAGGCCGACAAGATCAGAATGATGATATATTCACTGACCCTTTTGAAAGGGGTCAATCCGCCGGCGCCTTCAAGAAAACAATCGGGGAAAATGCGCCAGTATAAAATCGTAACCAGCAGAAAAAGGACGATCAGTGCGTAACCAAGAAGATAAAAAGCCGCATTGATCCGCCGGCGCAACATCAGGGGGGCCGCCAGCCACGTCAAACTCTCAAGATAGCGCGCGGCGATCCACAACTGAGTCGGCGCGTTGGCATCAAAACCGTGCAGGAGAGGCATCCCTTTATATGCAAAGGTATGCGCCAGATCCAGCATGCCGATAAACAAATAAGCCACACCGATAAACAGCAGATATTGATTATCCAGATACCGCCGGCAGTTCCAGGCCACCATGAAAATGCCGCAGGCGATGATAATCGAAAAAATTTCGGCGATGCTGTGAAAAAGCAGGTAATTGTAACGGCCACAGACATAAAGCCCGGCCAATAACAAAAGCCCTAAAAAACCTGTGATCACATGACGCATTATGCCCTTTATCAAAAACATGCACGAAAAAGCGTGTATCAGTGGAGAAGGTTGTTAGCTGCCAAGCATCCCAGCCGCCCAGCTTCCGGCTTTGCCGGGTTAGGGTCTGTTTCCGAATTGGTTCGGCAGGTCGACCTTTCCCTGCCATTTCATAATGACTGATATGATCAAATAGCCTCTAAAAAGGCAAGAATAAAGAACGTTCGAAGGCCATAACGCCGTGCTAAAGCAGTTTGAAACCCGGTATACTGTCCAGACCCCATTGGCTTTCAGTGTCGCAAACGCTATGGAATAGACATTCAGGAGAGGAGTCTCACTTCATGTCAAAAGCGGTCCTGATTGCCGAATCCAATGAGATGTTATCAAGGGCGCTGTCGGACACCTTATCCTTTATGGGATTTTCGATTATCGGCAAAACCCCCCTGAGAAGCCGTGTCGTGGCATTGGCAGAAAAAACCAAGCCGGATCTTTTGTTGTTTGATTTAGCGCTTTCAGGCGAGGGCATGGCCGGGCTTTCGGATATTCAGCGCCTTAAACAACAGCTTCCGGAATTAAAAATTCTGCTTCTGGGCTTCCATGAATCGACCGATCAGATCGAAACGAAAATCGCTGATGCCGGCTTTAACGGATTATGGAACAAATGCGAGGGCCGGGCTTGTTTAATTGAAAAATTGAAACTGCTTTTTCCTTAAGTTTTTGCTCCCTGAACCCTCCCGGCAGCACTGAATGCTGATCGTCCACTGTTCAGGGGACCATTCGGTATCGATGCAAACAGAATCGTTCCCTTTCCCGGTTCAGAAGTTACCCGAAATTCCCCGTTGCAGATTTCAACCCGCTCTTTCATGCTGCGCAGCCCAAAACCGCTCATCGTTTGATCCAGGTCAAGCGCCTGAAGAACATCAAACCCGCATCCATCGTCCTCAACCTTGAGAGAAAGCCTATTGTCCGACTCAGCAAGCTCGATACGCACCTTGCCCGCGCTGCTGTGTTTCCCGACATTGTTCAGCGCTTCTTGAACTATTCGGTAGATAACCGTCGTGATCTCATCGGGGATATCCTCCCGGGACACATTAATCTGAAAATCCACCGCTATGTCCGTATAAAATTGTTTGAAATTTTTTATGTTTTCAGAGATCGCGGCCGTCAGTCCGAAATCGTCGAGCGCCAGTGAGCGCATCTGATGGGATATGCGTTTGCTTTCCTTGATGGTGTCGGCCAGGTAACCGATGATTTGTTCCAACGACGTGATTTCCTCATCGGGCAACAGCAGTTTAAAGTGCTCATGCAACCTGGTTTCCAGCATCATTTTAATTGCGGACAGGCTGCCGCCGATACTGTCGTGAATTTCCTTCGACAGCGCTTTTCGATCGTTTTCCATGGCTGAAATGGTATGCCGCGAAAGCTCGTGCAGTTGTCTGTTGCGCAATTCCAATTCAGCGGTTCGCTCGGCAACGGTCTTTTCAAGTTCCCTTTTTGACACTTCGAGTGCCGCTTGAATATTTTTGGATTCGGTGATGTCCCGGCTGACGCCGATCAATGCAACCGCCTTGCCGTTTTCATCAAATACGGCGCGGCGGCTGTCGCTGAACCAACGGTAAGCGCCGCTTTTAACCTGCCATCGATATTCAATTGTTTTTTCAATTACCTCACCGGCTATGATCCCTGCCAGATAGGTGCCAAAAGCGATGCGGTCTTCGGGATGAAGGCGCCTTTCAAATTCCGTCATCGATCTTATCTGTTCTTCGGATCTGAACCCCGACAGCCTTTCCCGGGAAGGGCTCATGAATATATAACGACCAGTTCGCAGATCCAGTTGGTGAATACCGTCCCATGAGTTTTCCACCACCATGCGAAACCGTGTTTCGCTTTCCCGCAAGGCTATTTCCACGTGTTCCGACCGTACCGTCCCCGTGATATCGCGCATCACATACAGCGCACTGCCGGGTTTGCTCTCGACCGGATGAATGCGGATGGACAGCACCCGTTGATGACCGGATTTTTCGGAGATCACCCATTCCCTGTGGACGACGTCTCCTTTTCCTTTCAGCGCCGGAATGTCCCGGACATCGGCATTCAACAGACAATAAATGGTCCCCGACGCACTCACCTGCTCACAGGAAAGGCCTATCACCGTCGTGGTATTGGGGCTGGCATACGTGATGTTTCCCCCGGCATCGGTAAGCACCACCGCGTCCGATATGCTTTCCAGGATGAGGCGATACATCCTTTCAGATGCCTTCAAATCATTATAGGCGTTCAAAACCGTATCTTTCTCCGCTCTGAGCGCCTCGATCCGCCGCGCTATTTTTTCATCGCTGAATTGATCATTCATGGCAGTCACGGGACGGAAACGGGCCGGTTGCGCACCGTAGATTCCGGCCCACCGGTCCCACGAAGGATATATCCGTTCGATGAGTTATGGAGGCGCTGAGCGCTACGGATGGGCGGGTCCAAAGTACAGGGTCTCAAACGACTTCAACAGGGTACGCAACGTCTCCACGTGAGACAAGTCAACGGTTTGCTTGCACTGCATGGCCGTGACCAGCAGTTTATGCAAGAGTTTGAGTTTCTCCTCGTATTTGTCGGCGTCCGGCTTGATTCGCTGGGCCAAAAAGTACTGATAAACAACCTCCTGGATTTTATCGGCGTGCGCTTCCTTGTTGACGACCCATCGCACCAGTTGGTTATAATTGACGGGTTTTTGTTCGCTCAACTCTTTTATCTGCTTCATGGCTTTTTCGATCGTGGTCGCATCCTCTGCGATCATCGCGATACGCAGATGGTCATCATAGATCCCGCAGGGGATTTCACAATGCGCGCCCGCTTGAGACGCCGGCAGCAGGCCGATGAGAAAAAGCAGCATCGCCACGCCCGTCACGCTGATCATCCGTTTCATATTATTCTCCCGTACCGGTTGAAACACCTGTTAATTCGCAAAATTCAGCAATTACCCGAATTCTATCCCCAACCGCGCCGTCGGGGGAATAGGGTTCAGCCTGTAATCGTTTCCCGATCGGACGGTATATGCAACCTGTGCCCCATACCGGCCCAGCCCGATGGATCATTCTTTATGTCAGCCCGAGCGCCACCCCGACGGGTTGCTTCCCCCTTCTCCAAAAAATGGGGGAAATCATGTATTTCCCTGCGGGAGAAAATAACGGATAATAAAATACTGATCAGGCTTTGCCGGTCTATGCCGAACCATTCAGAACAAGCGGGTATTTCTTATGAATCAGTTAAGAATCGTCACGCGTCCGGATTTTGACGGGGTTGTTTGCGCGGTTCTGTTGTTGGAAGCCATGGCCATCGAGCGGCCGGTGAAATGGGTTCAGCCGGACGAAGTTCAACAAACCGGGATTGACATCGACGAACGGGATATTCTGGCCAATCTGCCGTTTGATCCTCGCTGCGGTTTGTGGTTTGATCATCATTACAGCAACATTCCGACACACCAGTTCCAGGGGGCTTTCCAACTCGCCCCATCGGCGGCAAGAGTGATTTACAATTATTACCGGAACCGGTTCAACGGCCGGTTTTGCCGGCTGGTCAAAAAGGCGGATAAAATTGATAGCGCGGATTTTACCGTTGAAGACGTCCTTCACCCCGAAAATGACCCCTACTTTCTCCTGTCACTGACCCTGCCGCACACCACTCCCGGCCTATCCGAAACGGCCTATGTCGAGAAGGTGGTTTCCCTGCTGAGAAATACGGACATTCACGGCGTGCTCACGGACGACGATGTCCGGAAGCGATGCAGCAACACCATTGAACAGGACCGGCAATTCAAAGTGTTGCTGAAATCACGAACCCGGTTAAAGGACCGGGTGTCGCTTACCGATTACCGCCCGATCCATCCGCTTCAAAAAGGCAATCGCTTTCTGATCTATACCCTCTTTCCCGATATGCTCGCCGCTATCGAGATTTGCTACCGGGATGAGCGCAAGGAGAGGGTCCGGATCAGCGTGGGGCACAATATATTCAATCGGGTCTGCCGGGTGAATATCGGCCGAATGCTTTCCGAATACGGCGGCGGCGGTCACCGGGAAGCCGGCGGGTGCACACTCCGGGCAAATGAAGTCGACCGCTATCTTCCCCGAATCATCCAAACGCTCATCGAGAACGAACCAAACGAGGATACGGACCCCATGACCGATGATCCGTTATCGGTGCAATCCGCGTGAAGGCCCGGGAAAGCCGGCGTTGACCCCCACGGGTGGCAACGGTTGGATCAGGGGTTCGAATCAGATCGGCATTTTTCGGGTAAGGGTGGTGGGAACGCTGAGGGTGATTCGGTTCCCCTGCCCCGGTGCGCTGTCGATTACCAAACTGCCCCCGACATAGTCGGCGCGCTCCCAAAGGCTCAGAAGTCCCAAACCGGGGGCCGCCGCGGATGATCTCAAGATGGCGGGATCGAACCCTCTCCCCTCGTCACTGACGGTGATCGAAAGGGTGTGCCCGGAGCCGGCGGAGAGGTGCACCTGAGCTCGTTGCACCCCGGCATGCTTGACCACATTGAACAATAGCTCCTGCGCAACCCGGAAGATGAAAGTCTTCAAGGGTGTGCTGTCAATTTCCCGGAACTCCTCCGCTGTGATATGAACCTCGAGCCCGAACCGCTCACGCATCTGCCGGGCCAACCACCGCAGCGTGTCCACCAGCCCCGAATAGTGTATGATCGAAGGGCTCAGCTCGTAAGACAGATGTCGCGATTTGTCAATCGCCCTTGAGAGCATCTGCGCCACATCCGCGAGCTTGGTTACCCGGGGCATGCTCTCATGAACCGCTTGCACCTGGAACCGGGCGGCGGCCAGAATCTGCTGCAGATCCTCGTGCAACAGGGTTGCGATCCGCTGCCTTTCGCGCTCTTCGGCCTCGATCAGGTTCACGGCCAGGGTCTGAAGCTGCCCGGCGCGGCTTTCGGCCAGTTCGGTACGCTCGGCCACCTGCTGTTCCAGGGTTTCATTCAGTTGCCTCAGCGCGTCCTCGGCCCGTTTGAGGCCCGTGATATCGGTGACCGCAATTCGAATATGCTTGTTCTCACTGCTACCGTCTTGAACCCGCAGGCATTCCAGATGGACGTAAAATACACTGCCGTCGTTTTTGACCAACCTGAGTTGGAAGGACTGGAAATCTCCGGTTTCCAGAAGGCGCTTGCGATGAAGATACCAGATATCCCGGTCTTCACCGGAAATAAAATGACTGAAAGTCCGGCCGACAAGGGTCGCCCGCGGCCGGTCCAGGATGCAGGCGGCGGTCAGGTTCGCTGCCGCGACAGCGCCCGTTTCATCGACGGTAAAATAGGCCGTGGGCGCAAAATCGTACAAATGGACATAGCGATTCCGGGTTTTTTCTAGTTCGGCCTGAATGCGACGCAGCTCATCGTTTTGCATCTTGAGCTCCATCTGGTGAACGCGAAGTTCATGGACCAGCTTGGCGATCTCTTTAGGTGGCATGCCGGTCAGCTCTTCGTCGGCGTCCGCCTGATCCAGCAACCGTTCAGCCTTTTGCCTGAGTTTCCGGCCGCCTTCCGTATCGAAAGAATCGTTTTTCACTACTGCGGTTTCCCTTCAGATAACCATGCCAGGTTCCGTTCGGTGGTCGCTATTTCAACGGGCCGCCCGCTTCCATCCGTCAGCGGCGTCACGGTCATCCAGACATCCAGGATCGAACCGGATTTGGTTTTGCGCCGGGTTTTAAAGGATCGCACGGTTTCACCCTGTTGAATCTTATCGATCATCGCCTGAACCTCCCGTTGCCTCTCTTCGGGGAGAAGGGCCGCGACATTCATTTGCAGCGCCTCTGCTTCCGTCCAACCGTACATTTTTTGGGCGCCCTTGTTCCAGGCCAAAATCCGGCCTTTAAAATCCTGTACCATAATCGCATCATTGGAGTCTTCCAGAACTGTGGCAAAACGCTTTAATTGACCGACCTGCGGCTGAATATTAATAAATGTCATCACCACGCCGTCAATGACATTGTCCGTCGTGCGGTACGGCATGACTTTGACCTGATACGAAATATGGTCTTCCGATTCGATCTGCATTTCCAGGGTATTGAGATCATCGAGCACGCGTTGGGCCCGTTGCGCCAGATCGACCTGCGGAAAGCTGGTCTTAAGGTCGTTTAAGGGTCTGTTAATGTCGGTCGGAATCAGCTTGATGATCCGTGCCGCGGCCGGTGTGTAGCGTTTGATGCAAAGGCGGGTGTCCAAAAAGAGGGAGGCGATGTCGGTGGCGCTGAGCAAGTTGTTCAGGTCGTCGCTGGTCCTGGACAGTTCCTGAACCTTGTTTTGAAGCTCCGTATTGACCGTGTTGAGCTCTTCATTGGTCGATTGCAATTCCTCCTTGGAGGTTTCCAGTTCTTCGTTTGTGCTTTGCAGTTCCTCGTTGACCGATTGCAACTCCTCGTTGGTCGATTGCAGCTCCTCGTTGGCGGTTTCCAGTTTTTCGATGGTGGTCTGAAGATAGTCACGGGTCGATTGCAGTTCCTGTTCCAGCTGCCGGGTGTTTGAACTTTTGATGGTTCCCCGGGCTGTTTTCGGCGACGCATCCGGTGTGGTGTGATCGGTTGTGTACTCCCGGGTCTTTTCCTCAAAGACAACCAGTAAAAGCCCGGTGGGCAGTCGCTTATCGGTGAACGGGCTCACGGAGAGGTTCACCATGCAATAAGCGTTGTCGTATTGAACCCGAATGCCGTTGCGGGTGGTGCGTTTTTTTTCAATTTTCGCCTGGTGCAGCGTGGCGGTCAGGTCGAGCTTGAGGTCCGGCCGCACCATGTTCAAAAGGTTGAAGCTGGGCTTGCCGGTCGGCGGCACAAGGTACTTTTCGCTCCGGCCCACAAAATGCAAAATCTCGTACTTCTCATCGATCAACACGGCCGAGGCTGCGTATTGGTCCAAAACCGTTTTCTCAGCTAGGGCTTGCAGATCGACCGGTCTCCGCGGGGGAGGGGCCGCCTCGGATGCGCTTCGGGCCACACCGTCAAGCGCTCTGTTGGTCGGATAATCGATGGGTTTGCGGGAATGCCCCTCCTTGTATTGATAGATCTTCCACCGGCTGTCCAGGGGTTCAAACAAATCATCAAACTCGCCGATCGACTCCGCACTCCCCAGAAACAAGATGCCTTCCGGATTCATGGCATAGTGCAGCAACGGGATGATTTTTTTCTGCAGCGGCGCATTCAGATAGATCAGCAGATTTCTGCAGCACACCAGGTCCAGCTTTGAAAAAGGAGGGTCTTTGATGATACTTTGAAGTGAGAATATGACCATGTCGCGGATCTGCTGCTTAACCTTGCACATGCCCTGTTCGGTCGTAAAAAACCGCTTTAAGCGCTCCTTGGAAACATCCACGGCAATGCTTTCGGGATAAACCCCTTTGCGGGCGGTTTCGATGGCCGCCTCATCGATGTCGGAGGCGAAAATATTTAAATTCAAGCGTTTGTCTATTTTTTCCATGGCTTCTGCAAACAGGATGGCCAACGAATAGGCCTCCTCGCCGGTGGCGCAGCCCACCACCCAGCAGCGCACCGTCTCATTTCCATCTTTTCGTTGCAGTATTTTTTGGACCCCCTTTTGCGCCAATGCGGTAAAGGCATCTGGATCCCTGAAAAAATTCGTCACGCCGATCAACAGGTCCTTGAACAGGATGGCGGCTTCCCCGGGGGTCTTTTGCAGGTAAAGAACGTAGTCGGAAAGCTTGTCGAGCTGATGAACCGCCAGGCGGCGCTCGATACGGCGCTGGATGGTGTTGGGTTTGTAATTTGAAAAATCGTGCCCGGTGGCGCTGCGGATAAGGGCGTAAATTTTTTCAAGCTGTTGTTGGGTGCCGGCTTCGGACAGCTTAATCTTGCCCGGCGAACTTAAAAATGGATGCCGGATATACTCCAGCAGGGTTTGCGGCATTCTATCTATCGGAACGATGAAATCGACCACGCCCGTTCCGATGGCGCTTATGGGCATGCCGTCGTATTTGGCCGTTTCCGGATCCTGAACCATGGCCATGCCGCCTTCGCCCTTGATGGCCTTGATCCCCAGGGTTCCGTCCGTGGCCGTACCCGAAAGGATTATACCGATGGCCATTTCCTTTTGATCCTCGGAGAGCGACCGGAAGAAAAAATCGATGGGCATGTTGACGCCGCCTGCTTTGACCGGTTCCATCAGATGCAGGGAGCTGTTGAAAATGGCCACATTCTTATTAGGCGGGTTCAGATAGACGAAGCCCGGCGATAGGGGCATGCCGTCTTCGATTTCCCGGACGGTAAGGGGGGTGTGTTTTGCCAGAAGCTCCGCCATAATGCTTTTATGATGCGGACTGAGGTGCTGAATGATCACAAAGGCGATGGGGGCATCAGCCGGCATTTTTGAAAAAAAGGCTTCCAGGGTTTCCAAACCGCCTGCCGAAGCACCAATGCCCACAATCGGAAAATCGGAACCGGCTTTTTTACGCTTCTGCCCCTTATTCGTTATATCAGGCTGTTGGCGGAGAGGCGCTGCGATTTTCTTTTGGGTCGGCATCAGCTTGCTCCTGTAATTTCAATAGCTGAATAGCGAATAAAACAAGAAATTATGATAGAAGATAGAAAAGGTTCCACAAGAATGCAAATCAATTTCAGCATGAAAAACCCATCATTGTCTGAAATATGGGCCATTTTCACGGCAAGTCGAGATGCAGGATCAGGGGCTGCTCGATGCACTCACGAATATAATTAAGAAACCGTGCCGCATCGGCACCGTCCATGATTCGGTGGTCGTAGGAAAGTGCCAGCGGCAGCATGGTCCGCGGCCGAACCTCGCCGTCGAAGTATTCGGGTTCGGTAGATGCCCGGCTTATGCCCAGAATGGCGGCCTGGGGCCAAAAGACCACCGGGGTAAAATTCGTGCCGCCGATGCCGCCCTGGTTTGAAATCGTAAAAGAGCCCCCTTCCATTTCATCGGGCTTGATCTTTTTGTCACGCGCTCGCCGGGCCAGGTCCACAATTTCAATGGATAGGGCCGTCATTGTTTTACGGTCGACATTCCGCACGACCGGTACCAACAGACCGCGCGGCGTATCGACCGCCAGTCCGATATGGACGTATTTTTTCAAAATCAACCGGTTATTTTCCAGATCAATGCTGGCATTGAATTGGGGAAATCGTAGGAGCGCCGCGGCGCAAATCTTCATCAGAACGGTCGTAAGGGTCAACTTCCCGCCCTGATCAGCCACTTTGTCGGCTTGCTGACGAATAAATGCCGTTACACCCGTAATATCCGCCCGCTCGAACTGCGTTACGTGCACCACCGACCGCCATGCGACGGACGTACTTTCCGCGGTCAGGCGGCGGACCATACCCAGCTCACGGGTTTCGATCTCCCCCCAGCGGCTGAAATCGGGAAGCCCCGCCCGCGCCTCCTCACGAGCGGCCGAACCACTGCGTTTACCCCCGGCCGCGAGCACCTGCTTTACATACCTCTTGACGTCGGTCTCCGTAATCCGGTCACCGGGTCCGGCGGGCGGCACCGCATGAATATCTACGCCCATTTCCCGCGCAAAACGGCGGACCGAGGGAGATGATGCCGGCGTCGGGACCCATTCTTCTTTTTCTTCTTCTTCCCTATTTTCTTCCACGACTTTGGCATCTGCCGGTTTTTTTTCCGTTTCCGCCGCTGCTATTTCAGCATCGGCTTTTGGCGCTTTTTCCCGGCCGGCTTCCTTTCCGACATCCGCTGTTGGTTCGGTATCGATTTTAGCAATGACATCGCCCACCTTCTTCTCGTCGCCTTCTTTGACGACAATCTCCGTAATCCGACCTTTGTACGGCGAGGGGATTTCAACCACCGCTTTGTCGGTCTCAAGCTCGATGATGGGATCATCTACATCGACCTCGTCTCCCGGCGAGACGAGTATGCCGACAACCGTTCCGAAGGTGACATTTTCACTGATGTCTGGGATTTTGATTTCTTTTATCATAATGCGTATTTCATCCTATGAAAAGAGAGGGTCTGCTTTTTTTGAATCAATGTCGAGTTTTTTCGCGGCGCTTTCCATCTTTGAGAGACTTATCCGCTTCTCTCGCAGAAGGGCTCCGAGCGCCGCATAGGCGATATGCCGCGCATCGACTTCAAAGAAATCCCGCAACGCCGATCGGCTGTCACTGCGGCCGTAGCCATCGGTACCGAGCAGCATCATGTCACCCGGCACCCATTTGGCAATCATCGCGGGCAGCGCCTTGAGATAATCGCTAACGGCCACGAATACGCCTGTTTCATTCGCGAGCTGCCGGCCGATGTGGGAAAGTTGTGCTTCCCGCCGCGGATGGCGAAGGTTATCCCGTTCGACGCCAATGGCATCCCAATAAAGGTTTTTATAACTGGTGACACTCCACACATCGGCGGCCACACCGAAATCATTCTCCAGCAGCACCTGTGCGCCGAGCGCTTCATTCATGATGGCGCCGCCGGCCAACAGATGCGCCTTTAGCTTTGTCTTCCGGTTTCCGGAAGTCCGAAACTTGTACAATCCTTTCAGAATGCCTTCTTCGGCGCCCTCCGGCATAGCGGGCATCGGGTAAAATTCGTTCGTTACGGTCAGATAATAGATGAGGTCTTCTTCCTCGACCAATATTCGGCGAAGGCCTTCCCGGACAATGACCGCGATCTCATAGGCAAAGGCCGGATCATAGGCGCGCACTGAGGGATGGCCCAGCGCCAGCACATGGCTGTGCCCGTCCTGATGCTGCAACCCTTCACCGGCCAGGGTCGTTCGGCCGGAGGTTGCCCCCACCAGAAATCCGCGCGCACGGGCATCTCCAGCCGCCCAGAGCAGATCTCCGATGCGCTGGAATCCGAACATCGAGTAGAAAAAGAAAAAAGGAACCGTCCGAATGCCATAGGTCGAATAGGCCGTGCCGGCGGCGATAAACGAAGACACCGAACCGGCCTCGGTGATGCCCTCCTCGAGGATCTGGCCGTCTTGAGCCTCCTTGTAATAAAGCAGCGTGTCTTTGTCGACCGGTTCGTAATGTTGTCCCAGGTGCGAATAGATTCCGTATTTGCGAAAGAGTGACTCCATGCCGAACGTTCGGGCTTCATCGGGAATGATGGGCACGATGTACTTGCCACAGGCTTTGTCCGCCAGCAGTTTCCCCAACAGTTGAACCATCGCCATGGTGGTGGCCACCTGGCGATCACCGGTGCCTTTCATGAGGTCGTCGAAAACCGCCTGCCCGGCAGGGGTTACTGCGGCCGCGGAAGTACGCCGTTTCGGCACATATCCGCCCAGGTCGGACCGGCGGTTTTCAAGATACCTCATTTCTTCACTCTCGGCCGCCGGCCGGTAAAAGGGTGTTTCCCCGATCTTATCATCTGGAATCGGAATACCGAAGCGACTCCGGAAATGCCGCAGTTCTTCTTCGTTCAGCTTTTTTTGCTGATGGGTCACGTTGCGTCCTTCACCGGCCTCGCCCAGCCCGTACCCCTTGATCGTTTTTGCCAGAATCACGGTCGGCGATCCGTTGTGGTTCACTGCGGCATGATAGGCAGCATAGACTTTTTCAGGGTCGTGACCACCCCGGCGAAGTTTCCACAATTGCTCGTCCGTATAATGGCGAACCATCTCCAGGAGTTCCGGATATTTTCCGAAAAAATCCTTTCGAATAAACGCCCCGTCGGTTGCAGAATATAATTGGTACTGGCCGTCGGGCACCTCTTCCATGCGCCGCACGAGCAGACCTTTCTCATCCCCGGCCAGCAACGGATCCCAATCGCCGCCCCAGATCACCTTGATGACGTTCCACCCAGCGCCGAGAAAGACGGTTTCCAGTTCCTGAATGATCTTGCCATTGCCGCGCACCGGCCCATCGAGACGTTGCAGGTTGCAGTTGATCACAAAAATAAGGTTGTCCAGGTTTTCCCGGGCCGCCAGGGTAACTGCCCCGAGCGATTCGGGTTCGTCCATTTCACCGTCACCGAGAAACGCCCAAACTCTCTGGTCGTCCGGCGGTTTGAGGCCGCGATCTGCGAGGTACCTGGCAAATCGTGCCTGGTAGATGGACATAATCGGCGAAAGCCCCATGGAGACAGTCGGAACCTGCCAGAACCCGGGCAACAGATAGGGGTGGGGATAAGAAGACAGGCCACCGGCCGGTTGGCACTCCCGCCTGAAATTTTCCAGTTGGGTTTCGCTGATTCGCCCCTCCAGAAAGGCGCGAGCGTAAACACCGGGAGCGGCATGGCCCTGGAAATAGATGATATCCCCGGGATGGTTCCCGCTTTTGGCCCGGAAAAAATGGTTAAATCCCACCTCAAAGAGGGTGGCGCAGGAAGCATAGGTGGAAATGTGCCCCCCGATGCCACTTTCCCGGCGGTTGGCCCGGACCACCATGGCCATGGCGTTCCAACGAATGATGCTTTTGATCCGTCGCTCAATCTCACGACTGCCTGGAAACACCGCCTGCCGCGCCACCGGTATGGTGTTGACGTATGGCGTGGTAAATGAACACTCGGCGCCGACGCCGTATGCGCCCGCTCTGAATTGCAGACGACGCAGCAGTTGCCGGACGCGCTCCCGGCCCTGACCGCGATACACATCTTCCAGGGATTCCAGCCACTCCCGATTTTCCAGCTCTATTTCCTCAGCGTCGGGTTTGCTTTTCTTGGCAGTCATGACGTCTCGTTTCTTTTCGGCTGTTATATCGATCCGGACCCGTGCCACGGTGGTCGATAATGGCAAAGGCGATTATGTCCGGCCGGTTCGAATTTATTTCGCCAGTTGGACCTTTACCGGCACAGCCCGGGTGATCGTATCGAAAACCGGGGAGTAGGAAGGGCCCAACTGCACGATTTCTTCCAGTTTTTCGGGAGGGGCATCCGCATCGATATTCACGAACATCCGGATTTCCTTATAGCCTCGGGGGACATCATCCCGAAGTCCGAGAAACCCCTGTAAATCGATATCGCCCTCCAGTCTCGATTCCATTGATCGAATGACGATGCCTCTGGCTGCGGCGTGGTACACGATGGACGTGGTCACGCATGCCGCCAAGGCGGTCAGGGCATACTCCACGGGATTGGGGCCAAGGTCCCGTCCCAACAGAAGCGGCGGTTCGTCGGCATCCAGCACAAAGGGCGCCTGGTGTTCGTGATCCTGCTGGACGCCATGGAAGTTTTTAAGGGTGGTCCGGTTATGACCGCCTTTGATCCACATATTATCCGCTCTGAATTTAAAGGTGGCAATGACAGGCGATTTTTTGACGGCCTCGATGGTATTAAAGAGTTCATCGACAGCCACACCGTTGACACTGTTTCCGGTTTTAATTTTTTCGGCTGATGGTTCCATTTTTAAATTCTCCTTTTTTTATCGGTTCATGTCGCATTCGCAATGCGGCACTTAGTTCTGATCTGGCTATGCCGGAACTAATTATTTTTAGCCGCAGTTATCATCGTGCGGAATGGGGTAAAACCAGTAGACGTGGCAATTTTGTTCTATATTTCGAACCGGGGTTGACCTGACGGCACGGGCTACTCCGGCCGGCAACGACACGCGGGTTTTACAGTCGGGACTGATTTCGGCCACCAAAGGAACGCTGCGTTATCTGATTGGACGAGAATACTGCCCATTACAGCCTGTTATACCGAATATGCCCCATTGGGTCGCGGTCGCATCCCAGGTAAGGTACCGGTAGGGTTGTTGATTACCAATCGGTCAAGCGACATGCTATTATGCCGCCTTTCTATTTGAATTGATTATTTATTAAAGCAAAACCCGCTTATTATGGCACACAGTTATCGTCCATACGCGCCGAATAAAATCGATGAACATTCGAATAAGGAGAGGCAGCGATGGGAGCCCCGATAAAGGTATTAATCGTAGAAGACCATCAACTGCTCAGAGAGGCGTTGAAAGCCATCCTTGAAGCCCGGCCGGATTTAGAAATCGTTGGGGAGGCGGCCGATGGTCTGGCCGCCATTCGCAACGTCAAACGACTACGGCCGGACCTGCTCCTGCTGGATTTGTCAATGCCCCGAATGAATGGACTTTCCGTATTGCTGGAAGCCAAGGCCTATCTGCCCGAGCTCAAGATTCTGGTCCTGACAATGCATGAATCCGATGAACATGTGCTAAGAACATTCGAAGCCGGGGCAAACGGTTATTGCTGTAAAAACGACGGCCGCCAAGAGCTTCTCATGGCCATCGACACTGTGTTGGCGGGCAATACCTACATCAGCCCCACCATTTCCAGGAATGTCCTGAAGGGGTTTTTGGAGTTGCGAAACCGGGTGACGCCCGCAAGCCCGTGGGAAACTGTCACCCAGCGGGAAAAAGAGATCCTGAAACTGCTCGCCGAGGGATATTCCAACAAGGAAATTGCCGAGATGCTGCATATCAGCGTCAAAACCGTGGATAAGCACCGCTCAAACCTCATGTCCAAGCTCGATCTGCACAATGTACCGAATCTCACCACGCTCGCCATTGAAAAAGGCCTGGTTGAGAAAAAAACCTGATGCCGCCCCCTCGCTGATAACAAAATGTCGTCATTCAGCCAGCACAACCAAAATCCATGTCCCATAGTCCGAAGCAAATTAACAGAAGAGAGTCTCGATGCGCCAAATTCCCCGAAGCATTCACCGCACCGATCCGCACTCGTAAATAGGGTGTAGAACCCATTTTCATCCGGGCCAGATAATCGTAATGAATATAAACAGCAAAAGGTCCGATTGACGATGCACGCCCCCAGTATGGCTGCCATTACACACTTTCTGGACGAGGTGCAAGAATGACGGTTAACACGATAAGAGAAACAGTGACGCCACCGGAGGTCCCGGGTGGCCCGGTAATTGCCGGACAACGGAGAAAACGGGCGCTGGTTGTGGATGACAACCTGGACTCACGAGTACTTGTTTCCCTTTTTCTCCGTAAATTTGAATTCGATATCGCCGAGGCCGGAAACGGACAGGAGGCGTTCAACCTGTTTCGGCAGCAGCGTTTCGACGTGGTGGTCACCGATCTGCAAATGCCGGTGATGGACGGGCTGACCCTTATGGGAAAAATCAAGGCCGTGTCGCGAAAGACACCGGTGGTGGTAATGACGGGCTGTGGCGCGGAAAATGTCCAGCAATTGGTGGGAATGACCGCGGCGGCGGATGTCTTGCATAAACCCTTCGGCTTCGGTCGGTTCAAAGACGCCATAGAGACGCTGTTCAATTCTCGTTTGTTCTGAATCTCATAAACACCCATCCCAACAGGCAAATGGATCGCTTCCCGGGTCAGGGTTTCAGGCGGCGAAATCCGATTTTCCCGGACCATCCTCCGGATACGGACCGACCTCCATAGCGCACGGTTTCAGGTCAAAGTCACCAAAATATAAAAACTTTCGTAACCACTCAGGAATACAGAATTCAGGAGCCAGAATTCAGAATAATGCACTAACCTCCTGAGTCTTCATTCAACTAGATTAATCCGGCTGCTTTCATTTGTTTTTATTCTGAATTCTGTATTCTGTCCCCTGGCTACTGAGCAGTTACAATTTTTGTTTTCATTTGATACCCTCCTCTTCAATGATAAAGTGGTTGTTGGTTCGAAAAAACGATCATGTCGCCGCCCTCCGTCCTGGACGCGCAGGCACCTTAGCGGATATGGGGGCCGCGGCTTTCAGCAAGTGCCGGGCCTCCGGGGGTGGCCTTGGCTCTCATCGCCCACACCCGCCGCGCAAGCGCATGACGATGAGAGCCGACCGCTGCCAATCGACATCGATAATCGGCAACGGTGCTTTGTGGAGCAAAAGACCCCGTTAGACCCTATCAGAAACATACACGTTTTTGCGTGTATGTTCACTGAAGGTGAAAGATGGCTTTTATGCCTCCCAGCATCCCAGCCTTCCAGCATCCGGCTTTGCCGGATCAGGGGGTTTCAATATAACCGTCTGAAAGGGTCTTCAAAAAGGTTATAATTTTGACCCCGTCCGTCGGGAACATGAATGGCTGCATCATGATTCGGTTCTCATCGAGTTCTGGCTCGGGGAACATATTGGGGTTTGGCGTCTGACCGTCACCCATGCCACCGCCGCCCATACCACCGCCGCCCATGCCACCACCACCCATACCACCGCCTCCGCCCATGCCGCTATCCATTGTGGCGCGCCAGGCGTAGAAGTGAACAATGCCGTCCATGCCGTCCAGCGACTTGAAAAAGCCATTGTGCCCGTAGGATTTTACAAATCCTGGATCGGGGCGAAAATCGACATTGCGTACTGTGGGGGTCTTGAATTTACCCATTTCAACCGAATAAATTTCTGCCGAATAACCGGCTGCCTTGAGAAAACCTCCCAGACCCGGGTCCACCCAGTTGATGCCGTCCGGGTTCCATTTTTGGGGCATAAAGTAAAACGGGTTTTCCGGATTTCTGGGGATGCCGAGATTGTGATAGCTGAAATCGGTGAACAGGGGATAACCCGCGGAACCTTCCGTAAGGGTGTGACAGGAAGCACAATTGCCCCGGTTCGGATCATTAAACACCGCAAGGCCCTTGAGTTCGTCATCGGTCAGCCCGAGATTTCTGTAATGCTCCCAGCGAATCGGGTTGTTCTGGGCATTGCCACCGCCACCGCCGCCGCCCGGTCCCATGCCCATAGGGATGCCGTTCGCCCGGATGTTGCTCGGATTTTTACCCGCGGCCTTTGCATTCGCCCAGAACAGATCGAACTTGGAGGTGTATGGGCTGGATTCGGCGCTTCTTTCGTATGCGGCCACGGACCGGACGATACGCTCGTAAGTACCCTCGACATCTTTCACAAAGTCAAGTGACCCGGGTCCCCACACCGCTTCAAAAAGCCCGGCATAATCGGAATGCGCAACCCGAAGGCATACTAGCTTGGCATTCGGCATGGCCTGCTCCAGCGGGTTTAAAAAAGGCCCCATGGCCTGTTCCGCCAACGGATCGCCGAGCGACCAGCCGGTGGCCCGGCCGTCCCAGAACATGCCGCCGATCCATGAGGTTATACCTAAATTCACGTCGTAGTCTGGATTATAATAAAGTACAGGACTCTCCCCGCAATAAGCGGAGGTCGGCGGTTTTCGATTGCCGTAGCGCGTCGCGATCGCCCCCTCGTAAACGGCCAGGCTGTCGTTGACATCGGAATCCGGGCCGGTGAAAGCGGCGACAGGATCATGGCAACTCGCGCACGACTGAAGACCGGTTACCGACAGGCTGGAATCGAAAAATATAGCCTTGCCGAGGCTTATCAATTCAACATTTTCAGGCTCTTCTGCTGCCTGAGCCCGTGACGCCAGGGGATTTCCGAAAACGGATGGACCGACCACAAAAGTCATTGCAATCAAGATATAAGCTATTTTTTTCATACGGATGTTCCTTTCCGGCATTGTCTCTACCGTTCCGTTTCTTATGGTTGATAGCCATCGGTCAGAGTGTGCAGAAATGCTACGATATCATCTATTTCCTGCTCGTTCAGACCGAGGCGCCCAAGGGTTCCCGGCATGGCCATCGGATGCCGGTGAACGGTTTCCGGCACTTCGGCTTCAGGCCAGTTGCTTTCGGGAAGGTCGCGTGTATTGTTAAAAACAACGACTTCGCGGAGCGTTTGGTGGTAGCCGTTGTGCGTATAGGGTGCAGTAACGGCGCAATTCCTCAGAGACGGGATTTTAAATTTACCATCCTCCTTTGCCGCCTCTTCTTCCGGGTAGCCCGCGCTGCGCAGGAAATCACCCACCCCCTTGTCTATGTAATCTTCTTTATCCGGATTGAGTGCGGTAGGAATCGTGTAGTATGGCAATTCCGGATTACGCGGCGTGCCCAGGTTCTGGTGGCCGAAGTTCGTAAAAAGCCCCCAATCTCCCTCCGCGTGGCAATTGGCGCAACGGCCTTTTCCCATGGGCTGGATAAGCTGGTAGCCGCTAAGCTCCGATTCCGTGAATTCAGCCTCTCCTTTTTTCCAGTAATCGTATTTTGACGTGAATGGACTGACCTCGGGGGATTGCATATAGGCAGACAATGCCAGCGCAACGCATTCATACGTAAGATCGATGTCTTTAAACACCGATGAACCGAAAACATGCTTAAAAAGATCGGCATATTCGGCCTGGCGTACCGAAAGCACCACTGTTTTTTTGTTCGGATTATGCATCTCAAGTGGATTTAAAAATGGTTGCTTCGCCTGGTCTTCCAGAGTGTCCACACGCCCATCCCAGAACAAGCCCCCTTTGTACTGACCCTCAGGAATCGCAAGCGACGTGGCCGGATCGAAGTAAAGAGGGGGGCTGAACATGGCATACGCGACACTCTGCGCATTGCGGTTGCCGAACCGGTTCCGGATGGCCCCCTGCGAGACCGCCAACTGGTTGGAGTCCGCGAACCCGGCCGCCGGATCATGGCAAGAGCCGCACGACTGGCCCGGCGGTTTGGAAAGATTGGTATCAAAAAAGATTGCTTTGCCCAGGGTTTCGATAGGGCTTAGATCCGTGACCGGATTTTGCGCCAGCCCGAGAGATTGAGCTGCCAGGCCGTAAAGGCTTACTCCCAGGGCAAGCACCAGAAATTGATAAGCGATTTTTCTCATCTGAAACCTCCTTTTTGAAGCAGGATTACGACGCTGTCGGTCTCGCATAGCGCCCTCCCCTTTGAAAAGCCGGATTAACAGGTTAAAATTATGGTGTGCATACGGTAGCAGCGATCAACCAATCCGAGGGTACATGACGTTGAAGGCGTTTCCCCTCGTAACTTATTCAGCCACGCAGACACGACGGCGTGAAAAAATATACGGCCTTGCGATGGAATCATTCCACGATAAGATTTTCAGCCTTGAAATTTCCGATGACGACAGTGACCTTGTCTCCTGATTTGACGTACCCGCCCGGGTTACCAAAGAACATCCAGTAGACGTATCCTTCCTTCGGCTCGTTGGATGAGCGCAAGGGACCGGTTTTTGGGGGGGCCGGTACAATAAACTTCGCCCCTGTCTCCTGATGGATCAGATAGGGCTTGGTTTTGCGATCGAACAGGGGGGCTGCTTTTTGCGCATCTACCACCCGGTAGCGAAAGTCGAGCATGAAACCTGAAGAGGTCAACCTCATACCGGTGATCTGAATGCCCCATGTCTCTTTCATGCTTTCCGTAATTGCTGCCTCTTTTGCCGCCTGCTTTTTCGATGTGGCAGCGCACTCGCTCAGCGGCAGCGACAAAATGGCCAGAAAAATTACCAACGGCACCAGAACATTTCCCTTCATGCGCTTTTCCTTTACCTGATGAAACCGGGCATCCCCGTCGCCGAAAGATGCCCGGTTTCGTGTTCAACTCATCCTTTTTGCCGCCGGTCAAGGCACGAGTGCCTGGACCGATATATAAGCGTGCATCGCCCCTTTAACCGTAGCAACATTGGTCCGGAAAGCTCTGCGGTCAAAGATCGGATAATTTCCGGTTGCCGCCGTGGATGGCGGTGAAAACACCGCGTCCAGCGTCTTGCCCGCCGCCAGGAGCAGCGCATAGTGCTGCTTTGGATACGGGTACAGGTTGCCGTCTTCCGCAATGACGCTCAGATGGGCGCCGAGGATCTCCGGCGCGTGGTCTTTCAACCCCGCGTTCAGGAACCGCAGCAACACAGTAGTGCCTGCATTGATAGCAGCAATCGGCGCTTCCGCATCGGCGGCAACCCCGTTGACAAGGAAATACATCGGCTCGTAATCGATCGTGCTAGGATAGGCAGGAGTACCGTAGGTTCCGTCGGCCACCGCCGCATGCAACGCCGGGTCGATCTCACTGTAAATGATCATCACCTCTTCATTGTAGGGCATGTCCGGATAGGCCTGCGCCGGAATGTCCGCGGTGGCCTCAACCACATTCTTGGTTACCCCTCCATACAGTCCCATCTGCACCTGGACAGCGGGATGGGTTCCACTGTGATAAAGATACGTGCCGGGTTTGATATTGCTCCAGATGTAAGAGGCCGAACCGCCTTCCGCCGGGGTTTCATGGGTAAAGGATCGTATCCGGCCGTCCGGAGTACGGGTTACCAGCGGTGGTGAAGTCCCTACCTGTCCCGGGATGATAATGGACACCGGTACACTAAGTTCATTTGTCAAGTTTACCGTCAGCCCCTGTCCCGCCGGAACCATGAGTTTCGGTCCCGGGACAGTGATAAGGTTATCCCCGGGAACAGTGCCATCGCCTATATCATAAGATACGAGGGCATATCCCCACATAATGACACTTGCACCATCGGGCATATCGATAGTCGTTTGTGCGGCCCTCAGATTATACGTCGCGCCATAGGCCGGGCCAGCCATCACCGCCAGGGCGATCAACCCCATAAGTATAATTTCCGGAAATTTTCTTTTCGGCTTGTGGTTTATCATGTCAATTCCCTCCTTCCTTTCCCATTATGGGGTTTTCGCCTTGTTCCAGAGGCAGAGCCATCATGGAACCGCCGGGGGGTGTGACGATCAGCATGGTCATCATGCCTCCAGGAAAGATATCGTTGTTGGTCATCTCCTTCTCTGTATGACTGTGCAACATATAGGTGAAGCCGCCCATTGGGTTAAGCCCGCCCTCTCCCGGCGGCAGGCCGCCCAAAGCGCCCAAGAACGGGCTACCGCTCCAGAAGCCGCCGAAGGCCAGGTCTCCCGTCTCGGGCAGAAGCACCGGAAAGGGCTTACCGTGGTCATTCGGGTCCTCGCCGGGTGCCATGGGATCATCCGGGCCATGGCCGTAAATGTCCCATCCCATTCCGGCGCCTGTCCAGGTAAAAATCGCGTCCACGGTCTGCCCCGGCACGGACTGAACGGTAAACACCTCATAGCTCAAATCGGTTCCCTGGCCTGCGCTCGATTCGAGTAGCCTGCCGTCCCGGGCGATCACCCGGGAATGATTGCCGTGATGATGAAGGGGATGCAAATCTCTTCCCGCACCGATGACCCGCAGAAGTATTTTCTGGCCAGGTTCCATCATAGGCATACAGTTATATGGCTGGTTGGGCAGCCAGCTGACAAAGGGTGCAAACATGGTGTCCGGCGCACAGCGCCCGTTGATGAACCAGTACCCCGGGAAAAATGTAGTGGTGTCAACCTCATCCATCCTGCCAATTTCCACGAGCCTGTGGATCTTGGGATCCATCTCGCTCAGCAGGAAAAGATACTCCCCGTCGTACGCCGAATCAGGGTGGTTGTAAGCCTGCATGGGTATCGATGGTCTGACGATGAGGGCGCCAAAAAGCCCCATATCCATCTGCAGGTCGGTCTGGGTGCCGCTGTGATACAAATACGTCCCCGGTTGAGCGGCCGTGAAACTGTAAGTCACGGAACCTCCCGGAGGCACTTCCTCTGCAAGAAGGCCCGCGTTGGTAGCAACGGGGTCGGTTGTCACCTGGCCCTGCCCGGGAAATACGATGGACACGTTCACGGGCAAGGTATTGGTGAGAGCGACCGTCACCGAATCTCCCTGGTTGACGATCAGGGTGGGCCCGGGATACTGCACTATCGGGGTATCAGTCCCCGTCGCATTGGCGAACCCCCAGAAATAGACCGAGTTCCCCTCAGGGGTGCTGATATGGCCGGATTTCGCGGTCAGGGTGAAATCAGGGCCGGTAATTCCGTCGATCATCCCGGGCATCATCGCCTGGACACTCCCTGCAATCAGCAGGGAGAGTGCCATATAGAGCGTTAAAGCACCGAGGACTGCTATTTTTGATATGTTATCTTTCATGTGAATCCTCCTGTCGATTTACGGCGTTTGCTGTCCAATCCCGCCACTATCCTGTTGAATGAGTAGACCCATAGACTAACCCTGCGGTGTAGTAATAACGATTTCGGTCATCATTCCCCCGAGATCCTCCTGATTATTGCTCAGATAGTTCAAGTTGGTGGTATACAGGAGGTACGTTCCGGGAGCCACCTCGGTAGTGTCGATAATAGCGTCCACAGCCTCGCCGCCACCCAGGGTGACTGAGTTGGTCGTATAATAGAGGTCCTTGCCGCTTGGTCCCCGCAGTATCCGGGCATTAAGCCCCACCACCTTCATCGGGAGGGTGGAAGCCAGAGTGTAGAACCGGGTTACGTCCAGGTTCGAGATGCGCAGCAGGATTTTCTGCCCCTGTTTTGCCTGGATCAGGGAGCTGACGTTCTGCGACGCCGTACCGATGGTAAAGGCGTCTCCTGCCGAAGGCTTCTGGGGAAGCGCGCCAGCCAGAACGACCTCGATCCGCGTGTTGTTTCCTTGCTTTCTAATGGTGTAGTCTGCAATTCGCCTGGAGGCGCCTTTGAGTGCACCCGAGGTGAATACCAGATCCAGTCCGTTGTAAGCATCATCCACCATCGCAAGCATGTCGCCCGAAATGTGGAAGCTGCCCACCTGCGGCGCCGGCGAATTTACCACAGTCGCCATATCCACAAAGGTATTGGCAGCTGCCGGCGGCAGGCTGCCCTGCTTCAGGGTGTCCGGGTAGCCCCGGCCGTTCAGCATGGGGTACTTGTCCGCCATCAACTGAAATGGCAGCGGCTGTACCGTCAGACTGGCGTCGTGGAAAGCCGGGTCAAATCCCGCCATCTGAATGGGGTAATCCACATGATAACCGGTGGAGCCGTCGCCGTCATTGTATGCGAATCCCATATAAGGCGGAGTCCCTAGATCCTTTAATGCCTGATCGTAATCCTGCTTCGGCGTGACATACAGGTTGCCTAACATTCCCATCTGCATGTGCTCGGTGGCCTCCACGTGGCAGTGATACATATAGGTGCCGGGCTCTACCACGTTATAGTAGTAGGTAAGCATGCCCAACATTTTGATGGAGATGGACGCATCCGGCACCCCGTCAAAGACGGCTGACGCCTGCGGGAAACCGTGCCAGTGTATCGTATGCGGGTCGAACAGATCGGGACGCTTCGCCATGCCCACGTTGGCCAGGTTCAGGTAGAGTCTCTGGCCTTCCTTCACCTTGATGGTCGGTGCAGGCCATTCCGCCCCCAGCATCCCCTGGTGCATGACCATGTGCATGGGAACTGTTCTCACAGCCGGATCACCCGCTTGCACTGCGGGAAGAAGATGGCTCAGGTTGCGGAAGCTGAAGATATACTGCTCGTATCCATCCGCCATGGTGCTGAAACCATCACCGGCGCCCAGGAGGAGATACCTGTTATCGTTGTCCGGAATGCCGTCCCCGTCCGAATCGATACCGTCCTCATCCGGCGGGATCTGAACCACCATCGCCTGGGTCGGCGGCAGGTTCAGGCTTACGGTTATGTTTACCGTAACCGTGCCGGTCCTGTTATTCTGATCTTTTACTTGAACCGTCAGGGCGTCGGTGCCCAGGAAGTTCAACACCGGTGTATAGGAGACCGTACCGCCCTCCGACACGGTGGCCGTTCCATTCTTCGGGTTCACCTGGATAAGGTAGGTATGGCTATCGCCCACATCAGGATCGTTGGGCAGAACACGGGTCATGCCGACTGTGTTGATCTGGGTGATGATGTCCGCCGCCGTCGGGCTGGGCGCCTCATTGGCGGCTCTTATGGTCACCGTGATCGTCACCATGGCAACAGTGTAACGTTGGCCATCGCCTACCAGGTACGAAAAGGCGTCCGTGCCCTCAAATCTCCTGGTCGGCGTATACGTAAAGGCCCCGTCCGCGCTCAGCGCCACTGTGCCGTTAATCGGGTCAACCAGCGGTGTGGTATCGACCACGAGGGAATCTCCGTCGGGATCGAAGTCATTGGACAAAAGGCCGGGCGCCGCCACTACAAGAGGCGCGGGATTGCCTCGACTGGGCAGTAAAATGGTATAGGCATCATTACCCGCCACCGGTGCCAGGTTGCCCGGGGGGACATAGCGGTCGGCCCCGATATATCCGGTGTCTCCTGCGAGGTCGCCGTCCATATCCGTGGTGGTCAGGCCGGCAGCGCCTCCCGGGATAGTCGCCGTGACCTTATAGCTTGATACCTGAACGCCCGCTTCGTTAGAAACGTCGACATCGATGGAAAGCGGCGAGTAGCGCACATCGATGAAATTACCGCCCTCATCGAATGCGGGCATGGCCGACGGGATGGTGGTGAACTCTTGCTCGAGAACCGTTTGTCCTCTGGGGTTGTTGAAGTATGGCGCAACAAAACCCGGGTCGGTACCACCGGTGAAAAGACAGTTGATTACAAGCAGTGATTCCGGCTCCAGATCCCAGTATCTGTCATACACCAGACTGAATGTCGTCGGGCCGGCTATCTCGAAGTGGAAGGACCTATTTTCCCAGATGATGTTGCTGTCTATGACCGGGTTGGAATTCCGGGATATGATCCCGGCCGGTTGGGCCTCGGACAGGTTGGAATCCACAAATGCCGCGCCGGCCGTGGCCGTGGAATCGTTATGCGCCACGGTATTGTGGACAATCTCGATATTCGCCGTGTCCTGCATGGAGATGCCGCCGCCGGCCAGACCTGCCACGTTGTTCGCGATTATATTGTTGATGATCCGGATAGCGTCTCCGGGGAGGTTGAACTGGGTGCGAATACCGCCGCCGTCGCCGGCCCCGGCCAGGTTACCCTGGATCAGGTTGCCGTCGACCGTCACCGATCCGGAGCCCGGCGTCTGTCCGCCGAGGACCAGCGGTGCCGCGCCACCGATGAAGATGCCGCCGCCGGATACAGATATGCCCTGATTGAAGGACTGGTTGAAGATGATCGAGTTGCGGGCAATGGTGCCGCCGTCGCTCCTTCCGAAGTGGCCGATGCCGCCGCCGTTATTCTGCATGAAGTTTCCAGCGATGAAGTTGTTCGTCACCTCGTAGTAGTGAGCGCCGGTGTAAAGAGAAATGCCGCCGCCCGCGCCGCCCAGACCGCCGTTGCCGGAGATCTGATTATGGTGGATGCGGACGTGATCGTTGCCCGCGTCCTGGTACGCCAGGCCGTCGGCCGTCTCCAGTACCAGGGCGGGATGGCCGAGGGTGATGGCGCCCCCCTGGGCCGAACTGTTGAGCCGGACCCGGTTGTTGGAGATTTCAAGGAAGTGGGCGTAACCGTTGACGAAAATGCCGCCGCCGGTGGATGCACCTTCCACAGTGAAGCCGTCGATCCGCGCCCTGAACTCCTTACCGAAGCCGCCGTATAGCGGGATCGTGTTCTTTGCGAATACGGAGATACCGGCGCCTTCAACTGCTGCCAGGGCGGGTTCCAGCCCGGCAAAATTGATCTGCTGCGCAGGCAGCAGATCGAATGCGGCAGTTAGCCACAGGTCCTGAATTTTGTCCCGCCAGTCGAGTATTTTCTCCGAGGGGACCTGAACCGCGTCGATAAACGTGACACCGGCACCCCAGCCTTGAAGCTGAACCGCCTTGTGCATGATCACCAGCTCTTGATAGGTTCCCGGGCCCACCAGAATCAAATCGCCCGGGTTCGCGTTGTCGATCGCCGTCTGGATCCGCTGGCCGGCGTTGACATATCGAACCTCTCTTGGTTGTCCGGTCGGCCCTGTTCCCAGCGGTCCGACGGTGACGGTCACGCCCAGCTCGCTGGACTTACCATTATCACGGGTCACCACGAGCTGACCCGTGGTGGTTCCTGGGGCCACGGTGCCGGTGATAGCAGCTGAAGACCAAATGATATCGGTCAGTGGCACCCCGCCGATGGTCACGGTGCCTGCTGAATCACCGAATCCATAATCCCTTGTAAGCGGCGCACCTGTCTCCGGGTTCGGAACTTCGACGTTGCCCATGGATTCTATAGTGATCGAAGCACCAGCCGCAGCAACGTACGGTCCGCCATCCACCTGCTTGATGACCGGTGTGCCGTTCGGGAATTCGACATCCACCGGGAATTGTTCCGGTCCGGCGAAAGCAGCGATGGGAACCACAGGGGTATCCAGGTAGGTGGTTGTCCCCGGCATATACTGGAAGGTGTAGGTGAACTGGCTGTATTTCGGATTATGTTTTACCGTCGGATGCGTCGGATCATTCAGCACCACTGTCAGCATGTGCGGCGACATACCGCTGGGTTGCGGGAGGTTGGCCGTGTAGGTAGACGGCACCAGCGCATTGTAAGCGCCGTTCTTGTCGGATGCCGAATAGCTGATCAGATTGCCCTTCCAATCCCGAATAGAAATAGGCAGCTCCGGCGGTGCGTATTTCTCGCCAAAGGCGGGAGAGGCCGGGTCAAATTCGTTGGCCAGATCGTCCAGGATAAAGCCCACTACCTGGCCCGCCACGGGGACCTCGGTGAACAAAAAGAAGTTGCAGGCTGCGTTCAGGCCCGGCTTCAGTGCCACCTGCTTGCGGTCCGGCAGGGGCCTCTCCTCACCGGCAAAGGGAGCCGGAATTCCGGGAAAAAGGGTCAATTCGGCCGGAACCGGGCGGGAGTCGCCCACCAGGAGCGGCTGATTGTCAAGTGTATCCTGTTCCGGCGCCGTGTTATCCGGCGATTCGCCCGGCATTACCGGGCTGCCGTCTATCGGGAGGAAAGGACCGGTGTATTCGTCGCCAAAATCAACGTTTTTGTCCTCTTCCTTCACGTGCTCATAACCGGGCGGGGCCACCGCCTCCACGATGTAGATGCCGTCCGGAAGGTCGCCGAAAGCGTATCCACCGTCAAAAACTCCAGGCCGCGCCTGGTTGAAGTTCCTTATTCCGTCGAAGGCGTCATGTTCACCGAACAGCGCGCCGGGGGCAGGGCTGTTGCTGCCCATCGCGCAATCCGGCAGGTTGTCATCCCAGCTGTCGGTCCGGGTGAATGCGATCGCATCTCCCCAATCGAACACGCCGTCATTATTATGATCCACATCCTCGGGTCCCTTTGTTCCGCCTTCGGACCAGCCAATTGGATAATTGTCCACATCGGATAGGACAGGGACATACGGATATGTCGCATTTGCTGGGTCTTTGGGGTCGATTTTGCCGTCAGACCCCGGAAGGCCTGTCTCATTGTTGACTTCGTCGACATACAGGTTTACCTGCACTCTGGGAATGCCCGGCTCCCAAGGCTCAGCAGCGGCCAGCCGGGGGTCGTTTTCAGCCCGGGTCGTGGCATAATAGACCATGCCGGATATCCCGCCGTTCAAACTGGGATCGTAAGGCGCTTTGCCGAACTCCATCCGGACGGTCTGGCCCAGGAACACCTGGAACGCCTGGGTGAGCACCTCACCCGGTTCGGTTCTCGAAAGGCCCAGAGAATCACCGTCACAGTTTTCAAGTTGCTCCTGCGGGTTGAGAACTTCTCCAGGGACAACAGGTCCGCCGGCATCCACGACGAATGTGGCACCGGTTGCCTGGTAGCGCGTAAAGTCCACCTCGGCCACCAACCAGTTGAAAAAGGGGAAAACCTCATCGAAGGGAGCCTTGCCCTCCAAGTCGGTGGCAAAGGACTGATAGATGGTGCCATCCCGGAAGCGGATGTTGACTAGCTGCTCCGGCAGGCCCTTCTCGGCTGGATCCCAGATACCATCCCGATTGCTGTCCTCGAACACACCGGCTTCCAGGCGGCCGAACCAGTTGAACACCGCCACATCTCCCAGATCCCCCGCGTCAGCCGGCAAAGTGATGTTCTTGGTGGCGAAAATGACGTCCAGGTTATCATCCCAGATCACCAGTTCATAGGTCCCGGGGGGAATTCCGGTTATCGTAAACTCGCTGTTCTCGTCGCATGGCGCCGCATACACGCCACGGCCCGTCCCAGCCGTGCCGCTGTTCAGCCCGACCCATGCACCGGGGATTGGATGGCCCGTATAAAAAGTGAAATCCGGAGGTCTTGAGTTGTGAAGATTCACGATCCGCCCACTGATTTCGTTGCCTCCCGTGAAAAATGCCGGATCCCGCATGGTCTTGACAAACCCAACGAACACATGAAATCCGGGGGGGCCAAACTCCACGAAAAACGGGGGCTCGTTTGCCTTGACCCAGGCATCAATGACTTTCTTGCCCTCGATGGTTGAGGTCTGGTGCCAATCCTGGCCGGCAGGCGGGATTACAATGACCCCATACTTTCCGGGGGCCAGGTTCTGGATCAGCGCATGGCCGTCGGCATCCGTGGTCACCGACCCGTCACCCATTTTGACGACGTTGCCGTCCTGTCCGTATACAGTTCCGATAGGGTTGCCGAAGGCATCCGTCATCATGGCGCCCGCTGTGATACCGTATTTGCCGCCGGCATCCTCCACTGTGACCTTAAATCCTCCAAGTCCTCGCTCCTCGGGAAGATCGGGCGCGTTATTGATGGGAAAATTGTCCTCGAACACAAAGACTGAAATCTGCGCCGTGGGCAGGGGAAGGGGCGTTACCTTCACGTCCGCGACACCATTTATCACCGGTGCACCACCTATGGTATACCCCGCATCCGGTAGCACCGAAACAAAATACCTCTTGCCGGGGTCAAGGGGTATGTTGTCAGGCGGAGCCCCCCTACCTTTGGCCACCACCGGCGCATAGCTCCTGTGAAAATTCAGTGACAGCTGGTCAGGCTTTCCGGGGCCCAGATCATACGTGGTGTCTTCTTGCAGCAGCCAGCGGTAATCGCTCAGGGGTACAGTATTACCGTCTTGATCTCCCCAGGTTACATTCAGCTCGAGTGCCCGGGCGTTGGACGCAATAAGCGTTCCCATAAGCAGTACCAGCATGAATGCCAGGTACCACCCGGCGGGCCTTCGGCCACGCGTCGTGCAATAACTAGTCATGGTTTCCTCCTTTTTTGGTGATATACTTTTAATTAGAACCACTTGCTTGAGAACTCTTCTCGTTTACCGATAACCTCACGCTAATAACAGCCGATTTCTTTTGGCGCCGAACCCTATACTTTGAGACCCGATCACGGACCGCCGATCGTGCTTGATGGTTTTTTTAGGTGTTTAAAAGGAAAACGAAGGATCAGAGGGGCGTCCTTCCTGGATGGATTATTATGTTCTGAAGGGTATAAATGGAATGGGGTGCATCCTGTATCTAAGCCCTGCCAACAATTTATCTGTATTAAAACATTATCCGGCAAAGCCGGATGCTGGGATGCGGTGATGCTGAGATGCCGGGAAGCCGGGAAGCCCGAGATGAATAAAAGCTGCTTTTCACCTTCGGCAAACATACACGCAAAAGCGTGCATGTTTCTGATAAAGAGGGTCTATAACCTCAGATGCCAAGGTCGTGGTGTTACCATGCAGATCGCCGCCTGAAAATAAAAAGGCAGAACCAACTGAATAGCCCTGCCTTATGTTGCTTGATATGATTTCCCGGCTTATTCTTCCATTTTATTTCGATCAACCCCGGCGAACGCTATTAACCCAATGCGATGAAGGGGGATGGTGGCCGGCTCGGTGATGGCCCGCCCGGATACCATCAGGCTTTTATCGTTTTAAGGTAGGTCAACCCCGTCGCGATTACCATCGGCACAACACCAGCCACGATCAGGACCAGGTGGGAGGGCATGCTGATCCATTCCAGCATTCGAATTCGGTCGCTGCCGATAAATTCAAGGCTTCTGGCATGCCAATAGCCGTTTTCGAGAACATCCCAGATTTGTAACACGCCCTCCGGAAACAAATTGGTGATCACCATCAGGGCCAGCCCGATATTGATGCCCCAGAAGGAAAGTTTCACAAATTTTTCCGGAAGGACCCACTGCGCATCGGTCAGCACATGGCGCAAGCCCAGGACCACCAGCGCCATGGCCAGCATGCCGAAGGCCCCCAACAAGGCGGCATGCCCATGGTTCAAGGTCAATATGGTGCCAGCCTCAAAATAACTCACCACCGGCATATTGATCAGGAATCCGAATATGCCCGCGCCGACAAAATTCCAAAAGCCGACCGCCATTAAAAAATAAAACGCCCATTTATGCGGAATGATCCTTTTGGGGACGCCGGCGGCCTCTCCGGTACCGGTCAACTTGATAAAGTCCCATGCATCCAGGGTCAGAAGCGTGAGCGGCACCACTTCGAGCGCCGAGAACATGGCCGCCAGGGCCATCGTGAAATTGGACTGCCCGGTCCAATACCAATGATGCGCCGTGCCCATGATGCCGCCGGCCAGAAAGAGGATGGCGTCCATGTAAATGACCCGTACGACATTGATGCGCCGCACGACACCGAGTTGATAGAAGGTGACCGCAACCAGGACGGTTACGAAAAGTTCAAAAAACCCTTCCACCCATAAATGAATAATCCAGAAACGCCAGGTGTCCACGACCGTAAAATTGGAGGTGCTGCCGAAAAAAAAGGCCGGCAGGTAGAAAAACGGAATGGAAGCCGCCCCCCCTAAAAAAAGCAGGGTGATTTCTTTTTTATGGGGATCTTTGAGCGCCGGTATCGACACCCGGTACAGCAGCACCAGCCAGAAACTGAATCCGATCACCAGAATGATTTGCCAAAACCGACCCAATTCCAAATACTCCCAGCCCTGATGGCCGAACCAGGTCCACAGCCAGCCAAAGACCTGATGAATCCCGAGCAGTTCTCCCAACAAACTGCCGACCACCAGCACGACCAATGCCCAGAACAACAGATGCACCCCGATGGCATGTCCGCGCGGCTCCTTGCCGCTTAAGGAGGACCCCAGCAGAAGGCCGCCGGCCACATAGGCGGTGGCGATCCAGAAAATAGCCAGTTGAAGGTGCCAGGTTCGCAAAATATTGCTCGGCAGATACCTGGACAGATCCACCCCGTAAAAATTTCCCGGTTCCGCACGATAATGCGCCAGTGCGCCGCCGATCATGACCTGGGCTAAAAACAGAAGCGCAACGATGAGAAAGTACTTGATGGCGGCTTTTTGTCCCTCGGTCACTTCACCCGCGAGCATGAGCGGATAACTGCCCTCGGGACCGCCCTTCCAACCCAGGTAATCAAACTTGCCGAAAACAAACAACACGACGGCCAGTCCAGCCAGCAGCATGGCGACACTCAGGGCGCTCCAGAGAACCGCATCACTGGTCAGCGTATTGCCGACCGTCGGGTCATAGGGGAAATTATTGGTATAGGAATAGGGCTTGTCCGGTCGATTGGCGACGCTAGCCCACGCGGTCCAGGCGAAAAAAGCGGTCAGGTGATGAATGTCGTCTTCCTTGTGAATATAGTTGCTTGGAAGGCCTGAATTCACTGTGGGGTGTTTGAAATAATCGGCCCAGAATACAAGTTGCTTTCGGAAGGCGGCTTTTTCGGCATCCACGAACGTCAATCGGTTCAATTTTGAATCATATCGATTTTCTTTCAGGACAGTGGCTACCCGGGCATTAACCAGGGCTCGCTGTGAACCGTCCAGAGCGGATAAATCGACCCCGAAATCGCGTCTTGCGATATCCCCTGCCGCCTCCAGGGAGAGTTCGTGCAGGTACTGCGCCGAAAAGTCCGGACCCAGGTAGGAACCATGACCCCAGATGGAGCCGTTTTGCATCAGGCCATATTTTAAAAATACCTGCTGACCGGCTTCAATTTCTTCTCTACCGAAGATTTTGGCACCCGAGACATCGACCACGCTATCCGGTATGGGCGGCGCGAATCGATATGCCTGCACCGACATGAAAATCAAACCGGCCATGCCGACGAAAAAAACCAATACGACAGCGCGTCGCCACCATGCTGAAAGCGTCGGGGCGGCGGAATAGGGATCTTGCATGGCAAATCTCCTTCCTTGACTGTTGGAAATGAAACCTTTGTTTCCTGTTAGGGGCCTAACCCGGCAAAGCCGAAAGTCGGACGGCTGGGCTGCTTGGCTGCCAACGACCTTCTCCAATGATACACGCTTTTTCGTGTATGTTTCTGACAAAGGGCACTTAAGACGGCGTCAAGCGGTTTGAAACGGGTTTTACATGAGAAAAGAACTACCCGTTCCCGGCCGCTGAGACAATAGGGTGTACCATGTAAATTTATCCTAAATGAGATGTATTGCCGCTATCCAAGTCAGAAAAGGCTTTCACCGTACCGTTGCACGGTGGTTTTCAATTCATAGGTCGTTACCCTTAACAAAATAGGGTATGGACCTTATTTTTCTATGGACAATAAACGGTCATGCTAAAAGGCAACAGAACGCCCCTGTGCACGCGGGACAACCCATCCATATTGAACGATAGGAAAGCAAACGGGCATGGCAAATCCATTTATGGTCACCGATTGTGCGTTGATTGTCATCGCCACCGGCGAGAAGGCGTATAATCTGCGCGATCTTCTCGACCGTCTCCAACGCATGACGAATCCGGCGATGATGTATTTTCACTTCTGGGACGGGCTGTTGCGCACCGATTTTGTCGACCCGGAATATCAGAACGACCTTGCGTCCTGGGTGTATCATGGCCTGCACGACCGCCGCCTGGCCGATTTTGTGCTTCAAAAATCACTCAAAGAAGGCTTCGGCCTGACGGTCACCGAAGCCTTGTGGAAAGGAAAACCGGTGATGGTGGCCGTTCTTTCCGGAAGCAGGGACCGCATCAAACTTTAGAGGGAGCGGCAACCGAGTGGTGTTCAGCCAAGGGGTCCGTTTCAAGAACCGAATGAAAAGTGAAATATTTTTCACCACCGGCAACGGTTACAACGAGCCATCACGCGAACCGCATTGCATAAGCAGCAATTCCGGATTTCGCTTCACCCCAATGAAAGGAGGAAGCCATGTTACCCATTCGAAAAATAATCTGTCCGACCGATTTCAGCGAACCGTCTTTCAAAGGGATCGAAGCAGCAGTAGAACTCGCGGAACATTTTTCCGCGGAACTCATTCTCGTCAACGTCATTACGCCCGCGTACCCGTTTGTCTCCGGTGTGCCCGCGAAATTTGATATGGAACAATACCGGGAAGAATTGCTTCGACATGCAACCGAATCGCTGGGAACAATCAGCAAAGACCGGATACCGGATGGCGTCGGCACCCGGAAGGTGGTCAGGCAGGGCAGCGCCGTTGATGAAATCATACAACTGGCCGAATCAGAGCATGCCGACCTGATCGTGATCGCCACCCATGGCTGGACGGGGTGGCGAAAATGGATCTTTGGTTCGATTGCCGATAAGGTGGTGCATCTGGCCCCGTGCCCGGTGTTAACCGTCTCCGAGCCTGAAAAGAAGTAAACAGGAGGCTTCCGATGAAATACATATTCGGTTTTCTATTGATTTTAGGAATTGCATCCACGGCCGGTGCGGCCGGCCGGTCCGTGCCCTATGAAATCGATGGCGTGCCTTATGAGGGCTTTTTTGTCGACGCCGGCGCTAAGGCGCCCATGGTGTTGCTGATTCACGACTGGGATGGATTGACGGATTATGAGGTGAAGCGCGCCGAAATGCTGGCCAAAATGGGTTATACGGTATTTGCGGCCGATTTGTTCGGCGCCGGTGTCCGGCCGACCCGGATGGAAGACAAACGCCAGCATACCGGTGAACTGTATAAAGACCGGACAAAGATGCGTGCGCTGATCGCAGGAGCGGTGGAAAAGGCGGCCGCCATGGGGGCGGATATCGGCAACGCGGTGGTAATGGGGTACTGTTTCGGGGGCGCGGCGGTGTTGGAGTATGCCCGATCAGGGGCGGAAATGAAGGGATTTGTTTCCTTTCACGGTGGGTTAAGCACACCGGAAGGACAAAATTACACCCGGACAAAGGGCCGTCTGCTGATCCTGCACGGCACGGCAGACACAGCCATCCCCATGGACGATTTTGCCAAATTGGCCAAGGAGTTGGAACAAAACCACGTTTCTCACGAGATGATCACTTACAGCGGCGCCCCCCATGCCTTTACCGTATTCGGATCCGAGGCGTACCGGGAGGATGCCGACAGAAAATCCTGGCAGCGTTTTTCGGGTTTTTTGGCCGACACGTTGAAGAAAGTCAAATAAATTTGCGTAACTGCTCAGGTATTCAGGAGTCAGAATGAAAGAACCCGCAAAAAGGTTTGAAGACTTGGTGGTGTGGCAGAAAGCCCACCAATTTGTGCTTGCTGTCTACCGCTTGACGCGATCATTCCCGAAGTCAGAAACTTATGGTCTGTCTTCCCGATTCCGGCGAGCGGCTGTCTCTATTACCGCAAATATCGCTGAAGGATTCGGATTTCTTAACGATACCATCAAACTTTCTGGGTCACCAGCCCATTTTCAATGGCATAGGCCGTAAGGGTCGCAGCGTTATGCAGATCCAGCTTGTTCATGATATTGGCGCGGTGCTTTTCGACGGTTTTTACGCTGATATGAAGGAAGTTCGCTATGTCCTTGTTCAGGTAGCCTTCGGCAAGCAGTTTTAACACCTCACGCTCGCGCTGGGTAACCGTGTCCCAGGCGGTTTTGGTTTTCAATTGCTTTCTTTCTTCCAGGTAGCCTTCCATCACACTGTCCGCGATACCGGGACTGATGTATGTTTTTCCTTCCAGCACGCTGTCGATGGCAAGCATCAATTCATTTCGACTGGCGTCTTTGATGCAATATCCGTCGACGCCGGCCTTGAAGGCCTCCAGAACGTATTGATCGGATTCGTGAATGGTAAGCGCCAAGATTTTAACCGCCGGAAATTGACCCTTAACGTCTTTAATGACACTGATGCCGCTCAATCGCGGCATGGAAAGGTCCAGCAGGAGTAAATCGGGCTGATGCTTTTTGATATATCGCATGGCCTCAAGGCCGTCCGGCGCTTCATTGACGATCTCCAGATCACCCCGCATGGAGAGCATTGATTTCAGCCCCTCTCGAAACAGCTTGTGATCTTCCGCAATGACGACTGATTTCTTCCTGCATTCCATGACAACCTCCGGGTCCCATCCCCAATGTTACAAGAATGCGGGGGCTTCTGCGGCAAAAGGGCATTAAAGAGAAGACGCCGCTGATTGATTTGAGCCCTCGCCAATGCAGCCTCTAATACTCTCAGCTTTTTCTCAAAAGCATAAACTCATCGCCAACCGGCTAATTTCACGGGAATTTGTATTTTTTTGCAGCACACCTTCAGAGGCTAAATGGATGCCAACCCAACCATATATTTTAATACATTATTATATCAGGATGAATTCTATATAACAATACATGATGTTCCTTTATAGCCTAACGGCATTTCCAAGTAAATCTTAAATTTAACCTATTCAGGACGAACGAGCCGAATACGGCACGTACAGGAAGGTTCAGCACCTTACCGCTTCATCTATGTATATGTTATAAAATCAGGTTGATCCAGTAAGCCTGCAACGATTTAAGGTGTAAGATTTTTTTTCTGCATAGACGTGAAATCGCGTATGGTGAGGATAAAGGATTCACTCCGGCTTGATCGACCGCCTGTGGACAAAGAGACGCACGCTTATGAAAATAGCACTTACCGGCATGAAGCCGACCGGATCCCCTCATTTAGGTAATTATATCGGTATGATTCAACCGGCTCTCGAACTGGCTCAGTCATTCAGGGCACTGTATTTCGTTGCAGATTACCATGCCCTTACCGTTACACCGGACCCGGAGGCACTCAATCGGCAATCCCGCGAAATTGCGGCGACATGGCTTGCATTGGGGCTTGATCCGGCCAAGGCAATCTTGTTTAGACAGTCAGACATTCCAGAACTATTTGAATTCGAATGGATATTGGCCTGTTTCACGCCAAAGGGGATACTCAACCGCGCACATGCCTACAAAGCAGCCGTGGAAAAAAATACAAACGAGAACCGGTATCCCGACGACGGTATCAATGCGGGGCTTTACAGCTACCCGGTGCTGATGGCGGCCGATATTCTGTTGTTCGGCGCCGAGGTGGTGCCCGTCGGCGCGGATCAGAAACAGCACATTGAAATGGCTCGGGATATCGCCACCGTCATCAACAACCGTCATGCCGATATCCTGACCGTGCCGGAACCGTTGATCCGAGACAACCACATAAATTTCCCCGGTATCGACGGTCGAAAAATGAGTAAATCCTACCGGAACACGATTCCAATATTTGCCTCTCAACAAGCGATTCGAAAGCAGGTCATGCAAATCAAAACCGATTCGAAACGTCCGGATGACCCCAAAAATCCGGAAGAGTGCCATGTGTTCGGAATGTTCAGGCATTTTGCCCCCCCCGAAGCGGTTACGGCATGGCGCGAGCGCTATATAAACGGCGGGGCTGCTTACAGCCAGATAAAAGCCGAATTAGCCGATCTGCTGGAGGCAAAGTTCGGGAAAAGCCGGCAGCGGTATGAAGCACTGCTGCGAGACCCTGAGCAGATCAATGGCGTCTTGACTAAAGGCGCGACAACAGCCCGTTCTATTGCCAATCCGATACTGAAAAAACTCCGCAGTTGCATCGGCATTGACATAGCGCCTTCAAGGTTGAGTTCTCTTTAATTTCCGGCATGGCGCCACAGCGACCGCCGCCTGAAACCCTCTCCCTCATGAGCTACTTATGCAAGGAGGAGGCTAAGCGGTTTCCGTGAAAAAAAGATGCGCCACCTCATTCAGAATATTCTGCACGGCCAGAACGCTGGGTGAATCGTCGGGAAGGTCGATCAGGGGTTGCCCCTTGGTATTGCACACCAGAATATGGTCATCTTCCGGCACGAATCCGATGTTGACAAACCCCAGATCTTCCGCATACCCCCTTGTCATCTCCCGCTCTTTTTCGCTTCGAATGCGATTGACCAGCACATAATCAATCAAGGGGGCATCCTCATTATACTTCGTCGCGATATCCCGAACCTGCGCCAGGGTCGCAAAGCCCCTTCGGGAGGTGTCGGTGACGAGAATCAGCTTGTCGATTCGATGCACGGCCCTGCGATTGACCTGCTCCACGCCCGCTTCACAATCGATCAGCGTCATATCGTACTCTTTTGACAAGGCCTGAATCCCGTATCGGAGCATGTCGTTGACCCCGCAGAAGCATCCCTTGCCTTCGGCCCGCCCCATCGCCAGTAGATCGTAGCCCCTGTCACTGCTTTTGATGATCTCTCGAATGATGGTCTTTATCGGACGGCTGATGAGATCCTTTCGTTCGGCATTGCTCGAAATGATCTTCTCACGATAATCCCCGATGGTTCGCTCCGGTATCTCTCCCAGCGCATACCCCAGATTGACCATCGGATCGGCATCGATGATCAGCAGTTTTTCCTTTTCCCTCAACAGCAGCTTGGTGAAAATGGCGGATATGGAAGTTTTTCCGACACCGCCTTTACCGGCTATGACCTGGATTTCTCCTTTAGTATTCATTTTCTGCCTATCCTTTCGCGGCAGAGCGGACCGGGTTCATTTTGGCGTATCGTTCCTCGGCAAATATGGCTGCTCCAAGCGCTCCGATGATTTGAGGGTCAACGGATAACTCGACAATCGGCACGCCGATCACTTTCTCAAGCTCCTGAACAACGGCCGGATTTTTGGCCACGCCGCCGGTCAAACAAACTTCTTTGAGAATGCCGACCTTTCCAACCAGGCGATGCGCCCGCCTGGCCAGCGCACCGGCAACCCCCAGCGACACGTCCGCCCGGCTGCGCCCGCTCGCTAAAAATCCCATCACGTCAAATTGTGTAAAAACAGTGCAGATACTGCTGATGGGGACGGGATCAACGCCTTCCAGAGCCAGTGGGCCGATTTCTGACACATGCATTCCCAGGGTTTTGGCGATTCCCTCCAGAAACCGGCCCGTCCCGGCCGCGCATTTGTCGTTCATGATGAAATCAACCAGGTCCCCCGACCCGTCGATGCGAATGACCTTGCTGTCCTGGCCGCCGATGTCAATGATCGTCCTGATCTCGGCGTTGACCCACCAGGCCCCTTTCCCATGGCAGGAAATCTCGGATAAATTGTGACCGGCAAACGGAATTTTCTCCCGCCCGTAGCCCGTGCTGACGCAAAAGGTGATATCTTCCAGGCTAAGACCCGTATCCGTCAGCACCATCTCCATAGCGAGTCGTGCCGACTCAACCGGGTTGGGTTTCACCACGAGAATCGAATGCGCCAAAATTTTATTATCTTCCAGGAGCACCGCCTCGGCGCTCATGGACCCTACATCGACACCGGCAAATATCATAGCCCACCTCCATTTACACTCAGCGCCGCACCAATCGCACCGACATAATCCGGCTCGGTTCCAAACACCTGCGTCCGCACCGGAAACGCTTCTCGAAGCAACGCGACAATGCGTTCGTTATTGGCCAAACCGCCTGCGATGACGACGGTTTCTTCCAGTTTAACCCGCTTGCAAAGCGTGACGATGTTCTGGGTCAGGGCGCGAAGAATGGAGTCCAGAATGTTGGCCACCGATTCGCCGTCATTGACCAGGCTCACCACCTCACTTTCCGCAAACACCGCACACTGGCTGCTCATATTCACCTGCCGGTCCGCGGTTTTGGCAATACCGGCCGTATCCTGAACTGTGCATTCCAGGGCTTCACAAATAACTTCCAAAAACTTGCCGGCGCCGGAGGCGCATTTATCGTTCACGCGGTATTGAAGCACCCTTCCAGCATGGTTGACGGTTAACGCGTAGCTTTGCTGCGTGCCCAAGCACAGCATGGTCCGGCAGGTCGGCTCCGCCCAAACGCCCGCTCTGCCCATGCACTTTATCAGGGGCTCGCCCCGATGGGGCCGGGACACTTTCCCCTGCCCCCATCCGGTGATCACCAATTGATCCGCTGAATCGACCTTGTCCCCCCCCTCTTGTCGTAACTCGGACAAAACGCGCGCCAACGCGCCGTCCGGATGGGCCTGGGTCGGTGTTTTGGCCGCAAACAACACCTTACCTTCTTCCATAAGTACCGCTTTGGTATACCCGGTGCCGATATCACATCCTAAAATCATGCCAATCCTCCTTGGTTATGCAAGGGTTCCGAAAAACTCCGACAGTTGGCTCAACACGATATCGCGCGGTGTGAAGCGACCGTCCACCCAGTCCACTTCCATCGTCATGGTGGGGATATTCAGCTCTTCCCCAAAGGCGTCGCTGAGCAGCTTGGGCATCGTCCAGGAGTGCTTGCATCCCATGTTGCCCGCATAAATCGCCGCGTCCGCGCCAATCTCCTTGGCGACGGTCAGCATATCGTTCAGATACACGTCGGTATGGCTCATGACCGTTCGATGCATCGGAAAGTTGAAGGTTCGCCAGGCTAGACCCTCGATCATCGATTCCACACTCGATGTATTGATCACCCCAAGAACATCCTTGGGCAAATTTGTCAAGCCGCAGCCGGCATAGGTGCTGCCGTACATATCTTCCACCCAGTCACCGAGGTAGAGGGCATACGGAAACATGGAGCCGGTCCACAGGGTTCGAATCTCTTTTTTCCCTTCCGGCAAAAAGGAAATTCCCTTTTGTTGTCTTTCCAGCGCCTCGTTATAGGTTACCTCGGAATACTTGGGCAGGTTCTCGCTGCAGCCGCCCATCATCAGCGCGGCCAGGTCCAAGAGCCGGTGCATGCCGGGATCCGGAATCGGGCGGTTTTTCCGCAATTCAAACAACTTATATAGATTGGACATGTACGCATTGGTCCATTCCACCCGTTGCCGCAACCGGTCTTCGTCCATCGTGTGTCCGGTGGCTTTTTCGATCGTTTCGATCATTCGATGAATCTCATCCACAAAGTATTTAAAAGCGCGCCGGTTGCTGTAATAGGGAGAATCGATGCCGTAAAGCGGAACACCGAGCTGGTGCGCCGTATACTGCATGGTAATATTGCTCGAATCACAAGGCGCGGTCGTTTTAACGAACATCATGGGCTTGGGAAATAATCCCTTTTGAAAGGCCATGAGGGGCGCCTTCTGAAACGCGCATACATGGCCGGGTAACCCTTCGATCTCGCTGGCGTCCAGCTCTTCTTCCACCCCCGTTTTATACGTGGCGGCTATGACGAGAGAAAAAAGTTCCGGCAAAAGGGCTGCAACATCCAGCCCATAAAAAAGCTCCAGCGGCAGGGTCGGGAAAACCCCTATGAGCGGCTGTTCCTGCTCGATGCGACGGCCCAGATCCTCTATATAGTCTCTCAAGGCGATGGAAAAGGTCTTAATCCCCTGGCTGTTTTTCGGCTTCAAAAGGGCCACGATAAGTTCCGGATGAACCTTGGGAAGCAGGGAGGCATGGTAGTCGGTTCCTTTGGCCAGCAGCGCCGGAATATCCAGTTCCTCTATTGTGGTGGCCCCGCTGTCAATGCCCCACACAAACATATCGCAGGCCCTGGACATTCGGGCCATGTAATCATACTTCATAACGGCATTCTCTTCCATATTCCAATCCCTTTCGCTTTTCTTTCTTTCGGTTGATGGTGGTCCTTGCCTTAGCCTGCGGCAAAGGCTTGCCCCTTATTTGCCGATCTTTTCCAGAAAGGCCTGAATTCGAGTTTTAAACCGGCCCTTGTCCGCGGGAATATATTCCAATTCCATTTCCATGACGGGAATGCCGTCCGCCTCAAGCGCCTTTCGATGCATGAGATTCTCGCCCGCATAATTGTCGCAAAACGCCAGTTTCTGAAAGATGACACCGTCTACTCTGGCTTCAAGCGCCATCTTCTTCACGAACTCGAGCCGCTCCGCCGTTGCTTCAAGCATCCGTGGGCAGGGCATGTGAGTGAAATACCGGTCCATAATGGCAGCCATCGGGTCAATGCCCTCATCCACCATCTTGTCTATGTACTTTCTTCCCGCACAAAGCGAGTCGGTTACCACTGTAGCGCCGAGACTCTCGATAAGGTCGATAAGATAGGGGTCCCCCATATCACTACCGCCGAGCATAATCCGCGCCCCGGTGTTATTGATGACGGGCCGCGCTTTAAGCTCCGCGATGGCTTCTTTAAGCTTTTCATTGAATAGGTTCTTGGGCATCGAAAACCCCGCCTGAATGATGTTGAAGACTTCCGAACCGGTCACCTTCGGTTGATCCAGCTTGCGCAGATCGTATAACTCGTGCATGAGCCGTCTATACTCATTGTAGGTCTTTATCGTCTTGCGAAGAGACTCCTCCGAAAACCGAAGGGCATATGCCTCACAGACATCGGACTCAAGGTGGTCAATCTCTTCTCGATACCACTTCACCCGGTTTTCTCCCTTGGTGGCGTGCGGCACCGATATCAAAGACACAAAAGGAATTCCCACGACATCCTTCCACAGTCCGTGCGTTCTTCTCATCGTCTCACAACCGCTCGTGACGACCACCCCGTCCAAAAACCCGTACTGTCCTTTCATCCCCAGTTGGATGAGAGACCGGCTGTAACTGCACAGGAATTTGTGCATGTGAATATCTGCATCCTCCGTTGTCTGAGCCCCCCGGCCCCCCAACCGGATCGGCAGAATTCTGGACGGGCCTTCCAACGCCGCAAGAACCTCTTCCGGCACATAACTGCAGGTATACCCGAACACCTTGCCCCCCGCATCCTTCCAGTTGCGGATATAGGGGTTCTCCGATCGAAGCGGAAGCGTCGTCAACTCTTCGAGCGCACTTAACTTCCCGGCACCTGATTTTTCTCCCATGCTCATACTGTCCTCCCTGTGTAACCAAAGCCTGACTGTTAACTTCAATAAGAACCGACGCGCCACCCGAGATTGATACAAATGCTTCGCGCAATACGGCCGCATCGACTGATGGTGAATAATCGGCGCGCAGCTCTCCGCCGCAGTTGAACACTGACTTTTTGGCAACATACCCGAGAAGGTGTTGGGCCCGAACTCCCCACGGACATTCTGTTTAGCAAATCAGTAAATCAACCGGTTAAATCTTAATCTGTTCTTTTCATTTGATGGTCTTTGCTCGCTGTCAAAACCGAAGCAAGTCGATTCGACGATTAACGACAAATTTTCATTTGTGCCCTATCTACCGCCGAAAGCTTCGTCCGTAATCTCCATTGGTGCGTTACAGGAATCTAAAATTACCGCCATGCGGGCCGACGTGACCGGCAGCATGGTTCGCATGCATGTTTCGGCTGTGTGAATCTGTCCGGTATAAAAATCAGGATCCGGTATCGGCTCACCCGTGGCAAACTTGCGTTTGGCGACCACCGCCCGCCAGAGAAGCATCCATGCCACCATGATATCTCCAACCACATCCATGAACGGGCAGGCGTAGAGATAGGCGTTTTCAAGATCCCCCCCTTTGACGGTCCGGGTCAAGTGCTCTCCCACCGCTTCGAGTTTGTCCACCGCGGCTTCCATCGCTTGAACAAATGCGCGAATATCCGGAACATCCTTAAACGATTCCAGGCTCTTTCGAACCTCGCCGAGAAAATCTCTGAAAAGCCGCCCCCCCTTGATCATCAGCTTCCGTCCCATCAGATCCATGGACTGAACCCCGTTGGTTCCTTCGTAGATGGTCAGAATCTTCACATCCCGAACGAGCTGTTCCGTCGGATACTCCTTGATATACCCGTATCCGCCGAAAATCTGCATGCCGAGGTTGCAGATTTCAACCGCCCGGTCCGTCACATAGCTTTTGGCGACCGGAATGAGAAAATTGAGCACATTGTCATAGATCTCTCTTTCCCGGGGGGTTTCCGCCGTATCTCTTTTATCTTCAACATTGGCGATATAGTACAGCATGCTGCGCGTACCCTCAGTGATCATCTTCATGGTCATCAGCATGCGCCGGATATCCGGATGATTGATAATGGGAATGGGCGTCATTTCGGGGTCCCCCAGCCGGGCGCCCTGAATTCGGTTTCTTGCATGCGCCAGCGCGTAAAGATAGGCCGAGGATGCCACCGACATCCCCTGAATACCGACGATATGCCTGAATTTATTCATCATGACAAACATGCTGGACAACCCGGTGTTTTCCGGCCCGAGCAAGGTGCCGATGCACGCGCCTCTGCCGCCGAGCGTCATGGAGCAACTGGGGGTGCTGTGATGGCCCATCTTGTTTTCTATTCCAGTGCAGTAAACATCATTTCTTTCTCCGAGACTGCCGTCCGGGTTGATGCGAAATTTGGGCACGAGAAAAAGCGAGATACCGCCTGCACCCGGCGCAGCGCCCTTAATTCTGCCCAACACCAGGTGAATAATGTTTTCCGTCAGATCCTGGTCTCCGCAACTGGTGAAAATTTTGTTGCCGGTGATGTTGAAAGTTCCGTCCGGATTTCGGGTCGCGGTCGTTTTGAGGTGCGACAAATCCGAACCGGAATCCGGCTCCGTCAACATCATGGTGCATCCCCATGTGCCGGTGTAAAGGTTATGAAGATACAGGGCTTTTTGTTCTTCGGTACCGAACAGCTCGATCAGCATGCCGGGGCCGTGAATCAGATGCACGGGAAACATCAACCCCATGTTGGCGCCGATCATATAGGTTCTGGCCGCCGCAGCGACCGTGCACGGCATTCCCTGTCCGCCGGCTTCTCTCGGCCGGTCGATGGCGAACCAGTCTCCTTCTTTCATCGCCTGCCAGGCGGTTTTAAATTCATCCGGCGTAATGACCTTATTGTTCTCATACTTACACCCGATTTCGTCTCCAATTTTAAGGGTCGGATGAATATACCGAAGGGCCAGATCTCTGGCCGTTGAGACGATCATGTCCACCGTCTCTTTATCAAAATCCGCAAACAGCGGATGCTTGCTCAAATTCTCCACCTCAAGCTGCTCATGCAGCACAAAATCAATATCCCTGCGATCGGCAATAACCTGCGCCATAATCAAAAACTCCTTTCAAATACTTCCCGGACCACCGGTCCGGCGGTGAACCAATTCCAACCCCGGCGTCATGCCGCATTTTCTTCCCTGCTCATCCGATAGATTTTGCACATCTCGGCAAAGGATTCGATGCGTGTTCGAATCACTTCCACCGGATACCTCCGATCATCATATACATCCCCTTCCAATACGATCACGGGGATATCCATCTCTTTCCGGATGGCGTCCTTAAGCGCCAACGCATCGCCTGCGATGGGGCGACAAGCGTATGGAAACAGTCCCAGCACGCCATCGATATGGTAATTCCGGATGGCCGCCGTAAAGTGTGCCGCCCTCTGTTTCAAAGAACCGATGAGCGGTACGCTGAACATTCCCTTTGCAATGATATGATAAGGATCCGGTTGTAAAGTTTCTCCCAAATCCGGCATCAACGCGCCGCCCGGAAACCAATCCAGCTCGACGATCGGCATGGCCAGCCCCACCTCCTTAATAAACCGGGCAATCGCGGGGTCAACAAACGAGGGGAAAAACATGGTAACGCGCGGGGCTCCTTTTTCATAATACCCTTCTCCGCGCTCAACCCGCTCTTTGGTTTCCCGAAGGATGGTATCCACGGCGTCCTGAAGCCGCGCCACGTTTTCCCTGCTCGGGCCGCACAAATACATCATGAAGACATACCACATCGTCGTTATACTGACCGGCACCGGATCGGCTTCGACAACAAGCCTCATAATCCGCTCGATTGTCTGCATATATTTTCGGCCTTCGAGGAGACATTGCCAAAGCATCTCTTCCGTCACCTTCTTTCCGATGACCTCCGAAATGCGATCCATGGCCTTTCTCAATTCCTCGGCCAGATACCCGACCGACCTGTCCGGAAACAGAAATTGCTCATCCGCGTTTTCATCCATGATCCGGTTGACGGTGACGATGGGCACATCATATACCTCACTTAAATACTCATCCACCTTTGCGGCTTCATCGCAGCAGATTCCCCAAGACAGTTGAAGATCGGGTACGGGTATCAAATTAAGAAGATGCCCGCCAGCTTTGCACCGATTGCAACCGCAGTGAGCCCCCGCAGGCGTCAAAACCGTCTTTTCCGCCGCTTCCCATACCGGGGCCATCTTTTCAAATAGTCCGTGGTATACCATCAACAGCAGAATACTTGGGAAACCCGCATAGATGCCGTCATCGGCCAACGCAGCCGCCGAACCGAGGGCTGAAGAAAGGGACGGGAGGGTATTGTAAACACGCTTTCCCTTTTCCTCGACCGCCAGCATGAAATTGATCAGTTCTCGCATATAAACGCCCAACAGCTTTCGAAATCCCGAAAGATTCACCTCAAAATATTCCGTCAGGCGCTGCTTTGCGCCGGCAATATCACGATCGGTAATATTGAGTTTATGGAATGCCTTTTGAATGCGGGGCAGTTGGTTTTCAATCTCTTTTTTTTCATAACCGCACAGGGCAAGAAGCTCTCTCATGCCGACCGCCTTTCAAGGCTTTCCATAAAAGCACTGATGCGTGTCTTCATTCGCCCCCGATCCGATGCGTCATAATCGGAGTCAAGCTTCAATACCGGCAACCCTTTTTCCTTAAACCGCTCAGCGAAATAGGCAAATTCAATATCAAAGGTTTCGCACAACGTTAACTGGTACCAGAGGACCCCTTTCACGGCGAAATCTTCCGCCAACCGGACCACGTTCGCCAGCCGGGTTTTCATGGCGGATCTCATAAAACAGGCGGGGCACCGCTGCCTGAGGTATTTGAAAGCCAACGATTCCAGTAAATCAGCGCCATTTACGCCCACATTTTCCCAATAGGCCCTGACTCCCTCGCCGACTTCCTCAATCACGATTTCACCGCCGGCCTCTTCGACCAGACCAAATAGCTTATAGTCTCCGAGCGCAATATTGGGGGTAAGCAACAGCAACCGCTGCTTGCCGTTAATCGGCACTTTCCGTCCGTTTTCCAGTGTCTCGCATAGGGAAGTCAGCAGTTCCCCCATGACAACCGGATCCAAGAGAAAGCTGGCATGATTGAGTTTTATAAAGTCAAGGGCGCTTATCAGCGAAAAAGAAGATTGCCGCATCAGACTTATTCTTTTCAGAAGCGTCCGAAGCCGGTTATAAATACCGATGGATTCCGCAAGCTTCTCATCCGTAATCTCATTGCCGGTCACTTGTTCGAGCTTTTCCTTCATTCTTCGCAGGGAATCGATATAATAGGCCATAGCCCTGTCGGTCTGAAACTCCTGCGGAAGCCCCAATCGCCAAGTCTCAACACCGGTATGATACTCCCATAGGTCGGCGAATTTTCGCATATGCTGACAGGTCGTTGCAACGATCAACAGATCGGTCAGCTCATAATAAGCCTGATCCCTCAAAAGCCGATACCCCATTTGCGCGCGGGCAAAGGCACATTGAAACCGGACGACAACGGCGTGAGCGGCTTCCACCGGTTCGGGATCACCGCCGTGAATCTGGCAAACCGGCACCGCCCCGGCGGCATGGATCAGCTCGTGAGGAACATAATCTCCCACATTGGTAGCAACGACCTTTATGCCCTTTCGTTTCATCCCACTTATCGCGATGGGCCGTTCCAACAAAAGCTGTGACAGCTTGTCCATCCCGGGCATGTTACTCTCCTTCGAGGCTTCGTTGCGTTAATCCCTTGTCCGATTCCATTACCGCCACAGCACGTTGATCTCATGCCGCCGTTTGATCCTGCCGTTATGCTTTAACAAGACAAGCCCGCAAGGATTCAATGTCCGCGGCCGATCTTTTCAGGTGTAGATCACACGCCTTTGTATCCATAGATTAAAAGCAAATCACATGCCATCACCATTCGCATGGAAATAACTTTTTGTATTCTTTGATTTTTTTTCATTACTACCGTTCCTCGGCAACACCAGCAAAAACGCATTATGTCAACCCACCGCCATGCTACCGTTTAAATGCAAACACCCTTTGACAAGGCCCCCTGTCCGTATTATAAAATACGCGGTATTTGAAAGTTAATCGCCCAGTCATTTTGCATCACTCATATTTTATTATTTTTTTTAAGCTGCCATGTCAATTGGAACCATCTCGCCCGCTGAGGCGATTCGCCTTTTCACCACGAATCGGCCGATGGAAAAAGGGACGCAACCCCTCGTTGCCGCCCTATTTGATTTGGGTGGTTGCATATTGACACATTTTTTGATCTTCAGTCACAAACGCGGGAGCAATAATGATACCGGAGGATCCTCAGTTTTCGCAAGCGCAGTGGGAATTTTTAGCCACGCTGCAAGCATTTAACACGCCCTTGCCGATTGACATTCTCGGCACTTTGGCCCCTTTGATGCCCGGACCGTTGTTCGACCTCCTTCTTCGCTCGGAACACCTCGGTTTTATGAAAAAAACCAACGGGGATATTTTGCAGCTCACCGCAAACCTGCCCCCCGGCGTTTTAAAAACCCTGCAATCCATCAATTCGCCGGAACGAATCTCTGAGATTTTCGACCAGTTAAGGAAAGACGGGTTGCTTTCCCGACTAAATCCAACCGATATTGTCAATCTTCTGATCAAGGCAAAACGGCATGAAGATGCGGCTGCCATTCAACTGGATCTGGCGGAAACCGCGATTCATGACGTGGATATGGAAACCGCGATCATGAACTTGATTCAGGTCGTCGAAGCCCATCTTCGAAAACCAAAACCGCTGGAAACCGAAAAACGGCTGATCGACCGGACCCTGACGGTTTCCGACCAGTGCATCGCAATGGGTAAAGGCTTCGCAGAAGTGCTGCCGCTGTTACAAAAACTGCTTGTCGTTTCAGACAATTTGGGAGACAGACGCTCCCATGCCATTATTCTCCTTCACTTGGGGCGGCTGTATTATCTATCCAATATGAATACGGAGGCGCTGAAGGCGCTTTCGGACGGCAAACAGATGGTCGAGGAACTGGGCGATGAAGATATTTTATTCCAATCGGCCGAATTTGTCGGCCTTTTTTACTTCATGCAGGGAAACTACAAGCAGGCGTTGATTCACTATGAGAGAGCCTCGGAATGGGGTAGATATACGGAAAGCGACACCATCAACCCGTTCGCGCCGGTGTTTTTCAGCCTGACCGCCCTGGCTTTGGGCCAATTCAACCGCGCCATCGACTTGCTGGATATATTTCATCGCATTGCCATCCAAAAAAAGCAGCCGAACGTTTCGACCACCCTGCGAGCCGTTCTGGGGTACATGCTGCTGACATTCCACAAGGACAAGGAGGCCCTGTACCATCTATCCGTCGCCAATGAAGAGGCCAAGAAGCAGAAAAATGCGCTGGCCCTTTACGGTGTCAGACTATTCAAATCTTATTATCATTATTTAAAAGGGAATCTGACGGAAGCCAGGGATTTATTCGTAAGGGCATTGAGTGAGGCCGCCCATGCCAACATTATTCGCGCCTATGCCGCTTATCCGTGGGTGCTTGAAATGCTTTTTGATTTTGAACGGCAAAATGTATCCCTGCCCCATGATTTTAGTTTCGATACCACCGCCGAACGAGTCAAACAGGACATCAATAGTTCTCTTAAAGGGGTTCTCATGCGACTTTTGGCGAAGCGCGCGATCGTCAATGGAGAATCTATTGAAACCATACAGGCGTATCTGGAGGACAGCCTCAAATTCCTCACCCATTCCGGCAGCGTGGTGCAAACGGCAAAAACACGGCTGGAGCTGGCCCGCCTTGAACTGACCAAGGGAAATCGTAAAAAAGCAGCGGGGTATGCCCGAAAGGCCTGGCAAAGTCTACCCGCCTATGCCGAACGCCTTTTTCCCGATGACCTGCAACATCTGATTGACACCGGATCCAAGGGTCCGTTTCTTAAAAGTTTTTTATCCGCGGAAGTCGTCTTCAACCGCTTTTCCGAAGTGCTTGAAAAGCTGGTCCCTGCTTCGGATCTGAAAGTCATTCTCGGTCGCCTGGTCGCAACCACCAATCGCTTTTTCAGCGCCGAGCGGGGTGGTTTTTTCCTGGTAAAACAGAATGCGCCAAGAGAGCAGTTAGAATTGCTCACTGCTGTCAATCTCACTGAATTGGAAATCACTTCGAACACCTTCAAGCCGCATATTCAACTGATTTCCGACGCATTTCGTACCAATCGCGCCATTCTCACCCGCCCATCCCCACCGGGGAAGCAGAACAAACGCATCGATACCGTGACGGCACTTTGTTTGCCGATCGACTTGGGAAATGAACGCAGGGGTATCTTGTACCACGACAACTCGTTGCTGATGGACAGCTTTGATTTTTTGGATGATCATGCGCTGGAACTGCTTAAAACCCATCTTGAAACCCTCTGCCGTCAAATCTGGGAGTATTGCCATTCAGCCCAAAGAAAAACCCGTCAAGCCTCAGAGAAAGAGATCGAAACGGAAAATACGCTGAAAGAAAAAATTATCGGCGAAAGCCGGGCCATTGGGGATTTACTGAAAAAGGCGCAGCGCATTGCCGATTCGGAGTCCCCCATACTGATTCAGGGTGAGACCGGCGCGGGCAAAGAAATTATGGCCCGCTGGATTCATAAACACAGCCCGCGGCACAATGGGCCCTATGTCATCATCGATTCGACCACCATCGCTGAAAACCTCTTGGAAAGTGAGCTTTTCGGGCATGAAAAAGGGGCGTTCACCGGCGCTTCCCGTCAAAAAGCCGGCCGGGTTGAGCTTGCCAACGGCGGAACCCTGTTCCTGGACGAGGTGGGGGAACTGCCGCTTTCAATACAGGCGAAACTGCTGAGGGTTCTGGAGGAAAAAACGTTCACCCGCGTCGGGGGCAGCCGGGTTCACCGGTGTGATTTCCGGTTGATTGCCGCCACCAATCGAAACCTTGCAAAAGAAGTACAAGCCGGTCGATTTCGTGAAGATCTTTTTTACCGCCTGAATGTCCTTCCCCTCCAAATTCCGCCCCTTCGGGAAAGGAAAGAGGACATTATTCTGATGGCGCGGCATTTTCTCGGAATCTATTGCAAACGTCTCAACCGCCCCCAGTTCCCCATCTCGCCCAAAAATGTGTCGGCATTGCTTGCGTATCCCTGGCCCGGAAACGTCCGGGAACTGAAAAATGTGATCGAGCGGGGCGCGCTGCTGTCCAACGGCAGCCACTTGGAATTGCAGCTATCGGCAACACCGGTGGACCCGCAATCGTTTTCCATTACCGATCTGCCATCCATGCAGGAACTGCAACGCCGCTATATCGGACATGTGCTGAAAAAAACCGAGGGGCGAATCGGGGGGCCGGGGGGAGCGGCCGACATCCTCGGAATGAACAGATCCACCCTCTACTTTCGAATGAAAAAGCTGGACATGCCGTTAAACTCATCACCGAATGAAACTTCGCCGGATTGAGGAAAGGGGCTGACCCGAACGCCAATCTCGGCTCAAATAAATTATACGAAAGGCTCATTCCGCTGACCCCCACGATTGTTTTGTTCTGATATAAATCGTAATAAAATTCCGTATATTATGTATGCTTCCAGTCTCATACCCATGCCCCGAAGGGGTTGTGTCAATCCCATGGAAATCGTCCTTCCTAATGCCGTCCTAATGCCTTGACACAACCCCTTCAGGGTTGTTTATAAATGGGTTGGCATCTCGCTTTCCCAGGGTAGCGGCATACGCCGCAACCCCGGGCTGGATTATGCAGCCCACTATGGGGCAGTAGGCCCAGCCCATCGTCTCGACTGTTATTGCCGCGGGTGATATCGCTCTGCCCCAACACGGGTTAGAACAAATTCACCGTGCGCCAACCCCTTGAAGGCCTTGACACCCAGCCATTACATATTATAATCTGCGCATATGATAACCTATAGAAAGGAGTCGATAGATGCGGCCGGCTAAATATTCCCAATCCACGGATGAACCGCCTTCGTGCAATATCCTGCACCCCATCACGGTTCGGAAGGTATCGGAACAGATGCCCTCGGAGGCGGCGCTGGACAGTCTTGCCGGGTTCTTTAAGCTCTTTTCCGACAAGACCCGGGTCGGCATTATCTGTGCGCTGAGTCAGTCCGAGATGTGCGTCTGCGACCTGAGCATGCTGCTCAAGATGAAGCAACCCGCCATATCCCAGCATCTTAAAAGCCTGCGTCAAATGCGTATCGTCAAAACCCGCCGGGACGGTAAAGTCATTTATTATGCCCTGGATGACGATCATATTCGTGCAGTGCTCAACACGGGCTTGCAACACATTAATGACCCTGTTTGAACCACCGGGGAATCGCCATGGCAACTGTATACCATATCACGGGGCTGGATTGCGCGTCTTGTGGGTTAAAACTTGAAACCGCGATCAAGAAACTGCCGGGCGTGTCTTACGCCGTGCTGGATTTTGCCAACCTGCGCCTTCATCTGGAGGCCCTCGATGTTGAACGGGTGCGCGCTGAAATCAAGCGAATCGAGCCGACGGTTGAAATTCTTTCCGCCGCCCCCCACGCTGAAAAAGCCCAAAGCCAAGCGGACGTATTCGGAACAAGAAGGGCGGCCGGCATTATTATCGCGGCACTGATCCTTTTAGGTGTGCATGCGGTTTTTGAAGAACGCTTCCACGCATCCGGTTGGCTGGTGTTGGATTATGGCATCGCGCTGATCGCATACTTTCTTGCCGGCACCAACATCTATGTCAACGCTTTCAGAACCTTTCGCAGAGGTGATTTTTTCGATGAAAATGTCTTGATGGTGGTTGCAACGGGCGGCGCGATCGCCATTCACAGCCTCTCGGAAGCCGTGGCCGTAATGATATTTTTTAAGACGGGGGAGCTTCTGCAAAATCTGGCGGTAGCGCGCTCGCGCCGCTCGATTCATGCGCTTCTTGCTTCAAAACCCGACCACGCGAATTTGGAGACGGACGAAGGCCTTCGCCAGGTGCCGCCGGAACAGGTGCGGGTCGGGGAAATTATTTTGGTCAAACCCGGAGAAAAGGTGCCGCTCGATGGTGAGGTGGTGATGGGGCAATCCAGTTTGGATGCATCGGCCTTGACGGGTGAATCCGTTCCGCTGAGCGCCCGAATTGGCGATAGCCTGATGGCGGGAATGATCAACTTGGCGGGAGCCTTGAAGCTGAGAGTGACCAAGCCTTTCAATGAATCCTCGATTGCCAAGATCCTTGACCTGGTTGAAAATGCTTCTGCCCGGAAAGCGGCAACGGAAAAATTCATCACCCGGTTCGCGCGGTGGTACACGCCGATCGTGGTGGGTGCCGCCGCCGGTATCGCGGTGCTGCCTCCCTTGATAATGGCTGAGGCGAATTTCAAGACCTGGATTTATCGCGCATTGGTGGTGTTGGTAATTTCCTGCCCCTGTGCGCTCGTAATCAGCATTCCCCTGGGATATTTCGGTGGCGTCGGCAGGGCCTCGCGACAAGGCATACTGGTCAAGGGGTCTAACTTCCTGGACGCGCTTGCAGCGGTCAAAACGGTTGTCTTTGACAAAACGGGCACCCTGACCCGAGGCGACTTTGCGGTACAAACCATCGTGCCCGTGAACGGCTTTGAAAAACAACAGCTGATGGAATTCGCAGCGCTTGCCGAAATGCATTCCAATCATCCGATCGCCAAATCGATTATCGCCAAAGGCGCCGAAATGGGGCTGAAGCTGGATGGCGCATCGATCGTCGAACATGTCGAATTGCCCGGAAGGGGAGTTCGCGCTCTGGTGGGCGGGCACGAGATACTAGTCGGGAGCGACGGCTGGATGCATCATCAGCAGATCGTCCATCATGGCTGCGCACTCGAAAGCACCGCCGCGCATGTTGTCATTGACGGCGAGTACGCCGGGTATATTGTGATCGGAGATTCGATCAAGGCCGATGCGAGGCAGGCCATTGCGCAATTGCGAAGCATCGGGATCGAGCGCATTGAAATGCTCACCGGCGACAATCGCTGCACGGCGGAATCGGTTGCCAGGGCCTTGGGGGTGGATGCGTTCCATGCGGAACTCCTCCCGGAAGACAAGGTGCGTTTGCTGGAGGAAATACAATCGACCGCCAATCATGGCGGGAAAGTTGCGTTCGTCGGTGATGGAATCAACGATGCCCCCGTCCTTGCCAGGGCCGATGTCGGGGTTGCCATGGGTGCCCTCGGCACGGATGCTGCGATCGAGACGGCCGATGTGGTGCTCATGACCGATTCTCCGCTAAAAATGGCAGAGGCGGTTCAAATCGCCCGCCAGACCCGAATCATCATCTGGCAGAACATCGTGATGGCGCTTTCGATAAAAGTCGTGTTCGTGGCCCTTGGGGTGATAGGCCTGGCATCGATGTGGGAGGCTGTCTTTGCCGACATGGGGGTAGCCCTCGCCGCAATCATTAACTCCACACGGATGTTAAGGACAAGCGGTCGCGCTGAACCAACTGTATCATGATTAACGTAATGTCCCCTTTTTTGCGGAAAATTCACCAGCGCCTTCGATCGCTCACCGGCGCACCGTTATTTGGTGCCAATCCGGCTCCCAGAGTGCAATTCTCTTCATAACCGCTCGTCATCAAGGTGGCCACAATATCGGCAGCAATCCCACCGATACAAGCAGTGAAATAATTGTAATGGGCACGCCGACTTTCACGTAGTCGATGAAGCGATAGCCGCCGGGGCCCATGACGAGCAGATGGGCAGGGTGCGAAAGCGGGCTGGCAAAACTCGAAGAGGCCGAGATCGCCACGGTCATCATCAACAAGTGAGGTGAGATCTCCAAAGCGCCGGCAGCGCTCAGCGCCACCGGCGCCATTAACACCACCAGCGCAGCCGTGGGGATAATTTGCGTGCCGAGCACGGTTACGATGAACAGCGCCGCGACAACCCATCGCGGGCCGAGATCACCGACTGCGGTAATCAAGGCAGCCGCCCCCATCTGCGCCGCTCCGGTGTTTTCGATGGCCGCGCCCAGCGGCAGCATGCTTGCGATAAGGAATACAACCTTCCACTCAATGGCCCGATAGGCTTCCTCTATGTTCAGGCAGCCGGCGAGCACCATCAGCGTCGCCCCGGCAAGGGCGGCAATGGCAATCGGAACAAGGCCTGCGATAGCACTCAAGATGACCGCCAGCATGATGGCAATGGCAATGCGGGCCTTTTCCAGGCGTGGCGCACGCGCCGCGGCCTCATCCAGCACGAGAAAGTCCGGATCGCGGGCCAGGGCCGCCATGTTTTGGCGTTGCCCGTAAACCAGCAGGGCATCGCCGAATTGCAAGGGCATGTCCTGAAGCCCGGTGCGATAGGCACGTCCCCTGCGCCAGATGGCAAGCACGCTGATGCCGTAACGCTCGCGGAAGAGCAGGTTGGCGAGAGACTGCCCCGCGAGAGAGGTTCTCGGTGAAAGCAGCGCTTCAGTAACGCCGATTTGTTGTGACTCCAGTTCGGCAACCAGGCCGGGGGATTGCTTTTCGATCTGAAGTTGCTGAAGACCTTCGAGAATCTCAAGATCGCGGGGTGACCCCTGCAGCACGAGCAGATCGCCGGCCCGCACCTTCTCATCCGGCGAAGGCATGCACAGCAGTTCCTCCCCACGCACAAGGCCAACCACGGTCAAACCGAATGCATTCCCCAGGCGACTTTCAACCAGATCATGATCGACCAGCACCGACCCCGGTGGAACACGTACCGGCAGCAGCTCGGGGCGGCCTCCGGCAAGCGCTTTCACCCTGTCCGCCGCTACGAAGCGCAGTTCCGTGACAAAGCCCAGCTGCGTCATCGTTTCCAGCGCGTCCCGCTCGCCCTGAAGCAGCAGTCGCTCTCCTGCCAAGAGTCGGTGCTGTCGCAGATCCTTGATCTCGCGTTCAATCGGGCCGTGCAGGGCCATCACATGAATGTGATGCGCCCGCCGCAAGCCGCTCTCCGCGAGCGTGGAATCTATCAGCGGCGACCCTTCGGCGATCAGTCCCTCAGCCACCTGCAGCCGTTTTGAGAAGTAATGATTCACGCGTTCGGACGACTCGACCTGAAGGTGCTGACTGGCGCGAAAGCGCTGCAGATGGTCGGGACTGCCGTGAACGATGAGCGTATCTTCCGCCTGCAGCACGTCATTTGGACGCGGCGCAAGCATCAACACACCCTTTCGCTGGAGCGCCAGCACGGTCAGATAAAGGGCCGAGCCCAGTCGGCTCTCGGCGAGGGTGCGGCCGTCGAGCGGGGATCCCGTTGGGATGCGGGTGGTGAAAATGTGCGTGTCGAGCTGATAGAAAGAGCCGATCGGCAAGGGATTACCCGCCTCTGCACCCGTGGAACGATTGGGAAGCAGGTGGCGTCCGATAAGCACCATGAATGCGATACCGGCCACAACGATGGCCGCGGTGATCGGCGTAAAGTCGAAGATAGCAAAGGGACGCATGCCGGCAATGTGAAGGGCGTCGGTCACCAGGATGTTCGGCGGAGTGGAGATACCTGTAAACGGACCGCCGAGGAGGCAACCGAGCGCCAGCGGCATCAGCAGCCGGGAGGGTGGGCGCCCACTACGCCGGGCCAGCTCCATGGTCGCCGGCAGCAGAATGGCTGCGACCGTCACGGTGTTGATAAGCGCCGACAACAGACTGGCGGCCAGCATCAAGGCAACCATGAGCGTCACTTCGCCGCCTTTTGCGAAGCGTTGCAACGGTTGTCCCAGTTGCTGGGCGATACCGGTGCGGGTCAGTCCTTCGGACAGAATGAACAAGGCCCACACGGTGACCACCGCCGGACTGCTGAATCCGGCCAACGCCTCTTGCGCAGTGACCAAACCCGTCAAGGCAAGGGCCGACAGCACCAGCAGCCCGACCACATCCACACGCAGCCGGCCAGCGATAAACAGGATGAGTGCCGCTGCAACAATCGTGAGGAGCATGATGATCTCATATACCAAGAGGGTTTCCTCCGGAGATTATTGAATTTATACCGGCAAGGCGGGTCAAGGCGGCAATAGGGAAGTTCCCCCTCTTCTCCGCGTTCATTCACGATGTAAAAAGGTGACGCCGCCCTCCTGCCAGCCCATGCTGTAAAGGAAGTTGTCCGCGGAGGAAAAGGCATCCAAGTCTCTCCTTCTCAATCCGAAGCCGAGCGGTCTTGCAGAATAAACCTTGCGTCCAGCGCCATACAACCCTCTTCGTAACTCATAACCGGATTCAGGTCGATTTCCTTGATGCTCGCCATGTCCTGAGCCAATGCCGACAGTTTCAGCAGATTGTCCGCCAGGCAGCCGATATCCTTTGATTTCCGGCCGCGTACGCCGGCAAGCACCCTGTAACCTTTAATCTCCCTGATCATTTCCTCGACCTCGCTGCGATCCACCGGTGCAATCCGCAGACTAATATCTTCCATCAGCTCGGCCAGTACGCCGCCCATGCCGAACAGCAGGGTCGGGCCAAAGGTCGGGTCCTGCTTTACCCCTAATATCACTTCCTGACCCGCGGGTTTTGCCTGCGCCATCACCAGGACGGTAAAGCGTTCGTTCGGCGGCAGGGAGCCGCCTAATTGATTCCGCATTTCGGTAAAGGCATCCGTCACCGCTTCGGGGCTATTCAGATTTAATACAACCCCGCCCACATCGGATTTGTGAATCACCGAAGGAACGTCTATTTTCAATACAACGGGCAGGCCGATTCGCCCTGCGGCCTTCGCCGCCTCTTCGGCGCTAGCGGCTGACGCATGTGCCGGCACTGGAATGCCATATAATTTTAACACATCAAAGCATTCGGCCTGGGTGGGATTGCGATTTTCTTTTTCGGCCCTGTCGATAATCCGGCGCGCGGGCAAGGGGTCAACGGCTTTTGCCACGGGCATCATCATCGTCTGATGGTGCTGTCGGAACTGATAGGCTCGGTAAGATGCGCTCAGCGCCCAGGCGCCGTCTTCCGGGCTTTTAAAAAAGGGAAACCCCAGCGTTTCCTTAAGAAAGCTTGCTTCCCGGTCATCGATCATCAAGCACAAGGCGACCGGTTTGCGATACCTGGCGCTCAACTCCTTGACAACATGCATAAAGCGGTGAGAGCCTTCACGCTCCACGTCGCTATACCCATGCGCCAGAATCATGCCGTGAATGCTGTCGTTGGACAACACCATCCGCGCAATGGACTCGTAAACCGATAGATCGAAAAGGTCACCCAAATCCAAAGGATTTCTGAGATTGATCACCCCGCCACGCACATGTTTTCTAATTTTTTCAAGTTCTTCCGGCGCAAATGGCGGGAGTTCAAACCCGAAATGTTCCGCTGTATCAGCGGCAATAACCGCATGCCCACCTGAACGGGAAACAATGGCCAGGTTTCGGCCTTTCATTGGCGGCAATTGGAAAATCTTTACAAAATCAACCATCTGTGCATTCGAATAGACCCGGATAATGCCGGTCTGTTTGAACGCCGCACTGACGACCTTGTCGTCCGTTGACAAGGCTGCAGTGTGCGAGGCCGCTGAAGCTGCCCCGGCACGGCCGATTCCCGATTTGTGAACGATGATCGGCTTTTTACTTTGTCCGGCAATCTGCATCAGCCGGCGGCCATTTTTAATGCTCTCCAGATACATGCAAATGATCCCGGTCCCGGTGTCTTCTTTAACCAGGTATTCAAGGAGATCCGATTCATCAACGTTGAGCTTGTTGCCAATGGAAATAACCTTGTTAAAATGAATGGCATCATGTGCAAAAAAATCCATATACGTCCCGGCAACCCCGCCGGACTGGGACACAACAGAGACCTTACCCTTTTTAAAGGGAATCGTCGTTAGGCCAAAGGAGGTGGCCAGTCCATTTTCGGTGTTGTTGACACCGATGCAGTTGGGCCCGACAAAGCGAATTCCAAATTCCCTCGCCGCCGTTAACAGCTCGGCTTCCAGGGCTTTTCGCTCTATGGAAAACTCCGAAAAGCCGCCGGATTCGATGACGATTCTGCGAATACCCACCTCGCCGCATTCACGCACGATTCCGGGCACAACGGCCGCCGGTGCCAGAATAACCGCCATATCCAGAGGAAATACAATTTCTTTGATATTTTTATGAATCGGCCTGCCCAGAACAACACCCCCTCGAGGTCCCACGGCATGAACCTGACCGTCAAACCCCTTATAGATCAGGTTCTCAACAATAACCCGGCCCATATTATTTTCCTTGTTGCTCACACCGATAACAACGATACTTTTGGGATAGAAAAATCCTTTCATAATCCAGCAACCTCAACTTTCGGGATTCGGTTTATATCGCAGACATGCGCCAACAAAAACACTCCGCCTGAAAAGGCCTCTTCATCAACGCATCCTTGCTATCGCTCCGTTGTTGCCAGCTTGAGCGCCAAGGCCAGAAAAACCGTGCCGGCAACCCTGTTCAAAATCTTCTGAGCACGCGCAGACCGGTTCAGCCATTGCCCGAGCGTACCGGCCAGAAGCGCAATCCCTCCAAAAACCAACAGGGCCGCAACGATAAATATGCCGCCGAGCAGCAACAGTTGCAACGACAAGGGCCCTCGTGTAGGATCGGCGAATTGCGGCAAAAATGCCAAAAAAAAGATGGAAACCTTGGGGTTCGTGATGTTCATAATGATCCCACGACCATAAAGCCGCCAACGATTGGCTTTCCCGCCGGGTTCACCCTGAATTTTTTCAATAGGGGCTCGAATGGCTTGCCAGGCAAGATACACCAGGTAGCCTGCGCCAAGGAATTTAAGCGCGGAAAAGGCAACTGCCGATGTCTGAAAAATGACGGCGACACCCAAAGCAACCGCACTGCTGTGCACGATGAGCCCCGTGCACAAGCCAAGCATCACCACGATCCCCGCACTCCGCCCATGCAAGGCGGACTGCGCCAGTACGAATATATTGTCGGGACCCGGCGCGAGGGCAAGCAATAAAGAAGCCGTGGAAAAGGTCATTATCGTTTCAACAGACAGCATCAAAGCCTCCAACTATTTAAATTAACATAATTCTCACCAATGCATGCAGCCGATCCCCGCATCGAAAAAAAGGGATGTATGCCATTAACAACAGGGCGATAATCAGTTGTATGGTAGCGAATATACCATCGTATGGCTATATTTAATTACTTGGATATGAAATTAATTGACGGATAAGATAGAATCCAATAAATTGATCTAAAAGGCGCTTAAATAGTCAAAAGAAAACAGAATATTACCCAACTTCCTGGAATCATTTCAACGAGGGAAAGTTTTCCGGTTCACTCACGAATGAATATGTGCACATTTTGATTCTACATGGGCGCTCACCCATTATACTAACAATTGTGGGAGGAACGGCATGAAGTTATATGTGGAAAGGCATGGGAAGGGTAAAAAACTGCTTTTCATTCACGGCGCGGGGGGCAGCTCCGCTTCCTTCCATCTTCAGAAGCAGTACCTGAAGCATTGTGTCGAGGTTATCCTCATCGATCTGCCGGGCCGTGGAAAATCGGGAGATGAAGGGTGCCGATCCATCCCCGAGTACGTTGAGGTGGTAAGAACTGTCATCGACGAGCAAGGCCTTGAAGGGTGTTATCTTGTCGGCCACTCAATGGGCGGGCTTATCGCGATGTCCCTCGCGATCGCGCACCCGAAGGCAATTAAAGGCCTCGTCCTTATTACCACGGGCGCCCGCTTGAGGGTGTCTCCTGCGATTCTGGAGTGGATCATGGTAGACAAGGAGAGGACCGTTAAGTCCTTGGCGCTTATGGGTTTTTCGAAGAAGACGCCTCCGGCCGTTTCAAGGGACGCCGTCGCAGAAATGATGAAGGTATCCGAGGAAACAATGTACGGTGATTTTCTTGCGTGCGATCAGGCGGACATTATGGAAGAGGTCGGAAGGATAAAAATGCCGACATTGATCATCCGAGGGTCTGACGACCAACTCACGCCGCCGCACTATTCCGAGCACCTCAACCATGCCATCAAGGGCTCGGAGATGGTTTCGATTGCGGACGCGGGCCACTGGGTGCTCCTGGAGAAAGCAGAGGAGGTGAACCGGGCGATCGAACGCTTTATAACTCATCAATAGGTTTTCAACGCACGGTTATTTTGTTCTGATATAAATAGTAATAAAATTCAGTATATTATGTATGCTTCCGATCTTATTCCCATGCCCCGAAGGGGCTTTGTCCACTAGCCCGGGGTTGCGGCGTATGCCGCTACCCTGGGGAATCGGGTCGAACCCTACCCACTTACCCCGAAGGGGTTGTGTCAATCCCATGGAAATTATCCTTCCCAATGCCTTGACACAACCCCTTCGGGGTTGTTTATAAATGGGTTGGCATCTTGCTTTCCCAGGGTAGCGGCATACGCCGCAACCCCGGGCTGGATTATGCAGCCCCTATGGGGCAGTAGGCCCAGTCCATCGTCTCGACTGTTATTGCCGCGGGTGATATCGCTCAGCCCCAACAGGGGTTAGAACAAATTCACCGTGGTTTTCAACGGATTACCTATTGCAATTATCAATATTTTGCCTTATGTAGCGAATTCTTATCAACCAGCGGCGTCCGCCTCGCTAACCTCGCTGGTTTCTGCATCGGCACAATGGCCGCAGCCTCTTATCGGTGACTTGGCAACCACTTGTGCCGAGCGCTCATATGTGATTGCTGTTGCCCTGTTGTAAATCCTGCGTAGTGGTTGGCACGGCACCGTGTAGTATAGGCGACCCGGCGGGATCGCTTACCTCAACCAAGAATCGGAGCAAGGATGAACGCGCGAGACAACTTCAAGCAATTGGACAAGAGCCTTCGACTGCAGAGCATCATCGACACTGCCATCGACATATTTCACCGAATGGGGTACCGGGCCGCCACACTGGATAACGTGGCCTCGGAGCTGGGCATCACGCGATCGGCACTCTACCACTACGTCTCCAGCAAAGAGGATCTGTTGGCGACCATCTACCTGCAGACATCGGACCGGTTCTTCGCCAAAGCCTACGAGATCGGCGATTCCGACTTGAGCCCCCTTGAGAAATTGCATGCTTTCTTGCGGCACAACCTGAAGCGGATTGTTGAGAACCTCGCGATGTTCGTTGTATTTTTCAATGAGCAGGCCGAGTTGCCCGCCAAGGAGGCGAGCCGGATCGCCGAGGAGAAGAGAAAATACACGGCAGTGGTTGAAAAGATACTGGAACAAGGAATGGCCGAAGGCGTGTTTCGCCGCTCCCCCCCGAAGCTGATGGCATATGCGATTCTGGGTATGTGCAACTGGACCTACAAGTGGTATAAGCCCGGGCGGGACGGGCAGAGCCCGGAAGAGATCGCCGATCACTTCATTGCACTCATAGAGAGAGGCATTCTCGCCGACAAGAGCGGCCGGAGCGCTTCTTTCCAACGCAAGCGTAGAGAGGAGGCGCGTCGTATCACCGATGAACTGAAAGAGAAAGGGGAGAGGCTGAACAACTTGATCAGTGATCTCCAGACAATCCTCGACCGCTGAGAAAAAGCGGTGTTATCGATCCAGAGCGTTTCCCTTCGGTAGCGCTCGCCCCTTTTGAGGTCGTCCCGGCATCGTATTTCACAGAAATTTTTACCCGTCTCTCGGGCTCGCCTGCTTTTGCATTTTGGGGAATTACGCCCCTATTTAGTGCCCCCAATTTCTCGGACGCTCATGGAGCGTCCGAGAAGGAAAAAATGTTTGACACGTAAGCCGAGATGTGACAAATTTTACATGACAGACACGCCAGTTAAACTAACGGTCAAGTTAGACAGTCAGAGATCGTCCTTATGCACGTTGATGCCAACGAGCTTATGCCGTAAGGTCATTACAAAGGAGCCAAATTCATGAGCGATCAGTATGATGTTGAATTGTCCGAACAGCACGTCATCCTCCGCAACACGGTTCGAAAATTCGCCGATAAGGAAATTGCACCCCATGTCGACAAGGACGAGAACGAACATCGGTGGCAACGCGATCTCGTGGATAAAATGGCCGAGCTGGGGCTATTCGGTTGTCCGGTCCCCGAAGAATACGGCGGAAATGACATGGGGTATTTGGCCCATGCCATCGTAACGGAAGAAATCGGCAGGGTGTCCGGATCCCTCAGGGTCGCTTTCAATATGCAGACCATGGGAACCGCCATGTCCATTCTGAAATGGGGAAGCGAAGCGCTTAAGAGAAAGTACATTCCCGCGCTCGTTTCCGCGCAGATGATCGGCTGCTTCGGCATCACCGAACCGGATACCGGTTCAGACACCGTGGCCATGGCCACCACGGCAGTCAAGGATGGCGACCATTACATCCTCAACGGCCAGAAGATGTGGATCACCTGGTCACCCGTGGCCGACATGGCGGTAATCTTTGCGATGACCAACAAGGCCGCCAAACACAAAGGGATGAGCGCTTTTGTCATGGACATGGATTCCCCCGGGGTAAAGACGGCTCCCATTAAGGACAAACTGGGGCTATGGGCCTGCCCCACCGGTGAAATCATCATGGAAGACGTAAGGGTTCCGGCGGGCAATCTTCTAGGAGAAGAAGGGCGCGGCTTCGAGTACCTAATGAAGGAGCTCATCAGCACCCGGCTTTCCGCCGCGGCGGGTGCCGTGGGAACCTGCCAGGCGGCAGTTGACGAGGCCGTCAAGTACGCGAATGAAAGAAAGCAGTTCGGCGTCCCGATCGCTGAATTCCAGATGGTGCAGGAAACCATCGCGAGAATGGTGGTCGAAACCGAGGCAGCAAGGGCGCTGACCTGGCGATGCGCCATTCAGAAAGACCGAGGCATGGTCAACAACATGCGTGAAACAGTCCTCGCCAAGTTCTATGCTTCCCGAGCGGCGGATGAGGTTCCCAACCTGGGTCTGGATGTTCTGAGCGCTTATGGATATTCCAACGAATACCCCATGGCACGAATCCTTCGCGACGGCAAGGTATACAAAATTCTCGAGGGCGCAACCAACATCATGAAAATGATCATCGCGGCGGATGCCTTGGGAATAAAAAAGGCCAATCGATAGAACCCATCCATTATAATATCGGAGGCGACATATGAAAGAAGTGGTCATATTGGGGGCGGCCAGAACGATCGGCGGTCAATTTGGCGGATCATTTCAAAACTTGACGGCCCCGGAACTGGGTGCCGCGGTCATCCGTGAAGCCATTAACCGTTCCAGAATCGCTTCAGACCTTATCGATCAAACCATTTTCGGAAACGCCTGGCAGGCGGGGGCAGGACCGAACCCGGCAAGGCTCAGCTCGGTCATGGGGGGTATTCCCGTCGAAACCCCGGGGGTCTCGATAAACGTCCGCTGCGGTTCGAGCCTTCAGGCGTTAATTTTCGGAGCGCAGGCCATCAAGGCGGGAGACGTCGATACCGTTATGGTGGGGGGCACTGAAAGCGCCAGCCAGATCCCATACGGACTGCCGCGTGCCCGATGGGGTTACCGTATGGGGGATGGACAGTTGGTCGACCTGATGCATAAGGACGGATTCCGATGTCCACTCGGCGGCGGCCTGATGGGTGAAATCACCGACTGGCTCGCCGAGGAAAGAGGCATATCAAGACAAGAGCAAGACGCGTTTGCCGCGGAATCTCACAACAAGGCCGAGGCCGCTGTCAGAGAAGGAAAATTCGCAGAAGAAATCGCCCCGATTGACGTCAAGGTAAAGAAGGGCGACCGCATTCGGGTCGTCGATGAAGAGATTTTTCGCAAAGGGGTCACAGTTGAAAGTTTGAGCAAATTACCGGCGGTTTTTGTCAAAGGTGGAACCGTTACGGCGGGCAACGCGTGCGCCCTGTGTGATGCCGCGTCGGCCGCTGTGCTCATGGACAGGGAAAAGGCGGCGGCGATGGGGTTAAAACCATTCGCCCTGTTGCGCGGTTACGCGTTTGTCGGGGTCGAACCGAAGCACTTCGGTTTATCACCCGCCAAAGCGATTCCGGCAGCTCTCAAGAAAGCCGGCCTCACTCTCGGCGATATCGACCTTCACGAGTTGAACGAAGCGTTCGCCGCTCAGTATATTGCCTGCGAACAGGACTTGGACCTCGACCGCTCCAAAGTCAATGTCCACGGCGGCGCCATTGCCCTGGGCCATCCGGTAGCCGCTACGGGCACAAAGTTGCTCACGACGTTGCTCTATGCGATGAAACAACGCGATGTGACCTTAGGAACCGTGAGCATGTGTATCGGAGGCGGCAATGGCGTGGCTGCGGTATTCGAGCGGCTGAACTGACTTTTGACATCACGGGAGATTCAAATATGGCTGTCCAAAAAATTCTTGTCGTCGGCGCCGGAAATATGGGAGCGGGCATCGCGCAACTTTGTGCCCAGCAGGGTTTAGAAGCAGTGATTGCCGATATCAGCCTGGATCTTTCCACGAAGGCCAAAGCCCTTATAGACAAGGGCCTTCAGAAAAGGGTCGACGCGGGAAAACTGGCCGAAACCGAAAAGAAATCCATCGTATCCCGCATCTTGACGGCAGGGGATCTGAGTCCTGCCCGGGAGTGCGATTTCGTCATCGAGAGCGTCGTGGAGGATATCCAAATAAAGAGGAACGTCTTTGCGGAGTTGGACAATCTTGCCCGGCCGGATGTCATCTTTGCCACCAATACCACCTCGCTTTCCATCAGCCGGATAGCCGAGGCCACGCGGCGCCCCGATAGGGTGGTTCAGATGCATTTTTTCAATCCGCCCACGATCATGAAGCTTGTCGAGATCATGCCGGGGGCAAAAACCTCTTCTAAGACACTTGAAGTCGCTCAAACGCTGGCAAAACAGCTCGGTAAAGACCCGGTAGTTTGCAGGACCGAAGCGCCTGCGGGAATTGTCAGCCGGGTTCTCGGCCAACTGTTGAATGAAGCCACATGGCTGGTTGAATCCGGGGTGGCCGCGCCTGAGGATATCGATAAAGCCATGAAGCTCGGGGCCAATCATCCGATGGGGCCATTGGCGCTGCTCGATCTAATCGGTTTGGATGTCCATCGGGCAAAAATGCAGACGCTGGCTAGCGTCCTTAACGACCCCCGGTACAAACATCCCGGAATCATCGACCGGATGATAGAGGAAGGCTGTCTGGGCAAGAAAGTCGGCAAGGGGTTCTATTCCTATGAAGATGGGAAATGAAGTTTGAACCCATCAACCTCGGTATATGAAAAGACACCGGCGGTTCCGTTCATCAACAAGCTGTGCTACCCCACTGGCGGCCCGGCCCGGATGGATTGGGTGAAAAAGAACATAGCCGTGTGCCAGAATCTTTTCAAAGAAAGCCTGAAAGCCCTGTATAAGGAGTAGACCCGTTATGCAGCATATTACCCGAAAATTGAATCTTCAAGACATGAACCCCGGGGCGGGAATCGGGACTGAGTGGCTGGCCGCAAAGGGAAACCTATTGGCGTGCATCTCCCCGATAAACGGCGGGGCGATCGGCTCCGTGCAGCAGGCATCCGAGGAAGACTGCGAAAAGGTGGCCGGTGTTGCAGCCCGGGCATTTGAGCTCTGGCGCACGGAGCCGGCGCCCAAGCGGGGCGAGATTGTGCGCCAAATCGGAAATGCGGTTCGCGCAAGGAAAAAAGATCTGGCGGCACTCCTTAGTCTGGAAATGGGGAAGATTCTGACAGAGGCCGAGGGGGAAGTTCAAGAGATGATCGACATCTGTGATTTTGCCGTGGGTCAATCCCGGATGCTTTACGGCCTTAGCATGCACAGTGAAAGGCCCCGGCACCGGATGTTCGAGCAATGGCACCCTCTGGGGCCGGTTGGTGTGATCACGGCGTTCAATTTTCCGGTGGCCGTATGGGCCTGGAACGCCATGATCGCCTTGGTTGCCGGAGATACGGTGGTGTGGAAGCCTTCGACCAAGGCAAGCCTTACGGCTGTTGCACTGATGAAGATCATTGAACCGGTGCTCCGAAAAAATAAGGTTCCGCCGGGGGTGCTGAGCCTGGTTGTGGGGGGCCGGAAACCGGTGGGAGAGTTTTTGATCATTGACCGCAGGTTTCCGCTCATATCCGCCACAGGCAGCGTGGCCATGGGCCGTCATGTGGGGGAGACGGTCGCGGCCCGCATAGGAAGAACCTTGCTCGAACTTGGCGGCAACAATGCGGTGATCGTAACCCCCACCGCGGATATGGATTTGGCTGTGCGTGCCATTGTGTTCGGGGCCGTGGGCACGGCCGGACAGCGTTGTACCACGATTCGTCGAGTGATTGTTCATAAGGAAGTGGCAGATGATCTGGCCGCCGCTCTCATTCGTGCCTACAACCAGGTGAGAATCGGTGATCCGCTCAGGAAAGGCACACTCATGGGACCGCTGATTGATAAAAACGCCGTGTCCCTTATGCAACAAGCACTCAAGGCCCTGAAAAAGCAAGGCGGTCGAATACGCTGCGGCGGAGAAATCCTCTCCGGCGGGCTATTTGATACAGGCACTTATGTGACGCCGTGCCTATGCGAGGCCCAAAACCACTATCCCATCGTGCAGGAAGAAACATTTGCGCCCATCCTTTACATGATCGCTTACGACGATCTGGAAGAGGCGGTCAGGATGAACAACAGTGTACGCCAGGGGCTGAGCGCCGCCATCTTCACCCAAGATTTGCAGGAATCGGAATATTTTCTGAGTGTTAACGGCAGTGATAACGGCATTGCCAACGTCAATATCGGCACATCCGGGGCAGAAATCGGGGGCGCTTTCGGCGGTGAAAAAGATACCGGCGGCGGCCGGGAATCCGGCTCGGATGCATGGAAGACCTACATGCGCCGCCAGACCAATACCATCAACTGGTCTCGAGAGATGCCGCTGGCCCAGGGGATCCGGTTTGAGGTATAAAAGGGAATTTTCATGCGTTTTGTTGACGGAAACACAGCCGTGGCCATGGGGGCGCTGTTTGCCGGATGTCGTTTTTTTTCGGCCTATCCCATCTCGCCGGCAAGCACGCTTCTTTCCGCTATGATGGACAGGCTTCACGCAGCAGGGGGCATGGTCATCCAGGGGGAGGACGAGATATCCGCCATCGGTTATTGCCTGGGCGCCGCCATGTCAGGCCAAAAGGTCATGACCGCCACCTCCGGGCCAGGCATCAGTCTTTGCAGCGAGAACATCTCTTTTGCCATCGCGGGAGAGATTCCCATCGTGATTGTCGATGTGATGCGCCAGGGGCCTTCCACCGGGGCTGCGACACGGGGTGCGGACGGTGATATTCAGTTTTTGCGTTGGGGATGCAGCGGCGGTCTTCCGGTCATTGTGCTGGCACCCTCGGATGTCCGCGACTGTTTCACCCTGACTGTCCATGCCTTTAATCTGGCGGAACGGTTTCGCTGTCCTGTCTTTCTCGCTTCCAACAAGGAAATCGGAATGACCCGCGAAACCTTGGATATGGATACGGTGGAAAAGCCGGAGCCGGTGGAACGAACGCTTTACGAATCCGGGGAGGCGTTTCTCCCTTTCCGGACGGCTCCGGGCGAGGATGTGCCGCCGTTTCTCCCCATCGGAGGTCCCGTGCCGGTTCGACAGACCTCATCTTCCCACGGTCCGGCGGGCTTTATCACCAGCGATGCGCAGCTTATTCAGCAGGGGGTCACAAGGCTTCAACGAAAAATCGAAACCAACGTCGAAGCCTGCTCCTTTTATGAACTGGAAAAGCGGCCTAACGCTCAAACCCTGTTGATCACTTACGGTGTTACGGCCCGGGCCGGCCGGGCCGCCACAAGGACCCTTTTTGAAACTCGTGGCACTCCGGTCGACCTGCTTGTGCTAAAAACACTCTGGCCGGTTCCGGAGGATCTCCTGCGCGCGGCTTCCCGAGGCATGACCCGGATTCTGGTGGTGGAGATGAACCTGGGGCAGTACATTCATGAAATCCGCCGGGTCTTGTGCCATCGCAAGATCGAATTTTACGGAAAGATGTCAGGAGAATTGATTCGACCCGAGGAGATCATTCAGGAGTTTTCCGGTGCCCAGTCTGCTTGATCCCAAAAGACCGCCGGCCTTTTGCCCGGGATGCGCTCACACCCGGTGCGTGCGGGCACTCGATCGGGCATTGGGAGACATGGCGCTTAAACCGCATCAGGTGGTCATTGTAACCGATATCGGTTGTTGTGGACTCTTCGATACGTTTTTTACCACGCACGCATTTCATGGCCTGCATGGCAGGGCATTGACTTACGCCGCCGGCATCAAGCTGGCTGCCCCTCATCTGAAGGTGATCGTAGTGATGGGAGACGGGGGGCTTGGCATCGGCGGCGCCCATTTTCTTGCCGCTTGCCGGCGGAACCTGGATATGACCCTCCTGGTGTTCAATAACCTCAACTTCGGTATGACGGGCGGTCAGTTTTCCTGCACCACCCCTGCGGATGCTCAGGTAAGCTCCGGCTTTCTCAATACGCTGGAAAGGCCCATGGACGTTTGCACGGTGGCGGCCGCCGCCGGCGCGCCGTTTGTCACACGCTGCTCGGCATTCGAGAAAGACCTTCCCCAAGTGGTGACGGAATCCCTCTCATTCAAAGGGTTTTCCGTGATGGACATCTGGGGTCTTTGCACCGGACGGTACACTCGGCGAAATCCCCTGAAGCCGGAAGATCTGCACGCCGTCATGAGGAAGTTACCCGGGTTTCGAGGCCCTGTTTCGCACAACCAGCGGCCGGAATTCGAAACCCTCTACAAAGAAACCGCCGCCGGGGCTGGCCCTAAACCGGATGAGGAAGAGATACCTCAACGGTTTTCACCTCCTGCAGTTGCGCGCCGTGAGATATTGCTGCTGGGCTCTGCGGGTGGTGGTGTGATTACGGCTGCGACAATTCTTGCGCACGCAGCCATTCTCGCCGGCATGCACGTCACCCAGAAAAACGACCATGATGTAACGGTGATGCGGGGGCCGTCCATCAGTGAGCTGATTATCTCGCATGCCCCCATCGATTTCACCGGGGTGAATGCGCCGGATGCCGTTTTGGCGCTTTCACCGGAAGGCATCAACCGTAAAAAAGAACTATTCAAAGCCATGAATCCCGACGGGGTGGTCATCGCGAACAAAGGCGAGGACATCCCTCCAGCTCGTGGCCGAATCATTCAAGTGGACTTTAAAGCCCTCTGCACCCACAAAAACGATGTGGCCTTTGCAGCCGTGGTCGTCCTGGTCCGACAGGCAGGGCCGGTGTCCCTTGAGTTGCTGGAAGCCGCCGTCCGGCGGGCGTATCGTGGGAGACGGCTGGATAATTATATCCGTCTTCTAAAGCAGAAGAACCCCCCCTGAAAAGACATTGCGCGGTTTTACGCCGCAGGGGCATCGGCGGCGCCGTGAAAGAGCATGGTGCGTTTGACACGACCGGAATCTGAGCATGAGGCGCCGGAACGAGTGGTCGAACCTAATTGAATCCGCCCATAGCCGCCTGCAGGCAATTGCCGTTGATGCACCAGGATTCGGGCAGCGCGAAATACAGGATGGGATAGGCCGCATCTTCCGGCTGCATGATTCTGCCGTGATATTTCTCCATCACCGCATCCCGGGCTTTTTGCGGGAGACCCACTCGCTCGCCGTCAACGGACTCGTCCTGAGATTCTCTTACCCTGGTCAATCGGGTATCCACCATGCCGTAGGCAATGCAGTTACAGGTCACGCCAAAACGCTCCCATTCGTGCGCCACCACCTTGGTCAGCGAGATGATCCCGCCTTTTGCGGCGGCATAGTTGGCCTGTCCGGGATTGCCTCTGAGGCCGGACATCGAAGAAATGTTGATGATCCGTCCATTATGACCCGCCACCCGCATATACTTGGCTGCCGCACGAATGCAGTTGAAGGTTCCCTTAAGGCTGATGTCGACCGCCATATCCCACTGTTGATCGGTCATCTTGTGGATCATATTGTCCCGGTTGATGCCGGCCAGGTTAACCAGAATATCCAGCTTGCCGAACTTCTCGGCAGCGGTATCCATCAGTTTCCGGCAATCATCGGGCTGAGTAACATCGCCGATGCAATGGCACGCCTTTCCGCCGGCCGCATCGAGTGCATTGACGGTTTCCACCGCCGCACTCTCATCCACATCATTAATCACCACGGCACAGCCTTCCTTCACAAACAGTTCCGCAGTGGCCTTGCCGATGCCGCGGCCTGAACCGGTAATGACCGCCACTTTGTTATCCAGTTTGCCCATCTGATTCTCCAAATTTTATCTGAAATATGTTCTATGGTTTTGATGCCGGGGTCATGTATTCTCGGCGGCGAGCCGGCACCCTGATTCTCTCACCCATACGACCTTTCCGTCCAGGATGGTCATATCCACTTTCATGTCCAGGACGACCTCATCGTCAGATCGCAACAGATCCCCGTTCAACAAAATCAAATCCGCTGTTTTTCCAGGCGTGATGTCGCCCTTAACGGCTTCTTCAAAGGCAGCGCGGGCGGCATTACAGGTATAGAGAGCCAGGGCGTTCGGCAGAGAAACGCGCTCCTGAAGGTTGATTTGTGTGCCGGTTCGGGTTTTTCTGGAAAGGGCTGCATAGATGCCCGCAAAAGGGTTCAACGGTCCCACGGGGCTGTCTGAACCAGCGGCTACGGCCACGCCTGCTTTCATGAAAGACCCGATGGGATAGAGATCGGCGTGTTTTTCCGCGGGGACGGTTTGAATATATCGATCGCCGTTATCAAAAAGAAATCCCGGCTGGGTGACCACGTGGATGCCGAGCGCAGCCAGGCGATGGGACAAATGCGGGGGGCACAAAAATGCATGCTCCAGGCGATCCCGATGGTCCGAATGCGGCTTGGCGGACAAGGCCGCTTCAATGGCCGCGCAGGCGGCCTCAATGGCGCTTTCTTCCACGGCATGAATGGACACCTGCACCTCGAAGCTGTTCGCTTTGGCGACCAGCCGATGAAGGTCCTGCGGTTTCGGGTAAAGTCTGCCGGTCGTTTCGTTTAGAATAATCTTGATACCTATGAGTAAGGATATATTAAGGAAACGGCATGGGGTCTATGGTACCGATTATACCCTCACAAGGCTATATTTATTTACTTATTTATTTACCTGGAATACCGGATTGTCAACGCCGACACAACACCCCAAATCCAATTGAAGACAAAGACGGCCGCCGGAGTTAACAGCCCGAGTTCAATGCCACCGACCCCTTTTTGGGCCTTTGGAAAAACGATAAACAGTTGCACGATTGTTGGAAAGAGGCTTAAGATCGTGCCCTTATAGATCGGCCTGGCATTATACAGGGGCAAAAAAAACAACACCCCCCAAATTCCCCCCCAGACGATCCTCGGATACAACCAACCGGCAGTTAACGCCGGGGCAAGGGATACCCCCAAGGATCGGGTGATGCCCAAATCACCGAATAGCCATACGGCCAAACTGTTGACCACCGCTCCCAAACAACCTGCTGAAAAGTAAATCAGTAGTCTTTTCATAGCCTTATCTCCTTAAGAAATCAGAAAATACCTGATGCTGACTATTGCTCGCAACCCCCTAGGGGCGAACCTGTGTGTTCGCCCTGATTACGAAGGGCGAACACACAGATTCGCCCCTACAATGCCAACGGTCAATCGAAAATGCGCAATACATAAACGGTATATCGAAAAACCCGGTGTCCTTTATAACACCTTTTGTTCATGGAGTGATTCGGCGCACTCGGCGCATGCGTGAGCGAGCGCGTTGCGGCACGGCCCGTTTACTCAGTGAATTTCTCACGCAAAATCCTCACGTCCGATGGGTCGATTTTCAGGTATTGCGTTATAAAATTTTCGATACCGCCCGCTGCCGTTTGCACGGCATGCCAAAACGCATCAAAATATTCCGGTTGTGCGCTCAGCACGGGTTCGATAAGGGGTTTATCGGAGAACAGGCGTTTTGATCCCAAAAGGTATTCCAGACGCGCGATCCCCTCGGCCATATTCCGGTAGGCGCGGGAAGACAACAAATAATCCTCCAGGATTCCCTGTTTTGGCACCCCCAGGGCTGCCAGGAGCAACGCGGAGGCAATGCCGGTGCGATCTTTCCCCAATGAACAAATGATTAAAACGCCGGACTCGGTGGTTATCAAGTGGTTCAAAAAGGCGCGAAATATATCGGCGGAATCGATTACCAAAGAAGTGTAAATGAGTTTCATTCGCGCGGTAACATCGTTTGCGCTCGATGCGCTCGTCTCCAGAAACGTCATGAGGTGCCCGACACTTCCCCCGGAAACCCCCAATTCAACAATCCGCGGTGGGGAAGCTACGGGAAATTGCAGGGGGCGGTAACGCCTTTCCGCCCGCGTTCTGAAGTCAAAGGCCGTATCAATGCCAAGCCCTTCAAAGTGTTCTATATCTTTTGGGGTCTTTAATTCAACATGTCCGCTGCGAAACAGAAGATCCCCCCGCGTTGTTCGCCCATTGGCCGCCGCATAGCCACCCATGTGACGAAAGTTTGAAACCCCGGTGAAGTTGAAAAACCGATCAGACTGCAACATCGTTCGCCTCTTTTTATTTTAGTGATACCATATTTTCGACGGCGATCACTCTGAATTTTTCATTAAACCCGGTTGCATGGCCGCCAATCGGCGCTCTTTCTTATAATCATCGAATTTCTGATAGGTTTCCTGCTGCCACATGGGCGCGCCGAACACCTCGTGCTTAAAGGCGGTGATGCCGATCTTGAGAAAGTGTTTGTGATGGTGACGCAAAATCGGATTTAAGGAAAAAAAGGCCTTTAAGACTTCCTTTGGCTGCCAGTAGTACTTTCGGATTAAGGAGATATGCGCATCCGTGATCTCATCGAGATTCGGTTCTTCCTTTGTCGGCATGACCGCCTGAATCATATCGTATTTCGAATAATCTTGAACCTTGATGCGCCCGAGCCGCTCCATTTCCGCGTGAAACGGGGTACCCGGAAAGGGGGTCACCACATTGAGGCCGAGATGATCCACATATTTTCGCAAGAATTTCATCAGGTGAATCCGGTCTTTTTCCGTCTCTTCCCAGAGCCCGATCATCACGGTGGCCATGACCATGAGGCCATGGGTTTTCAGAATATGAAGGGCCTTTTGATTGACGTCAATGGTGGTTCTTTTATTAAATGCATCCAGAAACGCCTGCCGGCTGTGCTCGATGCCGAGCATGAACTGATAGACGCCGGCCTCTTTAAAGCCGGCCATCAGATCCTCGTCCCGGACAATGAGATCCGCCCGGGACTGAAGCCAGAAACGCTGGCCGGTTTTCCGGGCGGTCATCTCTTGAATAAATCCTTCCCCTTTTTCACGGGTCAGGTTAAAAATATCGTCTCCCACGTAGAAGATATCGCGGCGATAGGTTTCTTTCAGCAACTCGAATTCTTCCGCAATCTTTCGGGGGCTTTTGGATCGCCAGTTATGTTGCCAAAAAACAGCCTCCGAGCAAAAACTGCAATCAAACCGGCATCCTCTTGCGAAATTCACCAGAAAGCCGCGTTTGCCTTCGGACGGCAGCCCGACGTAGGGATGCTCCATGTTGTATAGGTGGTAGGCGGGCATGGGAAGCGCATCGAGATCGGCAATGAGGGGTCGCGGGCCGGTAAAAACAAAGCGCTCGTTTCCATCCAGATAGGCCAACCCCGGAATTCCGGACACATCGCTTTGTTTCTCGATGGCCCGAAGAAATTCATGGCAGGTAATCTCCCCTTCCCCCACGCAGATAAAATCGATGGCGGCGCATTGGCGAAGGGTTTCCTCCGCATTGAGGGACGGGTGCGCGCCGCCGGCGATGATCCGGGTCTTCGGGCTGACCTCCTTGATCAGCCGGGCCGCGTTCAGGGTGTCCGGCATAAAATAGGTACAGGCCGTGGTCAGGCCAACCACTTCGGGTCGCTCGGCCCGAATTTTTTCTTCCAGATTCCGCCAGGGATTTTCCGCGATCGTGCCGTCAAAAAACTCGATATCGAAATCGTTTTCAAGATAGGCCACCAATTGCAGGCATCCGGGACTGGGCACCCATGCCCGCAAAAACTCCCAGATCTTATGCGGCGGATCCACCAACAGAAATTTCATGATGTATCTCCAAAATAAAGTTGCCGGACAACGGCATTCAGCGGCCATTGTTCCGCCGGCGCCATTCCGAATACAAACCCGTCATCCATGATACAAACGGAATCGGAAAGTAACAGCACCGCCTCGGCATTTTGCTCTGCGATTAAGATGGTGAGTCCCTCTTGTTTCAATTGTTGAAGCGCCTTGCTGATCGTGTCCATCACAAGCGGCGCAAGCCCCAGAAACGGTTCATCCAGCAAGAGCATCGTTGGCCGCGCCATCAGCGCTCTGGCAATGGAAAGCATCTGCTGCTCACCACCGCTTAAGGTTCCCGCCTTTTGGCGGCGCCGCTCTTTGAGCACGGGGAAAAGGTGAAACATTCGATCCAACTCCGCCTTGATGCACGGCCCGCCGCCGCGATTGCGTTTCCCGGGAGGACCCGCGCCCAGAAAAAGGTTGTCCAGCACGGAAAGGGTGTGAAAGATATGCCTGCCCTGCGGCGCATGACTCAATCCTCTATCAACGATGTCCGAGGGGGAAAGGCCCGTGATATTTTCGCCATTAAAAAAAACAGCGCCTTCGGTGATGTGGCCATCCGCATCTTCAATCACACCGGAAAGGGTTTTAAACAAGGACGTCTTTCCCGCTCCATTTTTCCCCAGCATTCCGGTAATGCTCGCTTTTTCAATCGATACCGCGCACCGGTACAGCGCCCGGACATCCCCGACCACCGATTCGTACCAAAGCGTCAGGTCATTCACTTCCAACAACACCACGGGTCAGCCTCCCCAATAGGCGCGCATCACTTCCGGATTGCGCCTGATCTCGTCGGGCTTTGCCTTAGCAATAATCCGGCCCTGGTGCAACACCGCAATCTCATCCGAAAGCGTTGAAATCGAATTAAAATGATGATCGATCAGGATCAGGGTCATCCCCTGATGCCGCAACGTGATCAGCTTTTTCGCCAACCAGGCGATCTCGGTTTCGCTCAATCCCCCGAAGGGCTCATCCAGCAGCAGCAACCGGGGGCTCATGGCGAGGCATCTGGCAATTTCCACCAGGCGTTTGCTGAAAGAAGAGATCTGCGCCATCTTCCGGTCCGCCTTATCGTAAAGATCGAAAAAGTCCAGCGCTTCAAAGGCAAGGGCCAAATTACGATGTTCTTCCCGGTAAACCGAGGGAGAGCGAATTCCGGCCATCCAAAAGGAGACCTTTGTTTTCAGGTAGCGGCCCAGCAGAACGTTTTCGATCACGGTCAGGTTGCAAAATACCTGGCAGGTCTGAAACGATCGGGCCACCCCTTTTTTCGCAATGGCCACGGGCGAGAGCGCCGAGATGTTCTCCCCGTCCAAGCGGACCGAGCCGGCATTCGGTTTTTCAAGGCCGCTGATCACATCAAAGAGCGTCGTCTTTCCGGCGCCGTTGGGCCCGATCAGGGAGATGATTTGACCCGGAGCGACATTCAGGGAGACGCCAGCCAGGGCTTGAACGCCGTTGTATCGCTTTTCGATCGATGCCATCGAGAGAAGGGGCCAACTCATTTCTCGATCTCTTTTCGCCAGTGCGCGGGCGCCCAGATGCGGACCAAATCGTGCCATCTGGCCCCGATGCCCCGGAAAATGCCTTCCGGGAAAACCACCAGCAGCGAAATCAGGAGCAATCCCAGCAGCGGCAGGCTGTATGCCCGGTATGCGCCGAGCCGGTGCAGAAGCCAGGTCAAAAAAATCGCACCGAAAACCGACCCGCCCGGGCTCGTGGTGCCGCCGAGAAGGACCATCATCACCAGCATGACCGAAAGATTCAGCCCGAAGGATTCGGGGCTCACGGACGTCAGCACGGAGGCAAAAAGCGCCCCGCCGACACCGGCATAGACCGCGCTAAGCACCCAATAGCGTTGCTTGATGTTTCCAGGGTCCACGCCGACGGTTCCGGCGACCGTTTCATTTAACGCTACGGAAGCCGCGGCCTTGCCGTATTTGGAATGAATCAGGTTCCTGGCGAAGATGAAAAAAAGATACGCGATTCCCCAGACCCAGTAAAATTGTTTAAGGGGGGTATCCAACGGCACGCCGAAAAGGGAAACCCACGGAATATTGCCGATTCCCGAAACCCCGCCCGTCAGCGTGCCCCATTCGGTGGCAACCATCTGGAAAATCACCACCAGCCCCATGGTGGCCAGGGCCAGGAAATATTCCCGAAGTTTCAACAGCGGCCGGGCAATGATTCGGGCGAAAATGCCGGCCGCAACCCCTCCCGCCACCATGGCCAGAACGCCCGGCACACCGAAACGAACCGATAAAATCGCATGCGTGTACCCGCCGATACCAAAGAAGGCCGCATGCCCAATGGAAATCTGCCCGGCGACCCCCAGAAACAAACTTAGCCCCATGGCCGCGATGGCATAGGTTCCCGCGATTACCAGGAGATGCGCAATCAGCGTGCGATTGGTCAATAGCGGAAGCAATAAAAAAATGATGAGAAAATAGATTTCCATTCTCGTGATGTAGTGGCGTTTCATTTTCTGGCCTCCAACAGCGCGCGGGAGCCCAAAATTCCCTTTGGTCTGACGCAGAGAATCAGTATCAGCACGCCAAAGGCCACGGCATCCTTGTAACCGGCCGGAATAAACCCGACACTCACCGATTCGAGCACACCCAGAATCAGCCCGCCCAGCATGGCGCCGGTATAAGTCCCCCATCCGCCGATGATCGCTGCGGCAAAGCCTTTCAGCCCCAACAAGGTGCCCGCGTTATATTGGGCAAAATAAACGGGGGTGATGAAAATTCCGGCCAGAGCGCCCATGGCGGCGCTGACACCAAAGGCGATTTGGGTGATGCGGTTTCGATTGATGCCCACCAATGCGGCACCCTGCCGATCCGTGGAAACGGCCTCCATCGCCTTTCCGAGATAAGAATATCGGGACCAGGTGGAGAGAAGGGCCACCAGCAACACCGCCAACCCCAGTACCCACAGGCTCTGAGGGGAAACGCGAACCGCACGAAACAAAAGTACCGGCGTGTGGCTGGTAAAGGGCGGAAGGGCTTGCGGATCACTGCCAAAGAGAATATTCGCCGCACCCTGCAGAAAAAAAGAAATGCCGATGGTGACCATGATGAGGATCAACACCGGCTTTTTTCTCAAAGGCCGGATCACGGCAAACTCCATGGAAATGCCCACCATCACCGTGGCGGCCGTGGCAAGCGCGCCAGCCAAAAGATAAGGCATTCCCCGGTTCAGGAAAAAAACGGCACTCAGGGCGCCGATGGTGACAAATTCCCCCTGCGCGAGATTCAAAATATTGGAGGCTCTGTAAATGGTGATGAATCCAAGCGCAATCAAGCCGTAGACCGCACCGGTGGTCATGCCGGCCATGATGAGCTGAATCAGTATGCCCGTCGTCAATCACTCACCTTTTTTTTCACGCCCCCGGTCATCGGCAGACAACTCCACGCTGTCATCATTCAGGCCCTAAATCCGGGAACCAAACCGGCAGCAGGTGGGCGCTGAAATGAAGCCGCACCGGCCCCTTCGGTGTATCCGAAACAAGTAGCCCTTCATCGATCAATTCGGACAACAAGGTTCGGGCCGTTCTCTCCCCGAGACCGGTCAGTTGTGATGCCTCCCCGCGGCCGAAGGCGCCCATTAAAAAGGCTTCTTTGATTAGATGAAATGCTTCTGGTTTTATCGGTTTCAAGCCGGGCAGCAATAGATTGGCTCTCAAGCGGATGTATTGCTCAATACGCTTCAAGAGGCCCTCAAGTGACAGCACTTTTTGCATAAATGCGATTTGATCGAGACAAATCGAAAAAAAGAACTCACAAAATCGATCCAACCCTTTCTGGGACAAATTGCCGCGGCCGTCCAGATCCCCTTGCCGGGGTCTGTCGGCATCGGCCAGCGCCGCCATATAATCGGGTTTAAAGCGCGCAAACCCACGGTTAATCGACCAAAGGTCGTAACCTGCAATACCCGACGTTTTTAAGCAAACACCGGTAAAAAGCCGCGCCACGCGCCCGTTTCCATCTGAAAAAGGATGAATCCACATCAGCCGGTGATGGGCCGCTGCAATGGCCGAAAGTTTCTCGATGCGGGAAAAACGCGACAAATCATACTGCCTGTCAAATTCCGACATAAAGGATTCAATGGCAAGCGGCGCCACAGGGACCAGGCCGGCGACCTTGACGGAATGATCCCGAAATGCGCCGGGAATAACCGCCACCGAGGTTTTTCCGTCCACGCTGTCTATCCTTTTAAATCGGTCCGGCAGTTTTTCGTAGAAACGCCGATGAATGGAACGGATGAAATCAGGCGCGGTGGGGCGGACAGTCCCTGAATGTATCTCATGATCCAGATCCCGCTCCAGCCATACGTGGGCCCTGGCTTCCACCTGCAAATCGCGTTTGACCGGATCTCGATCATATGCCTGCGCCATGGCGCGTTCAATCTCCACCGGATGGGTGTTATGATCCTCGATCAAATTGGAATAATAGGTATTGGTGATACGCAAAAAATCGATCAACCCCTGCAGGGTAATGGGGTGCAGCTTGCCCGCCAGGGCAGCCGACTTTTCAATAATCTCAACAGCCGAATCTTGCAAATCGGAATGTGTTGAAGGCAAATATGGCGTCATATGGAAAACGTTGTCATACATATTGCCGATCCTTTTTTCCGATCTTATATAAAAATAAATCTATAAATACAATTAATAAAAATAAACTTTCATGTTTAACCTGAAAATATATGCCGATTATGCGGGATGTTTGGGGCGCCGGAATACGGTTTAAAAAATCAGTGATCAATCAACGCAAAAAGATACGGCCTCTGCTCCGTCAAACCAGATGCGCGTAAACTTGCCGTCCTTGATTTGAACGAACACCATGTCCGACTTCTGCAGCCCGTCGTGATTCGTCGGGCTGAAGCGATACACACCGGTACAGCCGTTAAAGCCTTGCGTCTTTTCCAAGGCAGTCCGCAAGGCCGCGCGGGAAAGGGGCTTATCGCACCGCGTGAGGGCATCCGCCAGCAGCCAGACGATATCATATCCGTGACCGGCGATCTGGTCCGCATCGACGCCGTAACGGGCCTTCATCCGTTCCTGAAAATCGATTACCGTTTGCCGCACCGGATCATTCTCATCGATCTGATACGGCACCACCGGTTTTCCGGCGGGAAAGGACACCCCTTCCACGGCCGCGCCTCCCAATGCGATGACAAAACCAAAGCCAAAGGCATGTGTGCCGAGCACCGGAAGATCGATGCCGAGCATGCGCAGATTTTTACAAAAAATAGGCCCCGGCGGACCGCCGGTGGCAAGATAGATCGCATCCACCTTCTCGGCCGTGAGGACGGGCTCCATCTTGATGATCTGAGGCGTCATGTCCACATCCGTGGGCTTGTGGGTTTCCTCGGAAAGGATGACTCGAAGGCCCTTTTCCCCGCCCATGGCCTTGAAATTCTCCGCCAGGCTTTTTGCCAGCGGCCAATTTCCCCGGCAAACCATCACGGTTTTGTAACCTTTGGCCAGGCACAGATCGATCAGTTTCTCGGTCAGTACGATATCATTGTGCGCGATGTTAAACGCCCACTGCTGATTCAACGCGCGCACCGCTCGGTTTGAAGGGCAGACAATCAGGTTGGAAACTTGTTTTCGCTCGGCAATGGCCCGGGTGGCGGCCTGAAAGGTATCCTCAAAAGGGCCGACGACCGCGAGAATCTCCTTGTCATCGGAAAATTGGAGCATATTGGCAGAAACCTTCGCGAGATCAAAGCCGTTATCAACCACGACCAGCTCGATGGGCGTTCCGTCGATGCCGCCCTGTCCATTCACCCGCGCCACTTCCATCTCCATGGCCATCAGCAGGGTTTGCGTGATATTGGCCCATGGGCCGGTTAACTCCAGATTCACCCCGATTCTGATAGGGGCGGCAGCCGTCGCCGATAAGCAAAGGTCGGGAGTGATGATTCCGGTGATGACCACGAAACAAAAAACGGGCAGCAGCAAGCAGCGGATGATATTTCTCATAAAAAAACCTTCTCTTTGTCCCCGCCTTGCGGGAAAGCGCATCGCATCAAACAAACGGCAAGACGGATTTGTGCAAGATTCCTTGGTACGTGCGCGTTTAAAAGAACAGCCGCTTTCGGCCTACTTTTTCTCGTGGGGAAATCCATGGGCATCAAAATGAAGATCCGCAAACGCAAAATCAAATTCATGGGCGGCGGTACGAAAAAACCATTGGTTTTTATGATTAAATCCAATCAATTGATTCATGAATGCCACATCGAGTTGCCACCCGCCCTCCCCTGTCCGCAACAGATAGGGGGACGCTTGGCGCTCGGAAACCGGAAACCGAATAACCGCCTTATCCCCCCTGGTTTTGACGGAAGCTTCGGGCATCATCCGCTCCAGATTGCTTAATTCATTGTTCTGTTGCGCATCCGTTACCAGCCAATTTTTGAAAAATTCCCGGGAGGCCGGCGTGTAGATGCCCAGTTCCGGATCCTTGATATGCTTGCGCAACACGCTTTTATAAATTTTCAGGGTCATTAGCGGAGACGCCTGAGCGCAAAACTCGGCCTTGTCAGGAACAACGTCTTTTTCCGGAACACCCGAATTGATCCCGACCTTGATATCGGCTCCCGCCCCGCCGGACAAATGCGCATTCGAAGTACCGCGCCCCGTAACACCTGGAGTTCCCGCAGCCATCGCTTTTGACACCAGCAATTCACAGGTAGCCTCAATCCCTTCCGCCACCTTGCCGGCCTCGAAAAAGGGCTTCATCTGCGCCCCTTCAATATATCCCACAAAGGCATCCGTGAAAATTCCCTCCAGATCATAGCCGACTTCGAGCCGAACCGCCTTTCCTACAGGGTCAATCAGGAACAACAGTCCCTTGGCGCCCTTTGTCTCTTTCCCGATGGCGCAGCGGTCAAAAACCGAAACGGCTTCTCCGGCTAAATCGCCCGGGCTTTCCGCCAGCGTAACCGCCATGAAATGAATATCGAGGTCCTTGTATAGCCGGTGGTGTAACTCGACAATGCGCTGCCACTGAGCAGGACCTAACAAACCGGCGTTATCCTGAAGATATCGGGACTTCTCCCCGCCCTTAGCACACCCCAAAAAAATACACAGCGTGACGCACAGCATCCATTTCATGCCGAACAGAAGATATTCCGTTCGCCGGCCACGGTTCATGCTTATCTTCTCCTGCATCATCACCCCCAGATATTCAGTCATGCTTTATTAATGGTGAGCGGCGCCTTATCGGGCCTCAATCGCCTCACAGACCGCTTCCATTTCCGGCATCTCGATATTCAGGGGCTCTCCTTTGAAATTATTTAAAAAAATGGATCGGTTATCCTGAAGACGGCCGATAATGGATACCCCCGCCAATGCTGCGACAAGATCCTTTTCGATCTCCGGTGTCACTTTGTTGAGAATGACCGATACCGGCAGATTGGCCTCCCCGGCCATACCACTAACCCTTTTGGCCATCATGACGGATTCAAAGGAAGGGTCCACCACGCACAGGACATGATCACACTGCCCGTCAAGACTTCTCCCGAAATGCTCCACGCCGGCGGCGGTATCCACAATCACCCATTCATCCGCTTCAAGATGAAGAGAGGAAAACAGCATTCTAAAGAGCTTTCCCATAGGGCAAGCACACCCTTCGCCGAAATGGTGGATCTTACCCACCGACATCACCCGAATTCCATCCGATTCCGCGACACAGCCCTCGGGCAGCCCATCGGGCGTCAGCTCCTTCGGGAATAATGGGGCCGGGCCGCCGAGCATTCCACCGGGGTTGTTGGTTTTGTCCCGAAACCCCGTTTTCCCGCCCAGACTGTCCATCAGCGGCTCAGGCATATCGATGCCCAGCATGCGATACAGACCGATATTCGATTCATCCGCATCCACCAATAAAACCTTTTTCCCCCTGTTACGCATGGCAACCGCCAGAAGCGCCGCTACCGTGCTTTTCCCGCAACCGCCCTTTCCGCAGATAATTATTTTCATGGTCTTGTTACCTCCGCCCTTCAACCGTATTGAATCCATTCACCCCTCGTTGATAGTATTGCCAATAGTAGTTTTCGCGGTTCCTTGATGGCCCCCTGCCCGGCGCATCAGAAGGTAGCGGGTGAACAAGAAAAGCACCCGGCCCATGCAAACCCCATGCAAACCATAAACGGTTGAGATTCCCAGCGCCTGGCAGACACCAGAATACCTTTTGGCAGCAAAATAATTCGCCCTGCCGAACCGTCATATAACCGGCAATCGGCATGGATTGCAAGAAGCACATCTCCGGAAGCCCTCCCAATGCCTTCCCCAATCTGAAATTCCCAGCCTCGGCGTTGGCAGGACACCCCTAGCATCGCATAGCGCGATTTACACTTGCGACCCCGTCATTTTTCTTGAGGCATGCCACCGGGCAATCCTCCATTTTTTTCTACAACCATCACGTATAATTATATATTTCAGCATAAATACCCCGGCCTCACCGGATCAGAACGGCTTATCTGTCGGTATTATTTCCAGGATGAAAATTACGATCATGCCGATGGGCCAAGGGGACAAGTGGGCAGCGTCAAGGAATCTTTTATTTTGTAATTACAAAAACCTTTTCCTTTGGGGATACTCAAGAGCCGTGTAAAAAAAGAATTGTGTGCCCCCGCCATCGCCATCACAACCAATTTACACCACCACGGAATCATGATAAGCATCGCCTGTTTCTTTTAAGGAAACGATCGCACCATCAAGAATAAAAAACGGGACGCATCGCCGGGAAAAAGTGAGGGGGGGCTCTATGTTGGAACTGAGCAGAGAGTATATTCAAACCGAAGTCGCGGATTCCGCCTTCATATATAAGCGGGGACAGGCGCTTTTCGAGCACGGCGCTTTCATGATGACCTCCGCGGACCCGGAAAAGGAATGTTTCACCTACCGGGTCGATGGCAACTATGGGGACTATACCATTCAGATTCAGCTTCTGGCGGATTGCGTCAAGTCCTCCTGTGATTGCCCCTATCCCGGGGACGGCTGCAAACATACGGTCGCGGCCCTTCTGGATGCACGCAACATCCTTTCCGATTTCAAACGGATTCCAAAAGGCAAAACCAAAGATTTTGTTGAAGTTGAGGGAGATTTCCTGACCCCCGATGAAATCAGGGCGCAAGCCATCGAAGACCGGAAAAAACGCGCCAAAAATGAAATCTTCAACGTAACGCTCGGAGACATGATGAAGGGCGAGCACCTCGTGGAAACGGAAATCGGAAAACAATACACGGTCACATTCCACGATCCCTTGAGCGAGGCCGGCCATTGCACGTGCCCGGACTTTTTGACCAACCGGCTCGGTACCTGCAAGCATCTGATCCATGTGGCCCAGCGGTTAAAAAAACTCCCCGGTTTCGCAAAGCGTTCGGCCGCGGAATGATTTCCCTTCATCGATCTCTATTGGGATTCGGTCCGGGAAAAACCGGGTTTGTTTCATGAACTGCCGGCGGCCCGATCCAACGGCGCTCTGGCGACCCTGTCTCCTTTTTTCGACGGAAAGGGCGTCTTTCGCGGCGGGCGCCTCAGCGAGCTCATGCCGGTGATTTCTTCGCTCTACGACGACAAACAGGTCCGGATTCAGGAGCCGCTTTTGCAGCGAATCGATGCGTCGATGATGCAGGCGCAACTTGACGATCTCCGCGCACAGGGACTTCCCCCTCTCACGGGAATAAAGACCCTGCTCTACCCTTATCAGCAAGACGGCGTGGCATTCGCGCTGTACAAATCGGGGGCGCTAATCGGGGATGAGATGGGCCTCGGAAAAACCCTTCAGGCAATCGCTCTGGGCATTTTGAAAAGAGACGTTTTCGACTTTACGAAGATACTGGTGATTACGCTGTCTTCACTCAAGGAACAGTGGCGGCGGGAAATAGAACGCTTTACCGATGAAAAAGCGACGATCGTCGCCGGTTCACAAGAACAGCGCCGTCAGATTTATTTCAACGATCAAAGTCTTTTCAAAATCACGAACTACGAAGCGGTGCTGCGCGATGTCTTAATCCTCTCGCGATATAAACCGGATCTGATTATTTTGGACGAGGCGCAGCGAATCAAGAATTTCTCCACCAAAACCGCCGACGCCGTCAAGCAAATCCCCCGTAAACACGCCGTCGTACTGACCGGAACGCCGCTGGAGAACAAGCTTGAAGATATCTACTCCATCATTCAGTTTCTAAGCCCCGGCATGCTTTCGCCCCTGTGGCATTTTGCGGCCGAACATTACATGCTCAGCCGAAAAAAGAAAGGAAAAATTCTCGGTTATACCAATCTGGACAAGCTTCACGAGCGGCTCTCCGCTATCGTGATCCGGCGGCGAAAGGAGCAGGTCCTGACAGAGCTTCCCGACGAAATCGTCAACAACTATTATCTTGAACTGACCGATCCACAGAAGAAGATCCACGGCGGTTATATCGCATCCCTTTTGCCGCTGCTGAACAAGAAATATATCACGCCCGTGGACTTGCGCCGGATCATGGAGCTTCTCCTGAAGGCCAGAATGGTCTGCAATTCGACTTATCTTATCGACCGTAAATCCCATATTTCACCGAAGCTTCAAGAGCTTGAAGGCATTCTGGAGGAGCTGGTCGTCAGCAATGGCCGTAAAGTCGTCATCTTCAGTGAGTGGACGACCATGACCTTTTTGATCGGCCGGCATCTTTCCGAAGCGGGCATTCAGTTCGTGGAACTCTCCGGCAAAGTGCCGGTCCATAAACGCCAGGCGCTGATCGATGAGTTTACGTGCAATCCCGAGTGCCAGGTGTTTCTCTCCACCGACGCCGGCGGAACCGGCCTCAACCTTCAGGCCGCCGATTGCGTCATCAACTTCGAGCTTCCCTGGAGCCCCGCGCGCTTAAACCAGCGCATCGGCCGCGTGAACCGCATCGGACAGACGAGCAAGTGCATCAATGTCATCAACCTGATCACAAAAGACAGTATCGAGGAAAAAATTCTGGCCGGCATTCAACTGAAAACAGACCTCTTTAAAGGAGTTTTCGACGGCGGCATCGATACGGTGGAGTTCTCGAGAGAAAAACGAAGCGAAATGCTCAACCGCTTGCGGGAGATGATGGGGGAAGAACCCGCACCGATCAATCGGGAAGCCGCGCCCACCGAGGAAATTCCCGCAGACGCGCCGGGTTTTCTCAATCCCAAAGTTCTGGGCGAGGCCGAAACGGAAGCAGCCCGGGAAGAGACCTCCGTCGATGTTACCGGAGAAGAGCCTGCGCCTGCGGATATGGCTGCGGGGATAACCGAGAGCCAAACCGGACAACCGGCGGATTCCTCCAGAATCGGCCGCCAGTCACCTGAAAAAATGGAAGCCGTTCTCAATTCGGGAATGGCCTTTCTCGGTGGTCTGATGGAAATGGCAACCGGACAAAAACTGACAGCGACCGGTCAGGACGGCCGAATGGTGCAAATCGACCGGCAGACCGGAGAGGTCACCCTCAAATTCAAGCTGCCCGGGTTTTAACCATCCTATCATCATTGCGCAGACTTAATGTTTGCGGTGTTACAACACCGTCTGCAAGTTTAAAGAAAGCTCGCTCTTGCCAGGGAAAGCAGCGTCGACTTGATATTTGCCGATCCGCCGTTTAATCTGAACAAGTTTTACCCTTCCGGATCGGCTGCCCATGGACATCTGCCCCCACTGCCTGGGAGATCTTAAGGATTACGGTGGATATAAGGATAAAATGAACCCGGATGGCGTCAATTTGACGGATGTGTGGCTGGACATCCCTCCGGTAAGGCATAAAAAGTATAAAAAGAGAAACAGTTCAAATGAGCTTTCGGTAAAGCTCATTGACCGGATTATAGAAATGAAGGATCCCTTGGCATGATACACGACGACCTGATTTCTTTTGATAATCTGCTCACGAAGTATCATGCTCTGCTGACCGAAAACAATAACTTGAAAGAAGAAATAAGAATCCTGAAGGCTCGCCTGGACGGTGTGGAGCACGGGATTCCAGGTGACGACAGCTCCGGACAGGGATCTGAACCGGAGACAGCTCCCCCTTGTCATTCAGAGGCTGACGTTCCGCCCGCCGATATCAGCAACAAGTCCGACAGCGTGGAAAAGATCAGGTTATTCATGTCGCTCTTCAAAGGCCGGGATGATGTTTACGCAAGGAGGTGGGAACACAAAAAGAAGGGCACATCCGGCTATTCCCCTTCCTGTGTGAATGAATGGAAGCCCGGCGTTTGCGTCAAACCGAAGGGGTCATGTGCCAGATGCAGTCATAAGGAATATGCCGCCTTGGATGAAACGGTCATTGATCAACATCTGCGGGGGAAAATAATCGCCGGAATATACCCAATGGGCCTTGACGACACCTGCTGGTTTTTAGCCATTGATTTTGATAAAGGAGAATGGCGAAAGGATATCTCGGCACTAAGAGACGTGTGTGCCGAATTTGACATTCCCGTTGCCGTTGAGCGGTCTCGTTCCGGGAACGGTGCTCATGCCTGGTTTTTCTTTGAAAGGCAACACCCCGCAGCCCTTGCCAGAAAACTTGGCGCTTCCATGGTCACCTACACCATGAACAAGCGGCACGAAATCACATTCAAGTCATATGACCGATTCTTCCCCAATCAAGACACATTGCCAAAAGGCGGACTGGGGAATCTGATTGCGCTCCCCCTGCAAAAAGAGGCGAGAAAGCTTAACAACAGTGAATTCATAGACGAGGATCTCGTCCCGTATAACGACCAATGGACGTTTTTAGGCACTGTCCGTAAGCTGTCCGAAGATGAGGTGGCAGGGCTCATATCAAAGCTATCAGACGGCAACGAATTGGGGGTATTGAGAATAGATGAAGAGGAAACCCAAAAGCCATGGGAAACGGTCAAGATCAAGTTGAAGGAAAACGATTTCCCGCGAGAGATCGGGATCGTGAAGGCGAATATGCTGTATGTCCCCAAAGCCGGCATCTCTCAACGGGGATTGAATCGGCTGAAACGTCTTGCCGCCTTTAAAAATCCGGAGTTTTATAAGGCCCAGGCGATGCGTTTGTCGACCTACGGAAAGCAGAGAATTATCACATGCGCCGATGAAACCGCTGACTATCTCTTACTGCCCAGAGGGTGCGAGTCGGACCTTAGCGCGCTATTTTCCGAACATGGAATCAAAATCACCAGCTTCGATCATACCACTTGCGGCCGGAAAATCGATGTCGAATTCAACGGCACCCTGAGGGAGGAGCAGTCCATCGCCATAGACCAATTACTCGGCCACAACATCGGCGTCCTCTCCGGAACGACCGCCTTCGGAAAAACGGTTGTGGCCATCAAGCTGATCGCCGAAAGAAAAGTAAACACGCTGATCATCGTCAACCGGGCCAGTCTCGTTTCCCAGTGGACAAAGCGATTGATGGAATTCCTTGCCATTCATGAGACATTGGGGGCATCCGATACCGATGGTGAAAAAAGGAGGGGAAGAAAAAAAGTTGTAACTGTCATCGGGCAACTGGGACAGGGAAAGAACACACTTGGCGGCATTATCGACATAGCGCTCATGCAGTCGCTCGGCAGGGTGGGTGAGATCAAGGATTTCGTTAAGAATTACGGCATGATTATCGTTGATGAATGTCACCATGCCGCCGCCTTCAGCTTCGAGAGCATCCTCAAAAACGCGAACGCAAAATTTATATGCGGGCTGACCGCGACCCCCACCCGAAAGGATGGACATCATCCAATCATTTTCATGCAGTGCGGTCCCATCCGGTATCGGGATGATGCAAAAACGCAGGCGGAAAAACGGCCTTTTGCGCATTATGTGGTTCCGAGATTCACAGCGTTTCGGGTTCCGATGGATAAAGACGAAAAGGATGTCTCCATCCAGGAGCACTATGGGACAATAGCGGTAAACGAGATGCGCAATCAACTGATAATCGATGATGTAATCCAGTGCCATGAGAACGGCAGAAATTGCCTCGTTTTGACGGAAAGAACCGCCCATGTGGCACTGCTCACCGAAAGGCTGAATAAACGAATTCCCGGAGTGATATCTCTGACCGGAGGACGAGGGGCCAAAGAAACCGGAGAACACTTTAAAAAAATAGCCGATACCCCCCTGGACAAGCAATTAACATTAATCGCCACGGGCAGATATATTGGGGAAGGATTTGACGAACCGCGCCTCGACACCCTTTTCCTGACCATGCCCATATCGTGGAAAGGCACGCTGCAGCAATATGCGGGAAGGCTCCACCGGCTGTTTGACGGCAAGAAGGAGGCGGTGATCTACGATTATGTGGACGTCCATGTGAGAATGCTCGAAAAAATGTATCATAAGCGCCTCAACGGATATGCATCCATCGGCTACAAGGCAAAAGGCGGGTTTACGGCGCCCGATTCCATCGACATCATTTTTGACAGAAGCAATTTCTCTCCGGTTTACGAAAATGATATCCTGGCGGCCACAAGAGAGATTCTGATCGTAAGCCCATTTGTTACCAGGAAGCGCACCGTGGAGATGATGCAACACCTTGAAGTCGCTCTGCGCAATGGGGTAAGGGTAACCGCGATGACGAAGCCAGCGGTAGATTACAAAACGAAAGATGCGGCTGCGTTACAAGAAACTCTGGATTTGTTGCAGGGCGCCGGAGTGTGCATAATATACCGCTCAAACATCCATCAGAAATTCGCAATAATCGATCAAAAAATCGTGTGGTATGGGAGTATCAACCTGTTAAGCTTCGGCAATGCGGAAGAAAGCATCATGCGCCTCGAAAGCCCAAATATTGCTCATGAACTGACAAAAAGCCTGGAAAGGGCTGGAACCGGTTAATTCCTTTTAAGAAAATTCGAAACCCCGGAATGGAAATCAATTTCGCGGTGATATCCACCGCTGCCATGCTTTCGACGTTCACCTTGGGAGGAAAGCCGATGATTCGGTATTCGTCTGCACTACCGCCGGCGAACCCAATCGCAGGACAGACAGGTCGGAAACCCGCTATAATCGAGCTTCCCGAAGTTCCTTCTGATCGCGGACAACACCGGCCCATTCCAGATTTCCCTTATACTATGAGGTTAGATTCCCGATGCCCTGAACCCCATTGTAGTCCACACAACAAGTAACGGCCCTGCCGTCCCAGAGCACCGACAGGGCGGACCAGGGGTAAAAACAGACGGACACGATCTTTTCTCCCACGGTATTGTAAGACCTCCCGCCTCCGAAGTTGTCCAAGGAGCTGATATTCATGCAGTCGCCGGCCGTTTTGTCCGGTAAAGAGCGCCACAGCGCTTGAAACGCCTTGATGTTTTGAAGCGTCACCTTGAAATCAAGTCGCTTCATGGTGGACTGATAAGTTTCTTCGTCGGTGCCGTAAAAACCGATCTTCATTTTGTCCAATCCCGCGGTAATGATCTTTTTCGATGTCTCGGGGAACAGTAACGACGCATTGGTCACGATATAGGTCTGCGCTATTCCGAAGGCCTTTGCGAGCTGGATTCTTTCGGGCAACAGCAGGCGATTAGAACCGGTTTTAATAAAGAGGTGCTTTGATGAAAACAAGAAGCAGATCGAATTTTATATCCATAGCGGGCAAGCTGATAATCGGGCTTTTTTTTTCTGCACTAATCAGCAACTTTGATGTGGCCCCGGCACTCGGAAAAGACGACCATAAAAAAGTATGGGAAAACATGACAACGGCCGTTACGAGAACAGGGGACGCGGGGACAACCGTGACCATTATAACGCGTATGGACATGACCGAAACCGTTACGAGGATGAAAGGCGTCAGTATTACCACGACCTGAGGGGCCGTCGTGTTTACCGGTATCATAATTACAGGGAGCGGGTTTATGCCCCGCCGCGGTTTTTCTTTGAACCGCCTCCGCCGCCGGGCATCAGCATTTTTTTCCCACCCATCTTTATTCACTAAGCAGAAGGCAGGGGTTAAGGAGAAACCGATTTCGGCAGATTGAAGACAAACGCAACCCACAACATCAGCTTATAAGAGACGGGATCACGTTGCAACGGGTTGGTGAATGACAAGCATCATCACAAATTGAGCACCTGATAGGCGGTGTTCGATATGCGTTCCGGTATCGCGGCCGTTGACGGCCCAGAATTGAGTCACTGTATATATGCGGTAGGTTAATGATGTTAAGGTGGCCTGTTATTCATGTTCGATTGATTCATATCGGAATTCTTATTCAAATTAGTGCCGGACAAGATCCTTGACAAATTTTACGGGTTCGATAAGTTAACACAATTTTTCAGTCGGTTAATTGAAGGTTTTGTTAAAAGATTGTTTTGACATGCCCGAAGTCATTGATCTTCTCATTCTCCACATCCCGAAGTTTTCCAACTATTACAAGCCATACGGCGATTTTATGTCGGTCAACCTGATTCCGATGGCGACTTGGGCGTTGGCGGATCTTTGTGTTCAAAAAGGCTTTCGGACACTCCTTCTTCATCTTGGCATCGAATGGATCGAAACTGGCGTTTTTTCCCCTCTCCCCTACCTAAAAACGAAAACCCCTCGCGTCATCGCCATTCCCCTACACTGGCATGCCCAATCGTACCAGGTGCTGGAAGCGGCCAAAGAGATAAAAGCGCAGCATCCAAATGGGTTTATTGTGCTTGGAGGATATACGGCCAGCTATTTTCACCGGGAGATTGTCGCTGACCATGCAGAAATTGACGCCGTTATTCGCGGCGATGCGGAAGCGCCGCTGCCCGCACTCCTTGGCGCGCTTAAAACCGGCCGGCCGCTGGACGGCATTGCGAACCTAACCTGGCGGCGGGACGGGCAAGTGATTGAAAATCCGCTCTCCTTTGTGGCATCGGAAAGCGAAATAGATCAGTCCTCGTACGCGAATCTTAACCTGCTGAAGGGAAAGGAGACCTATATTCATCATATGGGGCTGCCCTTTATCTGGTCCAAGGCCCTCTCAAAAAAGGACAATAAGCGGTATTTTCATCTGGGTCCGCCCCTATTCCTTCTCAATATCGGCCGGGGATGCACCGGCAATTGCACGTGGTGTGGCGGGGGCGCCAGAGCGCAAGCGCTGGTCAACGGCAGAAAATCCGTGGCCTTCCGCGCACCCGAAAAAGTGGCGGATACGGCCTGTGAGGCAGCGGAAGCGGGGTACAAAATGCTGCACATGGCCTTTGATCCGGGAAAAGAGGGGGAGCGGTATTATCGCGTCTTGTTTGCCGAGATAAGACGGCGCAACCTGAAAATGATGGGCTATTTTGAATCATTTTCCCTGCCGTCACCCGCATTTTTAACGGAATTTGCCGCCACCTTTGATTTAAAGGCCTCCACCATCGCGGTATCGCCCGAATCGGGCGTAGAGCGCATTCGATATCGGAACAAGAGTTTTGCGTATAGTAATGACGCATTGCTGCGCGCCATCAGTGCCGCGGAACACCTGGGGATAAGGATGGACACCTTCTATGCCATGGGTATTCCGGGCGAAAAGGCTGCGGATCTGGCTGAGACAAAACGATTAAGAGAAACGATTCAAAAAAGATTTAAAAACATCGGCAGGCTTTGGACCTCAACGATTACCCTGGAACCGGCCGCGCCCTGGCATTTAGACCCCGCCTCGTTCGGAATTATCCCCACCCGAAAAACCTTTGACGATTTTTACCGCGCCAGTGCACCGGACGGCGGCGGACTTGGCTATTATATCCCCGACTATATCGGAGACGATTCCTCTCTGAAAGCTGCCCAGTTTGAACACTTTTTAAAGGAAACTAAATGCCGCGCCCATTGCACTTTCAACCCGAACCCGGTAAAAGGAAGCGGTTCATTTATGGGAAGGCTTTATTGTCGCTACATGCACTGGCGCACCGGAGGAAAGATTGAATAAGATTCAGTTTGTGGATGGAACGCTTCGGGAGGGAGAGCAGACCCCGGGCGTCTTTTTTACCAGGCAAGAAAAGATCGAGATCGCAAAGGCGCTTGATGCGGCGGGAGTGGCGATTATCGATGCCGGCATGCCATCGATTTCAGAGGACGAGCAACAAACCATCGCAGCTATTTCAAGGCAGGGACTTTCCGCGGCCATCGGCGTGACCGTGCTCATGAAACGAAGTGAAATTGATCTTGCCAAAGCGTGCGGGGCAAACGAAATATTTCTCATCTGTCCGGTCAGCAACTCCCATCTTGAGCGCAAACTCGATATCAATGAAGAGAAGCTGAAAATAACGCTTTCGGATATCATTCACTATGGAACCCAAAACGGCCTGGGCGTCAATCTGGTGGCCGAGGACGCCAGCCGCGCCGAGCTGCCGTTTTTATGTCACCTTCTCGGCTTCTCTCATGAATGCGGCGCCCGGCGCGTTTTTCTATGCGACACGCTGGGGGTGATGGCGCCGAGTCGCATGCGTGCGCTGGTGGAAACCGTCAAATGCGTCATCCCAAAGAGTATGGGCATCGGTGTTCATTGTCATGACGATCTGGGGCTTGCCACAGCCAACACCCTGGCCGGCGTGAAAGCGGGCGCCGCCTTTCCCGCGGTAACCGTCAACGGCATCGGTGAGCGGGCCGGTAATGCTCCCCTTCAGGAAGTGGCCATGGGGATTGAAACCTTGTTCCATCAAGCCTGCGGGATTGATCTTTCCCGCATATTCGATCTGGCCAAACTCGTTGAAACCTGCTCCGGCATTCTGATTCCCCCCCATGCCCCGATCGTGGGGTTCAACGCCTTCCGTCACGAATCGGGCATTCACGTGGACGGGCTGCTCAAAAGCGAGGACACCTATACCGGCGTCAACCCCGTGGACCTTCACCGAAAAACATCTTTTGTTATCGGAAAGCATTCCGGCACCCATGCCATCCGGGGCCTGCTGCAGGGAAACGGCCATCGGGCCACTGATGAACAGATCGCCGAAATACTCAAACGCATCAAGGCGACAAAGGTTTCCGAGAGCAAATCGGACATTCGGCACATGGTGGAAGAAATCAGGCACTTTCACGAAAAAAGCCTTAATTTTTCCGCGAAGGCTTTTTGGAAAATCGTTGAAGAGGTGCTTTAAGTCAGGGTTGTAAAACCGCTTCTGCCGGATTTGGCCTGAATCGAGTAGCGGGGGGGCGCATTACCGGTTTGTTAACACCTCTGGATCACACGGTGTAGAGGCGAACCTGTGTTGCCGTTTTCGTTGCCACTGTAGGGGCAGACCTGCGTGTCTGCCCCCGTGAATCTTGATGCGCGTTCCCCGCCAAACCAGGGCGGACACACAGGTCCGCCCCTACGTTGGCCGCGACGGTTGCCATGGATGTTGTATTAACAAACCGGCAATGCGCCCGTAGCGGGTGCTTCACATCCCCTGTGAACGCCTCTCATTGAATCGAATCCGCAACCTTTTTGCGCAGCCAATCCGTCCATGCCTCGCAGCCTTCGCCGGTCTTTGCTGAAATCGGAAAGACTTCAATGCGGGGATTGAGTTTTCTCGCATAGGATGTCACTTTCTCAATATCAAAGTCGAAAAATGCAGCGCAGTCGACCTTGTTGATGATCATGGCATCGACGATTTTGAACATGAGCGGATATTTGAGGGGTTTGTCGTGCCCCTCGCAGATGCTCAGGATCATGACGTTGGTTGCCGCTCCCGTGTCAAACTCGGCCGGACAGACAAGATTGCCCACATTTTCGAGAACGACAAGATCAAGATCTTTGGTTCCGATCTCTTTTAAACCCTGCTCGGTCATGGCGGCGTCAAGGTGGCACATGCCGCCCGTGTGCAGTTGAATCGTGGGAACACCGGTTTCGGCGACGGCAACGGCATCGACATCGGAATCGATGTCTGCTTCCATAACCCCGATGCGCAATTCATCCTTCAAGCGGTTGATGGTCCGGATGAGCGTCGTTGTCTTGCCAGAGCCGGGAGAAGACATCAGATTGAGAAGACACGTCTTTTCTTCCTTCAATCTTTTCCGAAGCAAATCGGCCGCCCGATCATTGTTGTCCATAACGCTTTTCTTGATTTCAATTACACGAACCTTATCCATAAAATTGCTCCGTAAAAAAGATGGCTATACCCAGATTTCCTTAATCATAAACTCTCGCCCCTGAAGAACTTCCTTTTCAAACCGGCCGCATAGCGGGCAAAACCCGTCGTTTTGAACCACATTGTAAATCTCGTCGCAGTTTGTGCACCTTGCCTCGCCCGGTATCCGCTCGATCACAAGCTTCGAATCCTTCAAACATTCCTTGTTTTCGACGATCAGCGGATAGTACTCTTCCATAAAGTGGGGAACAACGGACGAAAGCTCACCGATCTCGAGAACGATCGCGGCGACTTTTTCTATTTTCTGTTCCGTTGCCATCGTCTCCACCTGGTCAACAACCTCCATCAGGACGTTCAATTCATGCATTAAATCACCTTAATCTTAGGACGGCAAGTCTTTTTCGGCTTGTCGATCGCTATTTATCCGCGATCATATCCTTTACCGCCCGAACCGCAATCCTGCCGCTCCGCGCCACTGCATTTGCGGCAAGGCGCATCGGCAGTTTTTCGTAAGTGCATCCATATTTGCTCGATACCTTGCTGAGCGAGATCGCATCGAATTTGCATCGCGTCGCACACAGTCCGCAACCCAGGCATCGGGTTTGATCGATGTAGGCAGCGCCGCAACTGAGGCATCTTTGCGCCTCTTTTTGAACCTGTTCCTCGGTAAACGCCTGCCGGATGTCTTTAAAGGTGACTTTTTCCTCGGCCTTGTGAAGCGGCCTCTGGCGCGGCGTGTTGTCATAATTCCCGATCCGCAGATTTTCCTTGTCGATGGCGTGGTATTTTCTGCGGTCCCTGCCGAGAAGCAGGTCATGCCCCTCCCAGACAAACCGGTGCAGGGAAATGGCGCCTTCCTTGCCCGCCGCAATGGCGTCAATGGCGAATTTGGGGCCTGTATGGGCGTCGCCGCCGGTGAAGATATCCGGTTCGGCGGTCTGATACGTGACCGCGTCGGCCCGGACAGTATAGTTGGCATTCAACGCAACTTTTGAGCCGGCAAGCAGGCCGCCCCAGTCGATGCCCTGTCCGATTGAAACCAGCACATGGTCGGCATTGACCGTGATCGTGTCGTTGTCGTCATATTTCGGGTCAAACTTGCCATCCGCGCTGAAAACCGACGTACACTTCTTAAATTCCACGCCCGTTACCTTGCCGTCTTTCGTGAGGATGCGTTTGGGGCCCCAGGACGGATTGATCACAACGCCTTCGGACTGCGCCTCTTCGATCTCTTCGGGAAGCGCCGGCATCTCCTTTGCGGACTCCAGACAATACATGTTCAGCGTGCCGGCGCCGCTTCTGACGGCCGCGCGCGCCACATCGATGGCAACGTTGCCGCCGCCGATGACCAGGACATCGCCGTTCAATTCTTCCTGCTGACCAAGCGTCACGTTCCGCAAGAACTCAAGGCCCGTAACGACGCCCTCGGCGTCTTCGCCTTCAATGCCAAGCGCTCTTCCGGACTGGGCGCCGATCGCCATATAAAAGCCCTTATAACCCTCCTGCCGCAGCGCCTCAAGGCTCACATCCTTGCCGACCTCTATACCGGTTTTGAATTCCACACCGAGCGTTTTCAAAACCTCTATCTCCGCATCGACCACCGCCGGCGCCAACCGGAAGGCGGGGATGCCGTATTTGAGCATCCCGCCGGGCTGCGGTTGCTTCTCGAATACCGTGACGTGATGTCCGAAGATCGCAAGATAATAAGCGCAGCTCATACCGGCGGGGCCTGCGCCGATGACCGCTATCTTTTTCCCCTTATCGAACTTCTTTTTCGGAACGTAGCGCGAAGCGCTGTCAAGTTCTTTCTCGGCGATGAATTTCTTGATCTCATCGACCGCCACGGGTTCGTCAATATCGCCTCGCGTGCATCCCGATTCGCATTTTCTGGGGCAGATCCTGCCGCATACGGCCGGGAAGGGGTTTTCCTTCTTGATCAGCTCCAGGGCATCCATATATTTCCCCATGCCCGCGAGTTTGACATAGCCCTGCACGGAGATATGGGCGGGGCACAGGGTTTTGCAGGGAGACGTGCCCGTTTCGGGCACCACGTTTTCCCGGGTCAGCAAGAAGTCAAGTTGCCATTTGTCCTTCCCCCAGATGTGATCGTCCGGACTGATGTTTTTCTTTATTTTTACCGGTGTTGCCTGGCAAATCTTCTGCCCCAGTTTGACGGCGTTCATGGGGCAGACATCGACGCACTGGCCGCAAGCGGCACACTTCTCCTTATCAATGCTTGCCACAAAGTTCGAGCGCATCATGTTGGGCGTATCCACAAGCCTTGCCGTTCTGAATGCCAGACAGCATTCGGGGTGGCAGTTGCAAATAAACAGGGAGTTCTTGGGGCCGTCCACATTCGTCACCTCGTGGACATAACCCATCTCCTCGGCCCTGTGCAGAATATCGTAGGCTTCTTCTTTCGTGACCCTTCTGGCCCGGTTGGTCTTGATGCAAGACTCGGCAAACTCGCCCAGCGTAATGCACCATTCCCCTTCGAGATCCTCGCCGGCTTTTCCAATAATCCGCGCTGATCTACGGCACTGGCACCCGGTTACGGCAAGACTGGGGGCATACTTCTCAACCCAATAACTCAACTCTTCAATCTCGGCTTTCCGGGGTTCGGCATCGATCGTTTTCTGTACGGGCACGGTGATCACCAGTCCGGAACCTTTCGGGAAAAATTTTGCGGTCTTTTTGACCAATCCCTCGACAAAATCAACGAAGTTTTGCGCGATTTCAGGGTGGGCTTCGACCTGATCTTGCTTCATCACCATCAGTTCCATGCTGCCGGGCGCGAAAACCGGAAGCATCACCCGCTCTTCGCCGTTGACTCTCGTGTATTCAAGAACACCGATCTCGGCCATTTTTTCGACCAGCGCCTTGACATTTTCAGGGGTGCGCTTCGTCTTTTTCGCTATCGCTTCTATGGCGTAGGGCGTGCGGATTTTCATGCTGAGCCCGATCTCGATCATGTCATCGGCCAGCACATTTTTCAGCGCCTTGTACTCGGGAGATTTTTCGGTACAATACGGATTCAGCAGATTGACATGCTGGACGAATTTTGCCAAATTTTTTCTCATAGTGGGTCACCTTAATCATTTATTATAAATTAAATCGGACCGCTTGTTGCATTCAGATTCGCTTTATTGTCATGCGCCCATCAAATATTACTGAAAAACTCCGCCAACTGGTCATGGGCCGACTCGCGGGGCGTAAACCGGGCGTCCACGATATCCGTTTCCCATTGAAAGGTGGGAATCCCGACCTCCTCCTGCAGGGCATCGCTTAAGAGTTTATTGACCCCCCAGGAATGCTTGCAGGCCATGTGCCCGGAAAAAACCGCCGCATCCGCGTGACAGGTTTTGGCCAGATTCACGAAATCGTTGATCCAGATGTCCGAAAACGACATAACGTTTCGTGACATGGGCATGTTGAAGGACCGCCACGCCAAACCCTCGATCATGGAGTCCACACTGGTGGTGTTCACAAGGCCGACAATGTCGCCGGGAAGGTAGCTCGCCGCACACTCCAGATAGCTCATGCCGTAATCCTCTTCGAGCCAGTCATACATATCGATGTAAAAGGGCGTGATCCCCCAGGTCCACAGGGTACGGATCTCCTTTTTTCCCTCGGGCAAAAAGCCGATCCCTTTGTCATAACGCGCTTTGGCCTGCTCATAGCACGTCTTCAAATAATCGACATACCGGGCATTGGTTCCGCATTGGTAAAGGGAGCCGACATCAAAGGACCGATGCATGCCGGGATCCGGGTTGGGAACCGCGCGGCGCATCTTCTGCAATTCATACAGGTACCAGAGCTGCTGGTTGCCGTATTCCACATGCTTTCTCAGCAGGTCTTCATTCAGGGCGCGGCCCGTGATTTTTTCCAGGCTTTCCACCATGCGTTTCCATTCATCGTGATAATAGTTAAATGCCCGCTTGTTGGAATAATAAGGCGCATCCAGCACCACCAGGGGAACCTTGTTTCGCTCCATCACATATTGATAGAGCATGGAGCTCGAATCACAGGGGGTGCTCGGTTTCACCATCACGTCCGGCATCGGCATTCGGCCGATTTCAATGGCCGTGACCGTCCCCTTCTGGGCGGAACACAGATGGGTGGGAAGCCCTTTCAACTCCAGAAGATCCATCTCTTCTTCAACCCCCCGGCGCAACACCGCGCTCAGAAAAACCGGCATCAACTCAAAGCATACGGGCGCCAAGTCCAGCCCATGGAGAATCTCCGGTGTCATGGTGACAAAATAATAGGCGAGGGGTTTTCCCTGCTCCATATTCGCAAAGAGATCCTGAAGGTATTGCTTCATCGCCACACATTGATCATATATGGCCTGTCGGTTTTTTTCCTTCAGGGCCGCAGCAAACACTTCAGGATATGCCCCGAGCGCCAAGGTGGCATGAAATTCCGGTATCTGCTGTAAAAAAGTCGGCAGATCCACATCGGCCATCGTCTTGGCCCCGCTGCCGATCAACCCGATAAAAAGATCGCAAATGGCGTCGAGCTTTCTTAACCACTCATATTTGGTCTGAACTGTTTCCCCCATTTTGGCCGGTCTCCTTTGCCACTCTGTTGGTCATTGGTTCTTATATGCAAAATTCCTGAGGTGCTTATTTACCCAGCTTCTCCAAAAAGGCCTGAATCCGCGTTTTCAAACGGCCTTCGTCGGTGGAAATATAATCCCGCTCGATCATAAGGCTTGGCAATCCGATTGTTTCAAGATCGGCCGCTTCCATCTGGGATTCAACGCCATGGTTGTCGCAAAACGGGATTTTCGCGAAAATGACGC